>NZ_UAQP01000014.1:517500-861941 GCF_900445985.1 Brevundimonas vesicularis
CGGAGACGCGGATTTGTCAGCAAGCGGATTCTGACAAGACAGGGGAAGTTTCTCGCAGACTCATGATCGTCGATCAGGAATCGCAATCTTCAAGCCTAGCTGGGGTCCGCAAATCCGGGCGTTTCGCCTTCTCAGGCCCCGCCGAGACGCGACATCAGTTCCGGATCCTGCTCGGAGGCCGCGACCTCATCATCGAAGGCGCGTTGGGCGTCCGCCTCTTCCGAGAAAGTCGCCGGCTCGGACAGCCGCAGGCTCGAGACCGCATAGACATCGCCCTTCTGCTTGAGCGTAACGCCGCTGCGGGCGTGAAGGATGCGGGCGTCCATCGTCATTGGGCTGGTCTCCTGTTCGAATGGAGAACGCGCCAACCGGCCGGTTGGCTCTTCTCAATCGCCAGAAAGAACGTCGAGGATGCGCGAGCGCAGCTCTTCGTCATCCAGCCCCTGCACGACGATCATCTTCGAGCGCGACTGTCCGCCGCGTCCTACGCTGATCGACGACTTCGGCACGCCAAGGCTTTTGGCCAGGAGCCGGATCAGGGCGTCGTTGGCCTCTCCCTCGATCGGACGGGCGCGGACGCGCACCTTGAGCACGGGCCTTCCCTCGGCGTCGCTCGTCCAGCCATCAATGCGATCGGCCGCAGCGCCAGGCTGCAGCCTTATGGGCAAGTTCGCCATGTGGTCCTCTGCGGGCAAGAAAAAGGGCGCGGCTCCGATCGGCGCCGCGCCCTCTTCAGATCGATTCGACCTCGGCCTAGCCCAAGGCGGCCATCAGTTCCGGCACAACCGTCTTGTAGTCGCCGACCAGACCATAGTCCGCGACCTGGAAGATCGGGGCGTCCGCATCCTTGTTGATGGCGACGATGGTCTTGGAGTCCTTCATCCCGGCCAGGTGCTGAATGGCGCCCGAGATGCCGATGGCGATGTAGAGCGCCGGGGCGACCACCTTGCCGGTCTGACCGACCTGATAATCGTTGGGCGCATAGCCGGCGTCGACCGCCGCGCGCGAGGCGCCGATGGCGGCGCCCAGCTTGTCGGCAAGCGGCTCCATCACGGCATGGAACTCATCCGCCGAGCCCAGGGCGCGACCGCCCGAGACGATGATCTTGGCGGCGCCCAGTTCGGGCCGGTCCGACTTGACCATTTCCTCGGACACGAAAGCCGTCTTGGGCGCATCGGCGCCGGCGACGCTCTCGACCGCAGCCGATCCGCCTTCGGCGGCGGCGGCGAAGGCGGTCGGGCGCACCGTGATCACCTTCTTGGCGTCGGCCGACTGGATCGTCTCCAGCGCATTGCCGGCATAGATGGGGCGCACGAAGGTATCGGCCGACACCACCTCGATGATGTCCGAGATCGGCGCGACGTCCAGCTTGGCGGCCAGACGCGGGGCGAAGTTCTTTCCGTCCGTGGTCGCAGGCGTCAGGATGGCGTCGTAGCCCCCGGCCAGCGGCAGGACGGTCGCCTCGACCGCCTCAGCCAGCATCTTGCCCAGACCGGCGCTATCAGCCAGCAGCACCTTGCGGACGCCCGCGATCTTGGCGGCGCTGTCGGCGGCGGCCTGCGCCCCCTGCCCCAGGACCAGGACGTCCACATCGGACGACAGGCCCAGCGCGGCGGTCACGGTCTTGTGGGTGGTGTCGCGAACGGTCGAACCGTCGTGATCGGCGATGACGAGGACAGCCATATTACAGCGCTCCCGCAGACTTGAGCTTGGAAACCAGTTCGGCCGCATCGGCCACCTTGACGCCGGCCGACCGCTTGGGCGGCTCGGTGACCTTGATGACCTTCAGGCGGTCGGCGACATCGACGCCGTAGTCGGCGACCGCCTTCATGGCGATCTCCTTCTTCTTGGCCTTCATGATGTTCGGCAGGGAGGCGTAGCGCGGCGTGTTCAGCCGCAGGTCCACCGTCACCACCGCCGGCAGTTCGGCGGCGATCGTCTGCAGGCCGCCATCGACCTCGCGCGTGACCGTGGCTTTTCCGCCGTCGATCGCCAGTTTCCCGGCGAAGGTAGCCTGGGGCCAGTCCAGCAGGGCGGCCAGCATCTGGCCGACGGCATTGTTGTCACCGTCGATCGACTGTTTGCCCATCAGGACCAGGTCGGGTTTTTCTTCCTCGACCACCGCCTTCAGCAGCTTGGCGACCGCCAGCGGCTCAAGATCCGTGTCCGACTGGATCAGCAGACCTCGATCGGCGCCCATGGCCAGCGCCGTGCGGATGGTTTCCTGCGCCTGGGTGACGCCGATGGAGACCACGACGATTTCCGTCGCGGTGCCGGCGGCATGGTGTTCCTTGCCTTCCTTCAGACGAACCGCCTCTTCGACGGCGATCTCGTCGAAGGGGTTCATGCTCATCTTGACGTTGGCCAGATCGACGCCCGACTGATCCGCCTTGACGCGGGCCTTGACGTTATAGTCGATCACCCGTTTGACGGGGACGAGTACCTTCATGGGTCTATCCGTGAAATCGCCTGAATGTGTGGGCAGGACATGGAGCGGTCGCGAAGGCCTGTCAACGTAACGCGGGGTCAAGCTGTGGCTTCGATCCCTATCCAACGGACCACGAGATGAAGCGTTTCCTGACCTTTCCCCGCCTGGCGATGATCTTCTTCGGCCTGTTCGGCATCACGGTCGTCGGGATTTTCGCCTTGCAGGACTATTGGGTCGCGCCCGGCAAACGCTGCGAGGCGGCGGGCAAATGGTACGATATGGAAAGCCGCATCTGCGCCCAGCCCATCTCCATCGCCCAGATCACCGGCCGTCCCAATGGCGTGTCGCGCGCCGAGGCTTCGGCCGAGAAGAACCGCGAGCTGGTTCGGATCGAACAGGATCTCGCCGCCCAAGGCCGCGCCCGCGCCGCAGAGGCGGAGCGTCAGAAAGCCGCACTGGCGGCGGCCCGTCCCGCCGCCTGACCGGTTTCGCCTAGCGGGTCGCGCCGGGCTTCCATTTGATGTCGCTGGCGCCGTTGGCGTTGGCGCGTCGAGCAGCGACGAACAGATGGTCGGACAAGCGGTTCAGATATTTGACCGCCTCGACGTTCACGGCCTCGCCGTTTTCGATCAGACGCACCGCCTCGCGTTCGGCCCGTCGGCAGACGGTGCGCGCGACATGCAAATGGGCCGACAAGGGCGCGCCGCCCGGCAGGATGAAGCTGTCGAGCGCCTTCAGGCTCTCGTTCATCCAGTCGATTTCCTGCTCCAGCCGCGCAACCTGGCTGTCGACGATGCGCAAGGCCTCCCAGGCCGGCGGCGGGTCCAGAGGCGTGGCCAGATCGGCGCCCAGGTCGAACAGCTCATTCTGGATCCGGCCCAGCATGGCGTCGATCCGGTCGTTCTGGCCGCTGTTCAGCCGGGCGACCCCGATTACCGCGTTCAGCTCATCCACCGCGCCATAGGCCTCGACGCGTGCATCGCTCTTGGACACCGGCGCGCCGGACGCCAGACGCGTGCGACCGTCATCGCCCGTACGGGTGTAGATCTTATTCAGCGTCACCATGATCAGGCTCCCTGCGTCGCCTTCCACATCATGCCGACGACCAGCAGAATGACGGCGACCGCCTGAAGCCCGACGCGCAGGCGCATCAGCTTGTTGGAATGGCTGCGCGCATAATCCCCGCCCCGGAACAGCGAATAGAGGCCGAAGCCCAAGGTGATCGTCACGGCCAGGATCGCGAGGATGATCAGAATGTCGAAAATCTGCATGCAGCCGTTCTAGACCCGGATCGGCTTCACGCGCCAGCGCAGCGCATCGAACGTTCTGCTAGCGGGTCTAAGGCTCAACTTAACGGGCTTCATCAACCAAGGATATTTTTCTGGTCCAGCTAAGCCATTTGGTGACGATTGCGGCTTAGGGTCAGCGCCATGACTGATCGCGCCGTTCGCAACCTGGAGCTTTTGAGAGGATCGGCTTCCACCGCTCGCGTGCTGAACCTGCTGCGCGTCTGGGAAGAGAATGGCGACAGCGCTTTCGACGGCGCCGTGCGCAACCCTGATTGGGCCGCGCGCCCGATCTTCCGCACAGCGGCTCTGAACCGCGCCCTCATCATCAAACATCGGCTGCGGCGAAACGAAACCGACCTGTTTAACGGCCGACGCCAGGTGGCCACCAAGGTGGTGATGCCGATCGACGATGCGGATTTGAAGACCGGCGGCCGATACGTCTTCGTCAATCAGATCGGCTTCGAGCGCGTCATGATGGAGGCGTTCGGCGTTCCCGCGAACCATCCCGACATCGAGACCCTGCGACTGATCGACAAACTTCCGTCGCTGGATCCGTTTCTTCTGCGAGAACAGCTTCGACGTGGCGGGTTGGATCCCGCGCCCTGCTACTTCTCCATCAGCGACAGCGATCTTCAGCGAATGCTGACCTTCGTGCGTAACGAAATCGAACCGCTTGTGACGCTGAGCTTTGGCGGCGACACCATCGCGGTAAACTCGGATTCGGCCGGGCGGATGGCGTCCAAGATCCTGTCGAACACGCCCGGCGATCAGCTGGACGCCCTGCGGCTGACCCTGCGTCTGGCGCCCGAGCAATATCAGGAGGGCGTCTTCTGCTGGAAAGGCTTCCTCTATTACAAATGGACGCTCGCGGCCCTGCTGGGCGAGGTCGCGGCGGTCGCCGAGGCTGTGCGCACCATCAAGCCGGTCGGCAAGGTGGACCACGCCGCGAAGGAATACCTCACCCGAAGCCGCGATGTGCTGCGCGGTCGCATCATCAAGACGTGCGACGAAGTCAGCCGCACCCTGCGCATCTATGACGACGCCTACGCCAAACTGACCCAGGAAGGCCGCCCGATCGCCTTCCGCGACTTCCTGCTGGACGCCCCATCCATGTTCTCGAAACTGGGCGACCAGCTGGGGGCCGTGCAGCATATCGTCAGCTATTGGCGCTTCCGTTTCGGCCCCTCGGCCCCGCCCGTGAGCGTCGAGGAGTTGATGGACATCTTCATGGACTTCGAAACCGGCCTGCTGGGCCGTGGCGAAGTCCCCGATGACATCGGCATGATCGCCGCCTAACCCGATCCTAGTGCGCGGCGTCCCAGTTCGACGCCGCGCGGGCATCCACCACCAACGGCACGGACAACGCCACGGCCGGATCCGACGCGTTTTCCATCACGCGTTTGATGACGGCGATGGCGCGATCGGCCTCGGCTTCCGGCGCCTCGAACACCAGTTCGTCGTGGACCTGAAGCAGCATGCGCGTGCTGAGGCCGGCTTCGGTCAGGACGGCGGGCATGCGGATCATGGCGCGGCGGATGATGTCGGCGGCCGCGCCCTGGATCGGGGCGTTGATGGCGGCGCGCTCGCCGAACTGGCGCTCGGCGCCGGACTTGGAGTGAATGGCCGGGATGTGGATCCGGCGGCCGAAGACGGTCGAGACGAAGCCGGTCTGGCGCACCTCGGCCTTGGTCTTGTCCATATAGGCGCGGATGCCGGGGAAACGTTCAAAATAGGTCTTGATATAGGCCCCCGCCTCGCCCTGATCGATGCCCAGCTGATTAGCCAGGCCGAAGGCCGAAATGCCGTAGACGATGCCGAAGTTGATCGCCTTGGCGCGACGGCGAGTCTCGGACGGCATGCCCTCGACCGGCACGCCGAACATCTCCGAGGCCGTCGCCGCGTGAATATCCAGCCCCGCCTTGAAGGCGCGCTTCAGCTCGGGGATGTCGCCGATATGGGCCAAAAGGCGCAGCTCGATCTGGCTGTAGTCGGCGCTGATCAGGACATTGCCCGGCGCAGCGATGAAGGCCTGGCGGATTTCGCGGCCCGTCTCGGTGCGGATCGGGATGTTCTGCAGGTTGGGATCGCTGGACGCCAGACGGCCCGTGGTGGCGGCGGCCAGTTGATAGCTGGTGTGCACCCTGTCGGTCTTGGGATCGGCCGCCGCGGTCAGGGCGTCCGTATAGGTGCCCTTCAGCTTCGACAGCTGGCGCCAGTCCAGGATCGCGCGCGGCAGATCGTGGCTGAGCGCCAGTTCCTCCAGCACGCTGGCGTCGGTGCCCCACTGACCCGAGGCGGTCTTCTTGCCGCCCGGCAAGTTCAGTTCGCCGAACAGAATCTCGCCGATCTGGCGTGGCGAGCCGATGTTGAAGGGCCGTCCGGCGATCTCGTGAGCCTGGGCCTCCAGCTCGGCCATGCGCAGGCCGAACTCGCTGGACAGCCGCTTCAGCCGGTCGGGATCGATGCGAACCCCATTCAGCTCCATGTCCGCCAGCACCGTCGGCATGCCGCGTTCCAGCGTCTCATAGACGGTGGACAGACCCTCACGCGCCAGGCGGGGTTTCAGGATACGCCACAGCCGCAGCGTCACATCCGCATCCTCGGCGGCATATTCCGAGGCGGGTTTCAGCGCGACGTGCTTGAAGGATTTCTGGCTCTTGCCTGTCCCCGCGACGCTCTTGAATGGAATCGGCTCGTGGCCCAAGTGCAGGCGCGCCAGCTCGTCCATGCCGTGGCCGTGCAGTCCGCCCTCCAGCACATAGGAGATCAGCATCGTGTCGTCATACGGTGCGACGCGGATGCCCCGACGCGCCATGACGGCGATGTCGTATTTGGCGTTCTGAAGCACCTTCAGGACTGACGGGTCTTCCAGCAACGTCTTCAGCTTGGCCAGGGTCGTGGGCTTGTCCAGCTGATGGATCGGCTCGGGCGCCTCTCCCGCTTCGCCAAAGAGACCGCCCTCGCCAGCCTGCGGCTCGTGCTCGTGCGTCAGGGGGATGTAGCAGGCCTCGTTCGGCCCCACCGCCAGCGACACGCCGCACAGGCCCGCATGGGTCGCCGACAACGTATCGGTCTCGGTGTCGAAGCCGACGACGCCGACCTCGGTCGCGCGCGCGATCCAGCGATCCAGCGCCTCTTCGGTCTGAATGCATTCGTAGGCCGCGTGATCGAAGGTCTGAACCTCGGCCGGGCCTTCGACGACCTGGCCGTAGCGCGGCGTGGCGACCGGCGCGCTCAGGTTCGGCGCACGCTTGGGCGCAAAGGCCGAGACGTCGCTGGGCCCGGCCTTGCCGTCGCCGACGCGGCGCTGCAGCGAGCGGAACTCCATGGTCTCCAGAAAGGCCGACAGGATCGCGGGATCGGGATCGCGCACGGCGAAATCGTCGATCGCCTCAGGCGCCGGCGCATCGCAGGTCAGGCGCACCAGTTCGCGCGACAGTCGGATCTGGTCGGCGAAGTCGATCAGGGTCTGGCGGCGCTTGGGCTGTTTGATCTCACCGGCGTTGGCCAGCAGGGTGTCCAGATCACCGTATTCGTCTAGCAGCTGCGCCGCCGTCTTCGGCCCGATGCCTGGCGCGCCGGGGACGTTGTCCACGCTGTCGCCGATCAGGGCCTGCAGATCGACCATCTTCTCAGGCGCAACCCCGAACTTTTCGAAGACCTCAGGCTCGGCCAGACGCCTGTCCTTCATCGGATCCCACATCACGACGCCGCCGCCGATCAGCTGCATCAGGTCCTTGTCGGAAGAGACGATCACCGCCTCCCCGCCCGCATCGCGCGCCTTGCAGGCGTAGGTGGCGATCAGGTCGTCGGCCTCGTAGCCGGGCAGTTCGACGCAATGCACGCCGAACGCCGCCGTCGCTTCGCGCACCAGCGGGAACTGCGGCACCAGATCCTCGGGCGGCGGCGGGCGATGGGCCTTGTACTGATCGTAAAGGGTGTTGCGGAACGTCTTCTCCGAATGGTCGAAGATCGCCACCAGATGGGTCGGACCATCGGCGCCCTTCATGTCCTTCAGCAGCTTCCACAACATGTTGCAGTAGCCCTGGACCGCGCCGACCGGCAGGCCGTCGGACTTTCTCGTTAATGGCGGCAGGGCGTGATAGGCGCGAAAGATGTACGCCGAGGCGTCGATCATCCACAGCCGCAGCGCAGGGCCGTCCTGCGTCATCTGGCGTTCGGTCTCTGGATTTTCGGGCGCAGTCGTCTCGGTCATGGCCGGAACATAGGGCTCCAACGCCCCCGCGTCAGCGTCAGAATTCGGTCCAGCTCGATCCCGGATCGCGTTGACCCGGCTGGGCCTGCTGCTGGCCCCAGGACACGACCATGAAGGCCTTGTGGCTGCGGATGCGATAGGTGCCGATCATCGGCACGACGGCGCCCAACGGCGCACCGGTCTTGGCTTCGTAGAGAAAGCCGGAAAACTCGGCGACCCCGACCCGGTCGCGGTGGCTGTAGACCGACAGTTCCGGCAGGGAGACGACGTTGAAGGTCTCGTTGATCGGGATCCGCATCTCGGGAATGCCGAAGACGCGCCGCATCTGCTCCAGCGACAGGGCGCCGGCGCGGATCTCGAACACGGCGTTCGCCTCGTCCTTGTTGCGGGCCAGGCTGAAACCGGCGTCCGAGATCGCGCCGCGTATCGCGCTGACGGCGTAGCGGGTGCCCTCGCCCTGGAAATAGGCGTCGTCGATGAAGACCGAAGCGCCCGTCGGCAACGGCAGGACCAGCCCCTCGACCGCCCGGTCCGAGGCGCGCGCCAAGAGCAGCTGCTCTGTCGCCGTGCGGCCGGTGTTGCTCTCGGTGGTCGAGGCGCAGGCCGACAGCACGACCGCAGCGACCGTCAGCAGAGCCGCCGCCCGCGCCGTCATCACCAGGCGCCGACGTTCGGCATGGAGACCCAGGGCTCGGCCGGCGCCAGCGGCGCGCCTTCCTGAAGCAATTCGATTGAGATGCCGTCGGGCGAGCGGACGAAGGCCATGTTGCCGTCGCGCGGCGGACGGTTGATCGTCACCCCGCCGTCCATCAGCGTCTGGCAGGCGGCGTAGATGTCATCGACCTTATAGGCCAAGTGACCGAAGTTGCGGCCGCCCTGATACTCTTCCGGGTCCCAATTGAAGGTCAGTTCGACCTCGGGGCAGCGTTCCGCCGCCGACTGTTCCAGATTCTTGGGCGCTGCGAGAAACACGAGAGTGAACCGGCCCGCCTCGTTCTCGGTGCGGCGCACCTCCTGCAGACCCAGAAGGTCGCAATAGAAGTGCAGCGAGGCGTCGATGTCCTTTACCCGGACCATGGTGTGCAGATAGCGCAAGGCTCGTCTCCGTCCGAACAGCGTGTCAGCCGTCTATAGACCCAACCGCTGCAACACCGCGACTGAACTGAGGTTACGGTCTCAGTGGGCCTCGGGCGCGCGGGCGGCGGGGCTCAGATATTCGTTCTCGTCGTGGGCCTGGGCCGACAGGACGAAACGCCGGTCGCAATAGCCGCACTCGATGAAGTCGTCCTCGCCCATGTCCATATAGACTAGCGGATGACCCAGGGCCCCGCCGCCGCCGTCGCAGGCCACGCGTTTGGTCGAGACGACGATCTCTTCGGGCGGCGGGATGATGGCGTCGGAATGGCGGGGAGGCATGGTCCGGTCCGGGTCTGAGAGGCTTGCGGGCTTCCTAGGCGGCGCAGGCCGGAAGGTCAAACCTCGGCGGTCCGGCGACCCAGCAGCCGGTTCAGCATCGCCTTGCGCTTCTTGAACAAGGTCAGGCCCAGACAGGCCGCGCCGACCCACAGACCGATCTCGCCGATCAGCAACAGGGCGGCGCCGGCGATGGCGGCATGCGTCATCTCGATCTGGTCAGTCTTGCCCGCCAGCAGCACCACTCCTCCACCAATATAGCCAATGGCGCAGACCGCCATAGCGACGAAGCCGATCAGGCGGGTGCGGGTCATGGGCGGCTTGGCTTTTTGAACGGCTGTCATGGCCATCTCCATCAAGGTTGGTTGTCTTTATGACAAGCAAGCTAGACACACACCTATGAGACGTCAAGCACCGTTGACACATGGACAGGTCTGCTTGTCTGATGCTGTCGCGAGACAGGTTGGCGATTGCGATCCCTCGCCCTACCTATGCCGCTCGCCGTCCCGTCCGAGTGAATAATCGACCATGCCAGAGACCCCCGCCCTGCCCGACAACGCCATCGAGGTGCGGGGACTGAAGAAGACCTATGCCGGGTCCAAAAAAGCTGCTCCCAAGACGGCCTTGCGCGGCGTCGATCTGGTCATTCCGCGCGGCTCGGTCTTCGGCCTGCTGGGCCCGAACGGCGCAGGCAAATCGACCCTGATCAACATCCTAGCCGGGGTGGTGAAGAAGTCCGAAGGCTCTGTGACCATCTGGGGTCGCGACATTGACAAGGAGCCGCGCGACGCCGCCGCGGCCCTGGGCGTCGTGCCGCAGGAGATCGTCGCCGACGTCTTCTTCACCCCGCGCGAATCGCTGGAGGTGCAGGCGGGCTTTTACGGCGTACCCAGGGACGAGCGACGGTCCGACGAACTGCTGGCCGCACTGGGCCTGTCGGACAAGGCCAACGCCTATGTCCGCGCCCTGTCCGGCGGCATGAAGCGCCGTCTGATGGTGGCCAAGGCCCTGGTCCACAATCCGCCCATCCTCATCCTGGACGAGCCCACGGCCGGCGTGGACGTCGAACTGCGTCGCCAGCTGTGGGCCTACGTCCGACGCATCAACGAGGAGGGGGTGACGATCGTCCTGACCACCCACTATCTCGAAGAGGCCCAGGAGCTTTGCGACACCATCGCCATCGTCAACCGGGGCGAGGTGGTCGCCTGCGAGCCGACGCCGCAGCTTCTGCGCCGTCTGGACAGCCGCAATGTCGTCGTGACCCCTGAAACGCCCCAGGCGACGCCGCCGGTGCTGGTCGGCTTCGAGGTCACGCCCCGTCCGGGCGGCGCCTTCGCAGTCGCCTACAAGAAGGGGCAGTCGTCGGTCGAACAGGTCATCAACGCTGTGCGCGCCGCCGGCGTCACCATCGCCGACATCACCACCGAAGATCCGGACCTGGAAGACGTCTTCCTAGCCCTGACCTACGGCGACACGTCGCGGGTCGATCCGACCAGGGACTAATCGACCTCGGCTAGGAATTCGAAGATCGCGGCCTTGGCCTCGGCCTCGTCCAACATGGGCGCGTGGCCGATGCCGGGAACCTCGACATAGGCCATGGTCGGGGCCGCCTTCTTCATCCGCGCGGCGATGTCGGCGCTCAGCAGATCCGAGGCAGCGCCCCGCACCAGCAGCGTCGGCTTCTTCTTCGCGAGGCGTCGGAACATGGGCCACAGGTTCGGGACCAGCGCCTTGGCGCCCGCCGCTCGGATCGGCACGGCGATGTCCGGATCGTAGTCCAGCGCGATCTCGCCGTCGGGCTGCTGGCGGAAAATGCGCCGGGCGAAGGCGTCCCAGTCCGCATCCGTATAGTGCGGGAACGCCACCGCATTGATCCGCTTCGCATAGGCCGCCGCATCGGCCCAGGAGCCGATCTCGACCGGCTGGCCGCTGTAGGCGGCGATGCGCGCCAGACCTTCCGGCGCCACCTCCGGCCCGATGTCGTTCAGGATCGCGGCGACCACCGCCTTGGACCGCATCGCTGTCAGCGCCATGGTGATCAGCCCGCCCATCGAGGTGCCGACGAAGACCGCTTTATCGATCCCGGCCTGCTCCATCAGGGCCAGCACGTCGCGCGCATAGACGTCGGGCATATAGGTCATGGCGTCGGGCGCACGGTCCGACAGGCCACGTCCACGCACATCCACGGCCAGCACCCGACGCCCGCTCTGGGCCAAAAGCGGCGCGATGGCTTCGAAATCGGCGCTGTTGCGGGTCAGGCCATGGATGGCGATCACCGGCGGGCGCGCGACGCCAGGACCGGGCGCATAATCCCGCGCAAAGAGAGAGAGGCCATCCGGCGAGGTCCAGCGGCGTTCAACGAATGGATAGGGCGCGCTCATTGGCGATTTCCTCCGATTTTGGATCAGAGTAATTCACCGGGCGAGGAAATGCGACGCCCGGTCCTAGAGACCGACCACATCGCGCACGAAGGCGTCCAGATCGCCCCCTTCGAAGAGGTAGCCCGCCACCCCGGCACGCTCTCCGGCCTGCAGATCCCGCTTCTGATCGCCTATGATGAAGGACTGAGCCGGGTCCAGATGGTGCTGGGCGATGGCGCGCAGCAACATGCCCGGATTGGGCTTGCGATCAGGGTGGTCGGGATGGCGGTAACGCGCCTCGATCGCCTCGGGGTGGAAGGGCGCGGAATAGACGGCGTCGATGATCGCGCCCTCTTCGGCCAGTCGCGCGACCAGCAGATCGTTGAAGGCGTTCATAGCTTCTTCGCTGAACAGGCCCCGCGCCACGCCCGACTGGTTCGTCACGATCACGGTCAGATAACCGGCCTGATTCATCCGCCGCACCGCCGCCGCCGCGCCGGGGATCAGCCTCAGATGCTCTGGACGATGCGGATAACCGCTGTCCTCGATCAGCACCCCGTCCCGATCCAGAAAGGCGGCGGGCAGGCCGGTCATGCGTCGCTCCGAAGCAGTTCAGAAAAGGCGGTCATCAGGTGATAGAGGCTGGACGCCGGCGCCGCTGCATCGTGCGAGCGGCAGTCGGCGTCGTAGCTGTCCACCCATAGGCCCGGCACGGCGGTCGCCAGATGCGTGTCGAACACGGCGGCGATCAGTGCCGAAACGCCTGCGTCGCCAAAACTCAACCCCGTGCGAATGGCCTCGGTTTGGGCCCACAGACGCCGCCCGCCATCCAGCACCTCTCCCGCCGGGCCGATCTCGCGGATGGCGAACGCGTCACGATAACCCTGCGCTGCCGCCCGACGATGCAGCGCCGTGGCCAGATCAGAACCGTCCCCGGCTTGTTTCAACAGCCAGGCCCATTCTTCGAGGTGGCCCGGCTCGATCACATGACCCGTCGCTGGATCGGCGGACCAATCCTCGGTGAAATATTCGCGGATCGTGCCGTCGACCAGGAAGCGATGTTTGCACAGGTCCAGCGACGCCCGCGCCGCCACCTCGAACGCCGGATCAGGCGCAATCGCCTGCCAGGCCAGCATCGCCTCCAGCATATGCATGTGAGGATTTTGACGCCGCGGCAGGCGTGGCGGCAGGGCCTCCTCCCATCCCCCATGCGAAGACGCCATCAACCGATCGATCGCAGCCAGCGTCTCAAGCGCTAGAGGCCGCGCTCGCGCATCACCCAAGACGCGGTGCGCCGCCGCGAGCGCGAACAGAACGAAGGCCAGATCATAGAGATCCGGCGTCTCATCGACCACAACGCCGTCGTCATCGGTTGCCGAGACCCAAAGGCCGTCATCACGTCGGCGGTCGGCTATCAGTTGATCCAGCCCGGCCTTGGCCACCGCACGGCCCTGCGCCCATCCCAAGGCAGCCGCTTCGCAAAACACATAGACCTGACGCGCCTGAACCCGCGTGCGACGACGAAGACCAGTCACCGGCCGGCCATCGAAATCCAGCTGCTCGAAGAAGCGCCCCTGCGCATCCACGCCCCGCTCGGCCCATAGCGGCAGGGCATGGTCGAACAGCCAGTTCGAAACCCTGGTCCGGGCGGCGGAAAGCGTCGTCATGGCGCTGGCTTACGGCGCAAGCCGACGGGCGCCAAGACCTGTGTGCGGTAGCAAAGGGCAACGCGATGTGACGCCGCGCGATTTGGCCCGCGCGCCCGATCTTGCTAGGACGACCCGACATTCGCGGCCCGCCTGTCCGGCCGCCGCCCCCGATCCCCCCGTGGAGAGCGTCCCCCATGATCCCCTTCATCGACCTACAGGCCCAGCGCCAGCGCCTTGGCGGCAAGATCGAGGCCGCCGTTCAGGAGGCCGTCGTGGGCGGCGCCTGGGTCATGGGTCCGCAGGTCCGCCAGTTCGAGGCCGACCTCGCCGCCTTCGGCCAGGCCAAGCACGCCTTGGGCTGCGGCAACGGCACCGACGCCCTGATCCTGCCGTTGATCGCCTGGGGCGTTCGCACCGGCGACGCCGTCTTCTGTCCCAGCTTCACCTTCACGGCCACGGCCGAGGTTGTGCCGTGGCTGGGCGCCTCACCCGTTTTCGTGGACGTCGACGCCCACACCTACAATATGGACCCGGCCAAGCTTGAGGCGGCCATCGAAGCGGTCAAGGCCGAGGGTCGCCTGACACCCAAGGTGGTCATCGCCGTCGATCTGTTCGGTCAGCCCGCCGACTATCCCGCCATCCGCGCGATCTGCGACCGCCACGGGCTGAAGCTGATCTCGGATTCGGCGCAGGGTTTCGGCTGCACCCTGAACGGCGATCATCCGCTGAAGTGGGCTGATGTCACTACGACCAGCTTCTTCCCGGCCAAGCCCCTGGGCTGCTACGGCGACGGCGGAGCGGTGCTGACCGACGACGACGACCTGGCTCAGGAAATGGATTCCCTTCGCGTGCACGGCAAGGTCGTCGCCAAGGACCTGGAGGCCGGCGCCGCCGCCTTCGCCCACGATCCCAAGTATCTGGCCATGCGCATCGGCATGAACAGCCGGCTGGACACCATCCAGGCCGCCATCCTGATCGAGAAGCTGAAGGTCTTCGGTCAGGAAATCGAATGGCGCAACCGGATCGCCGCCCGCTACAACGAACGCCTCGCGCCCCACGTCTCGGCCGTGCCCCACGTCATCGACGGCGGCGTTTCTATCTGGGCGCAATACACGATCGAGCATGAGGACCGCGACGGGCTGGCCGCGCACCTGAAGGATCAGGGCGTGCCCACCGCCGTCTATTATCCGGTGCCGATGCACATGCAGCCGGCCTATCAGCGCTTCCCGCAGGGCGCAGGCGGCCTGCCCGTCACCGAACGGCTGAGGGACCGGGTCCTCAGCCTGCCGATGCACGCCGATCTGGACGAGGCGACCCAGGACAAGGTCGTCGCCGCCGTCGCCAGCTACAAGGGCTAAGCCGATGCCGAACACCCCCGTCCTCAAGATCGGCGTCGCCGGCGTCGGCGTCATGGGCCGCAACCATGCGCGCGTCGCTTCTGAAATGCGCGAGTTCGACCTGACCACCGTCTTCGATCCCGATGCGGTGACGGCCGAGGGCGTCGCCGCCGCCTATGGCGCATCGCCCGTCACGACGGCCCAGGCCTTCGTCGACGCCGGCTTGGACGCGGCCATCGTCGCCACGCCCAACCGGTTCCACGCCGAGATTGGCGTCGCCCTGCTGGAAAACGGCGTCCACGTCCTGGTCGAAAAGCCGATCGCCGCCAGCGTCGTCGACGCCCAGCGCATGATCGATGCAGCCAAGGCCAATGACCGCGTTCTGATGGTCGGTCAGGTCGAGCGCTTCAATCCGGCGGTCGAAACCGTAAAGCGAGCCGTGACTGACGACGACATCATCTCGATCCAGATCACCCGCGTCGGTCCGTTCCCGCCCCGCATGGGCGAGGTCGGCGTGGTCATCGACCTGGCCGTGCACGACATCGACATCATCCGCCACCTGACGGGCTCCGAGATCGTCGAGGTGCAGCCGCAACTGGCCCGCACCCGCGCCGACCGCGAGGACACGGCCCTGCTTCAGTTCCGCCTGGACAGCGGGGTGATCGCCCATATCACCACCAACTGGGTCACCCCCTACAAGACCCGCACGCTGCAGGTCGCGACCAAGACCAAATTCATCGTCGCCGATCTGATCACGCGCCAGGTCACCGAATATTTCGGCCAGCAGCCGGACGGCTCCTATTCGACCCGGATGCTGAACAGCTGGCCGGCCGAGCCGCTGAAAAAGGAGCTGGAGGCCTTCGCCCGCGCCATCACGACCGGCGAAACGCCGGCCGTCACCGGCGAAGACGGCCTGCGCAATCTCGAGGTCGCGCTGCGCTGCCTCGGCGATCACTGATCGGATCAGGCCCCGTTCTCGCCGTAAAACCTGAGGAAGAGAAACGTATGCGCCGGATCACCGCCACCGCTCTCGCCCTGATCGCCGTCGGTTCGGCGGCGCCCGCCCATGCGGACGCCCGCTACCTGGCCTATAATGCGTCGGACCGGATTACCCAGGCGCTGACCAAGGGCGTGACCTTGCAGGTGCGGCGCGGTCTGTTCGGGGCGGTGCAGGTGGAACGTCTGTTCTCCACCACCGCACGCGGCACGGCAGGCTTCACGCGCGGCGGACCGGACGCCGCGCGACGCGTCCTGCCCCAAGGCGCCGAGGAAAACGATATCTACGGCATCGATCAGGACGGCGACGGCCGCGGCCTGTCGCGCGCCCTGTGTCCCGGCGCCGACGAGGTCTGGCTGATCATGGGTCGCGTCCGTGCGCCCCGTCCCCTGACGATGCAGGCGGTGGGTCGGTGGTCGGACGGCGCCTATCGACACTGCGTAACGCTCAGCTACGACTGGCGCGGCGAATGGGCGACGGCCCCGCAAGCGCAAACGCCACGAGACTGATCCGCGTCCAGACTGTTTCATAATGAGCACGCACAAGTGGACAATTGTGACGATTTGACTTTTATAGTCATCAGTGACACTTTGAGCACACGAGCGGCGGCGGCCGTTCTACCGCCCTGGAATATCCCCCTCCCCGGCGGCGAGAGAGACGAACCTCCCAGAGCCCGGCCCGTCGCGGCCGGGCTTTTTTTACGCGGCGCGCCTGCTAGACGGGGGCATGACCCTTCGCCTCGCCACCTGGAACATCAACTCCGTCCGCCTGCGCATCGACCAGGTGGCCCGCTTCGTCGCCGAACGCGCGCCCGATGTCCTGATGCTGCAGGAGATCAAATGCACCACCGACCAGTTCCCGCGCGGCGCCTTCGAGGACATGGGCATGCCCCACCTTCGCGTGGCGGGCCAGAAGGGATGGCACGGCGTCGCCATCGCCAGCCGCCTGCCGCTTGACGACAGCGACACCTTCCAAGTCTGCAAACTGGGTCACGCGCGCTGCGTTTCGGCCCGCGTGTCCGGCATCGACGTTCAGAACTTCTACATCCCGGCCGGCGGCGACGTTCCCGACCGGGTGCTGAACCCCAAGTTCGATCACAAGATGGATTTTTACGAGCAGCTGACCGCGATCGTGGCCAAGCAGGACAAGTCTCGCCCCCTCGTCATGGCCGGCGACTTCAACATTGCACCGGGAGAGGGCGATGTTTGGAACCACCGCTACATGTCCAAGATCGTCAGCCACACGCCGATCGAGGTGGAGACCCTGAACCGGCTTCAGGAGACGGGCGGTTTCGCCGATGTGCTGCGCGACCGCTTCCCCGAGCCCCAGAAACTGGCCAGCTGGTGGAGCTATCGCGCCGCCGACTTCCGCAAGTCCAACCGGGGCCTTCGTCTGGACCACATCTGGACCTCGCCCGGCCTGACCCCCGCCGTGGTCAAGGACACCGCCCGCATCCACGACGACGTCCGTGAGTGGGATCGTCCCAGCGACCATGCGCCGGTCACGGTCGATCTGGACGTCTGATCCTCAATAGACGGCGACCGGCTTGACTGACCCCGCCGCCTTTCGACCCCGGCCGACCTTCCTGGCGGCGCGCGCAAGCCGAGTTACCGCCTCGTCCAGCTGATCTTCCGCCAAGGTGTAGGGCAGGCGCAGCCGGCGTTCGAAGGCGCCGTCGACGCCGAATCGCGGACCGGCGGCGAGGCGCAGGCCTTCGGCCTCGGCTGCGATCGTCAAAGCGGAACTGATCGGCCCCGGCAGCCGCGCCCATAGGGACAGTCCCCCAGCCGGGCGCGGACAGACCCACTCAGGCAGTTTTTCGGCGAGCCGCGCCCGCAGATGATCCCGCCGGGCGCGCAAGAGGGGCCGGCGCGCCGCCAGGGCCTTGCCGCCGTCGTTCAAAAGTTCGACCGCCGCCAGCTGCTCCAGGATCGGAACACCCAGATCGAAGCTGGCGCGACTTTGGGCCAGACGCTGGATCACCGCCCGGTCAGCGCGGATCCAGCCGATCCGCAAACCGCCCCAGACGCTTTTGGACATCGAACCCAGTCTGACGATCCGCGGCGCATCGACGGCCGAGGCGCTGAGCGCCGGCGGTCCGCTCAAGGTGAGTTCGACCAGGGTCTCGTCCAGCACCAGCAGGGTCTCCGACCCCTTCAGCCCCGCCAGCAAGCGCGTCCGGTCCGCCGCCCGCATCATGCGGCCGGTCGGATTGTTGTGGTCCAGCACCAGATAGGCCATGGCCGCGTTGCTGCTTCGGCAGGCCGCAATCAGACCCTCGACATCCCAACCCTCCTCGCCCTCGCCGTCCGGCAAGGCGACGGGTACGGCGCGACCGCCCGCCGCCAGGATGGCGTCGATCGCCTGCGGATAGGTGGGATGGTCGAACACCATCGGGGCGCCGGGCCGCGTCGTCAGGCGCAGCAGATGGACCAGTCCGTTGTGCGCGCCATGCGTGATCAATATCTGCCCTGAAGAGGTCGCCAAGCCGCGCCGCCGATATCCCGCGGCCACCGCTTCGCGCAGTTCCTCCAGCCCCGCCGTCTCATAACCGTGTCCTGGCAGGTTCGCCGGCAATCGCTCCAGCGCCCGCACATAGGCCGCATGCACATTGGGATCGGCCGGCAGGACGGCGGCGGTCAGGTCGATCAGGCCGGGCTTGTCGGCGACTGCCCCCGCTTCGACACGCGGTGCAGGTCCGGTCGGCAGGCTGGTGCGTGCAGCGGCACCCTGCCCGCCGGTCAGGAACCCGTCATCCCTCAAGCGGCCATAGGCGGCCGAAACGGTCGTTCGGCTCAAGCCCAGCGCCTGGGCCAGTTCCCGTTCGCCGGGCAACCGCGCCGCCAAGGGCAATCGGCCATCCAGAATCAGCAGTCGTACCGCACCGGCGAGCTGCCGATAGGCCGCGCCTGCGCCCGACGACCGCCAAGCGCCGAGATGGCGCGTCAGGGAACCAAGACCGATCGACCGCGACGACATCAGGCCAGAATGGCATAACTGGCCCTGTTTTCGATAGCCAGTTTAGGGCACCTGCTCGATTTATGACCCGTCGCCTGATCCAGCTCTTCGCCGGCCTATTTCTCTACGGCCTGTCCATCGCCCTGATCGTCCGCGCCGATCTCGGTCTGGATCCGTGGGACGTGCTGAACCAAGGGGTGTTCGAGCAGTTCGCGAAACCCGCCGGCGTCAGCTTCGGTATAGTGGTCAATCTGATCGGTATGGCCGTGCTTCTGCTGTGGATCCCCCTACGCCAGAAGCCTGCAATTGGCACTGTGGCCAATGTGCTGCTTATCGGCACGGTCGCCAACTTCGGTCTGGACTGGATCCCGTCCGACCTGGACCTACCGCTCCGGGCCGGCCTGCTGATCGCCGGCATCGTCCTGAATGGCGTGGCCAGCGGGGCCTATATCGGCGCAGGTCTTGGTCCCGGTCCCCGCGACGGCTTGATGACCGGCATCGTCGCGCGCACCGGCTGGCCGGTGAAATGGGTGCGGACGGCCATTGAGCTGACTGTTATCGCCGTCGGCTGGATGTTGGGCGGTTCGGTCGGAGTGGGCACGTTGCTCTACGCCCTGACCATCGGCCCGCTGGTCCACATCTTCCTGCCGCTGTTCACGATCCGCCCGAAGTTGGCCGACTGAGCCGTTAGGGCTGCAGCCGATATCCGCCCGCATCGGTCAGCAGAAGGCGGGCATGGCCCGGTTCCGGTTCGATCTTCTGGCGCAGACGGTAGATATGGGTTTCCAGCGTATGGGTCGTGACCCCGGCGTTGTAGCCCCAGACCTCGGTCAGCAACTCTTCGCGCGACACCGGCTTGGCCCCGGCGCGATAGAGGTATTTCAGGATGTTGGTTTCCTTCTCGGTCAACCGCACCTTCTTGCCCTTGGTGTCCATCAGCACCTTGGCGGCGGGCCGGAACTCGTAGGGGCCGATGGTGAAGACCGCGTCCTCGGACTGTTCATGGCTGCGCAGATGGGCGCGGATGCGCGCCAGCAGCACGGCGAACCGGAAGGGCTTGGTGACATAGTCGTTGGCCCCGGCGTCCAGACCCAGGATGGCGTCGGCGTCCGCCGATTGCGCCGTCAGCATGATGACCGGGGTCGAAACCCCGTCCTTGCGCAACAGGCGACAGGCCTCGCGGCCGTCCATGTCGGGCAGATCGACGTCCAGCAGGATCAGGTCGGCGCGGATCTCGCGCCCCATCCGCACCCCGTCCGTGGCGGTCGACGCCTGCTGGGTGCGAAACTCCTCATGCAGATTCAGCTGCTCGGCCAAGGCCTCGCGCAGGTCGTCGTCGTCGTCGATGATCAGAATGGTCTTGGGCGTAGGCATGGGACAGACAATGGCGAGGCTTGGCCCCCGCGCCAAGGCTTGGGGGTGCGAATATTCACATCGGGTTACGAGCTAGAGGGCGTTTCGGGTCGATTTCGTTCCCCGAACAGGGCCGTTCCCACCCTGACGTGCGTTGCGCCACACCGTATGGCGGTCTCGTAGTCGCCGCTCATGCCCATCGACAGGACCGGCAAACCATTTCGTTCGGCCATGTCCCGCAACATCTGAAAATGCGGCTCGGCGTCCTGATCCGCCGGGGGGATGCACATCAGACCCTCGACCGTCAGTCCGTAGGTGTCGCGCGCCGCCGCAATCAGGGCGTCGGCGGCGTCGGGCAGGACGCCGGCCTTCTGGGGTTCGGAGCCGGTATTGACCTGGACCAGGACGCGCGGCGATCGGCCGCGCTTTTCGCCCGCCTGCGCGAGGGCCCGCGCCAGCTTCTCGCGGTCCAGGGTTTCGATCACGTCGAACAGAGCGACCGCATCCTCGGCCTTGTTGGTCTGCAACGGGCCGATCAGCCGCAACTCCAGGCCCGGCAAGGCTGCGCGACGGTCCGCCCACCGTCCCTGCGCCTCCTGCACCCGGTTCTCGCCGAAGATCCGCTGACCCGTCGCCAGGATGGCGTCGATGGCCTCGGGGGCTTGCGTCTTGGAGACAGCAGTCAGGGTCACGCCCGCCGGATCCCGACCGGCCGCATGGCAGGCGGCGCCGATGCGCGCTCGCACCTCGGCGACCTTTTCGGCGATGGACGGGGCGGAAAAAGCGGAGGAAGAAGAGGTCATGATCCTGCCGGCCGGTTACAGCGACGATGCGCGCGCGCTCTGGAACGCCGCGACCGCTCTAAACCGCGCCGCCGCCGCTGTCAGCCCGGCCGCCGCGGCCTTGCCGCCGATGCTGTTCTTCACCGACCCCGATCGCACGCCCCGACCGTGGGAGACGGCGGCGCGCCTGCCCGCCGGTTCGGCCGTGATCTATCGCGCCTTCGGCGCCTCCGACGCCGTCGAGACGGGGCATCGGCTTCGCGAAGCGACGGCCGGTCGGGACGTGAAATTGCTGGTCGGGCTGGACCCCGATCTGGCCGAGGCGATCGACGCCGACGGGCTCCACCTGCCTGAACGGGCGGCGGAGCAGGCCACGCGCATTCGCTCGGACCGACCCGACTGGATTTTGACGGCGTCTTGGCACGGCCTATCCCCGCCGCCTGAAAACCTGAACGCCCTGATCCTGTCGCCGGTATTTCCCGCAGGCGGCGCGTCCGCCGGTAAATCCGCCCTGGGCGTCGCTGCATTCGAACGGCATGTGAAAGCCGCCGCCCTGCCGGTCTATGCGCTGGGTGGGGTCACGCCAGCAAACGCCGCAACGCTCGCACACACAGGCGCCTGCGGCCTGGCGGCGGTAAGTGCGATCCAGTCAGCGTTTCGCTGACCGATCGAAATCAGAACTTGAAGATGGTTTCCAGACGGACGCGGGGCTGGGCCCGGCCGTTGGTTTCGGGCGCGCGGGCCGGATCGGCTTCCGGCGTGCTGACGGCGGCGGCGGCGCCGACGCGCAGACGGTCGTTCAGCCGATAGTAGGCGCCGGCTTCGACGTCCCCCCATTCGGTCTCGCGGCCGACGGGCTGATTGAGGTTGAAATCCAGACCCCACCGACCGCGGTCGTTGAGGCGCAGACCGCGACGCTGCGGCGCCGGCGTATTGCGTTGCGCCGCCTGGGCTTCCGACAGAGAGACTGTGGATCGGCTTTGGGCGAGCGCCGACGTCGACGCGGCCATCGCCGTCGTCGCCATCATCACAGCCAGGAAACCACCGAACCGCATACCAAATCCTTCGAACCCCGCCATGAGGCGGCGTTTCATCCCTGAACCGACCTTATATGGTCGTGAGCCCCGCGATTAGACACCGGGTGTCTGCGCGGTCAACGCAATGAGCCGGCGATAACAAGGTTCCCGCGCATTGTTGTCGGCGTATGTGTCTCAAGCGTCACGGGATTCGGGCGGATTCCGGCGAAATCTCACATCCCCTTCACGAAACACCGCGATGCGCGATGCGACGGGAACCGACTTCGCCTTGTCATCGCCCCTTTTCGCCGTGTTATAGAGCCTGGCAGTCGGCATTCCTCATGCCGTGCGCGCGTGCGGGCGAGGGCTCTCACGTCCCTGAGTTTACGGAGACTTCTCTTGATGAGCCTCAACAAGGCCCTGGTTCGGAACGTCGCGGTCGTGCTGGTCTCGGGCGTGGCCCTGGGCGCGTCCCTGTCGGCCTGCTCGAGCATTCCCTTCGTCGGCGGCAAGAAGTCTGCGCCCAAGACGAACGTGCAACAGGGCATCGGCGTGAACGCCTTCCTGTGGCGCGCCTCGCTGGACACCCTCAGCTTCATGCCGCTGCTGACCGCCGATCCGTGGGGCGGCGTCATCAACTATGATTGGTACATCAACCCTCAGACGCCGAACGAGCGCTTCAAGGCGACCGTCTTCATTCTGGACACCCGTCTGCGCGCCGACGCGCTGAACGTCACGGTGACCAAGGAAGTGAAGGGCGCCGATGGTCAGTGGACCGCCGCCCCGGTCGCCGCCCAGACCGAGGCCGATCTGGAAAACGCCATCCTGACCAAGGCGCGCCAGCTGAACCTGTCTAATGCTGGCTGAACGCCAGCATTAGTGTCTTCGTAGGCGCTATCGCCCTTCAGGCTACTTGAGCGCCGACTGGTTTAGTTTCGTCGGACCTGCTGGGAACGCCGAAACGCATTACTTCTTGGGCGCTGTCGTCCTTCGGGCTAGTTGAGCCGGGAGGGCGTCAGCGCCCTTTCGACTTTCAGGACGACCGTGGCCCGTTACGAACCCAAGACCGCCGAACCCCGCCAGCAGGCCCGATGGGCCGAGGCTTCCGCCTTCGTCACGAAGGACACCGGCCGGCCGAAATACTATGTGCTGGAGATGTTTCCCTATCCGTCGGGCAACATCCACATGGGTCACGCCCGCAACTATGTGATGGGCGACGTGGTGGCGCGGTCCAAGCGCGCGCAGGGGTACGACGTTCTGCACCCGATGGGCTGGGACGCCTTCGGCATGCCGGCCGAGAACGCGGCCATGGAGCGCGGCATCCACCCGAAAGGCTGGACCTATTCCAACATCGCCAACATGCGCGAGCAGCTGAAGCTGCTGGGTCTGTCGCTGGACTGGTCGCGCGAGTTCGCGACCTGCGACCCGGAGTACTACGGCAAGCAGCAGGCCTGGTTCCTGGAGCTGTATCGGCGCGGTCTGGTCTATCGCAAGGATGCGGTGGTCAACTGGGATCCGGTCGACAACACGGTCCTGGCCAACGAACAAGTCATCGACGGACGCGGCTGGCGCTCGGGCGCCCTGGTCGAGAAGCGCAAGCTGAACCAGTGGTTCCTGCGCATCACCGACTATGCCGACGATCTGATCGACGGCCTGAAGACCCTGGACCGCTGGCCGGAAAAGGTCCGGCTGATGCAGGAGAACTGGATCGGCAAGTCCAAGGGCGCGACCCTGTGGTGGGACATCGCCGAGGCGCCGGCCTTCCTGCCCCCCTCCCCCGAGGGCGAACCCAATCACGCCCGCGATCCGATCGAGGTCTACACCACCCGCCCCGACACACTGTTCGGCGCCAGCTTCCTGGCCCTGGCCCCCGACCATCCCCTGACCAAGGCCATCGCCGAACATCGGCCGGACGTGGCGGACTTCGTCAAGGCCTGTGCTCAGACCGGCACCAGTGAAGCCGAGATTGAAAAGGCCGAGAAGCTGGGCGTGGATCTGGGCGTTCGCGTCCACCATCCCTTCGATCCGGATAAGACCCTGCCCGTCTGGGCGGCCAACTTCGTGCTGTCGACCTATGGTTCGGGCGCGATCTTCGGCTGCCCGGCCCATGACCAACGCGACCTCGACTTTGCCCGCAAATACGATCTGCCGGTGAGGCCGGTGGTCAAACCCGACGACGCCGAGACAGTCGAAATCGGAACCGAGGCCTATGTCAGCCCCGGCCGCATCTTCAACTCCGACTTCCTGAACGGCATGGACGTCGAGGCCGCCAAGGCCGCCGCGATCGCCAAGGTCGAGGCCGCCGGCCAGGGCCGCGCCGAGACCATCTATCGCCTTCGCGACTGGGGCGTTTCCCGCCAACGGTATTGGGGTTGCCCGATCCCGATCATCCACTGCCCGACTTGCGGCGTCGTCGAGGTTCCCGCCGATCAGTTGCCGGTCATCCTGCCTGATGATGTGACCTTCGACGTGCCCGGCAACCCGTTGGCGCGTCACGCGACCTGGAAGCACGTCAAATGCCCGTCGTGCGGCGCCGATGCGACGCGCGAAACGGACACGCTCGACACCTTCGTCGATTCCAGCTGGTATTTCGCCCGCTTCACCGATCCGACGGCCGAGGCGCCGATCGACAAGGCCGCCGCCGACCGCTGGCTGGCTGTCGATCAATATATCGGCGGGGTCGAGCACGCGGTCCTGCACCTGCTGTACGCGCGCTTCATCACCCGCGCCCTGTCTGACGCCGGCATGCTGTCGGTGAAGGAGCCGTTCGCCGGCCTGTTCACGCAAGGCATGGTGGTTCACGAAACCTATCGCCGCACCGACGGCGGCTGGGTCGAGCCGACCGACGTCGAGCTCAGGAACGACAACGGTGTGCGTTCCGCCCGCCAGCTGTCGACCGGCGAGACCCTGGTCATCGGCGACATCGAAAAGATGTCCAAGTCCAAGAAGAACGTCGTCGCTCCGGCCGAGATTCTGGAAAGCCACGGCGTGGACGCCGGTCGCCTGTTCGTCCTGTCCGACAGCCCGCCCGAGCGGGACGTGCAGTGGACCCCCGGCGGTGTCGAGGGCGCCAGCCGCTTCGTCCAGCGCGCCTGGACCCTGTTCGACGCCTATGACGCCGGTTTCGCCGGCGAGGACAAGGCCAACGCCGAGCTGCTGCGCGAAACGCACAAGGCCATCAAGGCCGTGTCCGAAGGGGTCGAAGGCTTCCGCTTCAACTCCGCCATCGCCAAGCTCTACGCGTTTGTCGCCACCATCCGCGACAACGCCCAGGCCGGCGGCGACGCCAAGCGTCAGGCCCTGTCGGCGCTGGCCCGTCTGATCGCCCCCTTCACCCCGCACCTGGCCGAAGAAGCCTGGACGCGGCTGGGTGAGGACGGGATGGTTCTGGACGCGCCGTGGCCCGTGTGGGACGCTGCGCTCGCGGCCGACGACGAGGTGGTCCTGCCCATCCAGATCAACGGCAAGCGTCGCGCGGAAATCCGCGTGCCGCGCGGCATGGAGCCGTCCGAGGTCGAAGCCCTGGTCCTGGCCGACGAAACGGTCAAGGCGCGGCTGGAGGGTCTGAGCGTGAAGAAGATCGTCGTGGTCAAGGACCGCATCGTCAATCTGGTGGCCGGCTGATGCGTATTGCGGCGGCTTGCGCGGTTCTCGCGTCTCTGGCGGTGTCCGCCTGCGGCTTCACGCCCATGTACGCCGAGCCGGCCGTGGGTTCGTCCCTGCGCCGGATCGCCGTCACGACCCAAGACGATCGCCTTGGCTATCGCCTGCGCGAGCAGCTGGAAGACGTCCTCGCCTGGGATCGCGGCGCGACGCCGCTGTATCGGCTGACGACCGAGGTCCAGCAGAACCGCCGCTCGCTGGGTCGCCGTATCGACGACACCGCCACCCGTTATGAGCTGACAGTCAAGGCGACCTGGACCCTGACCCCGGCCGCTGGGGGAACGCCCGTCAGCGGCACGGAAACAGTCACCACGACCTACGCCACAGCCGACCAGCCCTATGCCGCCATCGCCGCCCAGCAGGACGGCGAGGAGCGCGCCGCAGCCGAACTGGCTCGCCTGATACGACTGGATCTGATGCAGGCGCTGTCGAACCCGTGATCCTGGCCAAACGCCCCGAGATCGATCGCTTTCTGAAGGCGCCCGATCCGGCGATCCGGGCGGCGGTCATCCACGGCAAGGACCGGTCAGGCGTCGCCGAGCGGGCCGAGGTGCTGTGCAAGACGGTCACGCCCGATCTGAACGACCCCTTCAATGTCACCGTCCTGACCGACAGCGACATCGATGGCGACGAAACGAAGCTGGAAGAAGCGCTGACGGCCATGTCCCTGATGGGCGGCCGTCGTCTGGTGCGCATCCGTCTGTCGGCGCTGAAGCCCGGCGTGGACAAGGCTGTCGCCGCCGCGCTGAAAATCCACGCCGATGGCGGCTACAATCCTGACGCCATGATGGTGGTCGAGGCCGACCAGCTAGGCCGTGAATCCGCGCTCAGAAAGGCGGCCGAGAAGGAAAACGGCGCGGTCGGCATCGTCTGCTACGAGGACGAAACTGGCGATGTCGCCCGCATGGTCCGCGAGGCCCTGGCCGCCGACAAGGTAGGCCTGACCTCCGACGCCCTGGACCGCTTCGTCGCGCGCCTACCGCGCGAGCGGGGCCTGATGCGGCAAGAGATCGAGCGCCTGGCCCTCTTCATCGGCCCCGGCTCCGGCAAGACGCTGGATATGGATGCCCTGGAGCATCATCTCGGCGTCGAGCCCGACGCCTCCCTGTCGGATGCGGCGCTTCAGGCCTTCGGCGCGCGTCCCGGCCCGGCGCAGGCGGGGCTCAGGCGCGCTTTCGCCGAGGGCGAATCGTCGGTGCTCGCCGTTCGCTCCGCCGCGATCCATCTCGGAAAGCTACGCCGGATCAATATCTTGCAGGCCAACGGCGCAAACGCCAAGGAGGCCGCCAAGGCCGCTGGCGTCTTCTGGAAACAGGAGGCGGAAATGCTGCGTCAGGCGCGATCCTGGCGGCTGGAAGCCCTGGACGAGGTCTTGGACAGCATCAACATGGCCGATGTCGCCACCAAGACGACGGGAATGCCCGACCAACTGATCGCCGAGCGCCTGCTGCTGGAAATCGCAGGTCGCGCCAGACGGCTGGGGCTGTAGCCCTAGCCGCGCTTGGACGCCTTGCGGAAGGCAGGCTGGGCCATGGCGACATTGCGCGCCGACACAGCCTTCTCTTCGGCCTTGGCGCCCGGTTGGGCGTTGAACCCATGACCCGCCTTGGCCTTCTTGGCGGCGAGCGCCTGTTTCAGCTTGTCGGCAGCGGTGGGTGTCGTGTCTTCAGTCATATCGACACCCTAGCACAGTCCGCCGCTCAGCCGCGCATCAAACGGCGGCACAGGTCGTCGAGCTGCTCCAGCGAGCCGTAGCCGATCGTCAGTTCGCCCTTGCCGCCCTTGTCCGACAACTGCACCCTCAAGCCCAGCGCATCGGCCAGATCCTGCTGCAAGGCGGCGACATCGGCCGCCCCCTCCCCGCCTGCGGCCGCCGACGCCGACTTGGCCTTCGTCGGCTTCGGCCCCTCGACCGCACGGCGCGCCAGAGCCTCGGTCTCACGGACGCTGAGACCATCCACAAAGGCGATGTCCGCCAACTGGCCCGGGTCGGGCGTATTGATCAGCGCCCGGGCGTGACCCGCGGACAGCTTGCCTTCGCGCACATAGAACAGCACCCGCTCGGGCAGTTGCAGCAGGCGCATGGTGTTGGCCACATGGCTGCGGCTCTTGCCGACCACGCCCGCCACCGCATCCTGCGTCCGTCCGAAGCGATCCATCAGAACGCGGTACGCCTCGGCCTCTTCCAGAGGATTCAGGTCCGCGCGCTGGACGTTCTCGACGATCGCGACTTCGAACACCTCGACGTCGTCCATCTCGTGGACCACGATCGGCACCTCGGTCAGGCGCGCCGCCTGTGAGGCGCGCCAGCGCCGTTCGCCGGCGATGATCTGCCAGACGCCGTCCTCACCCGGTTGAGTCCGCACCAGGATCGGCTGCAGGACGCCCTTGTCGCGGATCGAGGCGGTGAGCTCCTCCAGATCCTCTTGGCGGAAGGTCTTGCGCGGCTGGTCCGGATTGGGCTTCAGGCTTTCGATCGGCACGCGTTGCACGCCGGCGGGCGCGGGTGCATCCGACGCGACCGGCGCCTCGGCGTCCTGTCCCATCAACGCCGACAGGCCGCGGCCCAGACCTCTTTGTCGTTCAGCCAAGATACTGTTCCGTTTCCAATAAAACTCAGGCGGCCAGCTTCAGCCGCTGGCGTTCGCGCTTCACCACTTCCTTGGCCAGCCGCAGATAGGCCTGGCTGCCCGCGCACTTCAGGTCATAGATCAGCGCCGGCTTGCCGAACGACGGCGCCTCGGCGACGCGGACGTTGCGCGGGATGACGCTCTCATAGACCTTGTCCCCGAAGTGGGCGCGGACGTCGTTCGCCACTTGGCCCGACAAGGCGCTGCGACGATCGAACATGGTCAGGACCAGGCCCTGGATTTCCAACGACGGATTGAGGCTGTGCTTGACCATGTCGATGGTGCGCATCAGCTGGCTCAAACCTTCCAGGGCGAAGAACTCGCATTGCAGCGGCACCAGCACCGCGTCCGCCGCCGCCATCGCATTCAGCGTCAGCAGGTTCAGCGACGGCGGGCAGTCGATCAGGACGTAGTCATACGCGGTAGGGCCATCGTCGTGCGCGCGAAGAGCATCACGCAGCCGATACGACCGGCGATCAGCCTGGCTCAGTTCGATCTCAACGCCCGACATGTCGGCATCAGCGGGTACGATCCACAAACCCGGCACCGTCGTCTGCACCGATGCATCCGCGATGGAGCGCTGATCCACGACGACATCATAGATGGTGACGCGCCGTGTTTCACGTGGAACACCCAGGCCCGTTGAGGCATTGCCCTGCGGGTCCATATCCACGATCAGCACGCGCTCCCCGATGGCGGCCAATGCGGTGCCGAGGTTGATCGCTGTCGTCGTCTTGCCGACCCCGCCCTTCTGGTTGGATACGGCGAGGACGCGGGCGGGCTTTCTAGCGCGTTGAGCGGGCACGGCGGAGGCTCCGGATTGTCACGATGCGGCCGCGCACGTCGCTTTGCGACGGGGCCAGTTCAGCCTCGAAATGCCAGGATTTGCGCGCTTCGATCAACTCGGATTCGGCACGCTCCCCCTTCAGGAACAGACCTTGTGCACCCCTTTGGAAGTAGGGCTGTGCATAACCCAGCAGTTTCTCCATCGGCGCGACGGCGCGGGCGGTGACGATGTCACACGTCACAGACTGCGCCTCAGCCCGACCGACGATGACCGTCGCCGGCAGGGACAAGGCATTCACGACCTCCTGAAGAAATCGGCAGCGCTTGGCCAGGCTATCGATCAGCCAGACATGCGCACCCTCCCGCCCCTTGAGCATGATGGAAAGGACCAGTCCGGGAAAGCCAGCTCCCGCCCCCAGATCCGCCCAGGTCTTCGCTTCTGGAGCCAGATCGAGCAGTTGAGCACTGTCCCAGACATGGCGGTTCCAGAAGTCCTGCAGACTGTCCGGACCCACCAGATTCATCACCGCATTGGCCTCGACCAATCGCAATCGAAAGGCTTCGAGGTCGGCGATCTGTTCCGTTGACGCATTGGCGCGTGCGCGGAACGCCTTTTGTTCAGCCTCCAACATCAGGCCGCGACCGACGCCTTGGGTGCGCGCTTCACATAGGCCAGCAGCGCCGTCAAAGCGCCGGGCGTCACGCCCTCGATCCGACTGGCTTGGCCTAAGGTTCGAGGTTGGACGCGCGCCAGCTTTTCCTTGACCTCATTCGACAGACCGCCAACGGCGCCATAGTCGAGATCGGTCGGGAGCATCAGCTCCTCCTCCGCCTTCAGAGCGTCCGCATCTTGCGATTGGCGATCCAGGTAGTTGGCGTAGGCAGCGTCGATTTGAACCTGCTCGCGGATTTCATCGGTCCAGTCGGCGATGACGGGCACTGCCGAAACAAACTGATCCAAAGTCACATCCGGGAAGGCCAGCAGTTCGCGCATCGAGCGCCGACGACCATCAGCGTTGACCGAAATGCCGAGCGCCCCGGCCTCATTGGGCGTGAACAGTGTTTCACGTGAAACAGCGCTCGCTGCCGCAAGCGCCGAGGCCTTGCCTTCAAAACGAATGCGCCGCTCGTCACCAACGATACCCAGCTCGATTGCAAGGGGTGTGAGCCGAAGGTCGGCATTGTCGGCTCGCAGCGTCAGCCGATATTCCGCCCGGCTGGTAAACATTCGGTACGGCTCGGTGACACCGCGCGTCACCAGATCGTCGATCATGACGCCGATATAGGCCTGATCACGCCCCAGGATCACCGGCTCCTGCCCGGCCGCCGACCGCGCGGCGTTCAGTCCAGCCATCAGCCCCTGCGCCGCGGCCTCCTCATAGCCCGTCGTGCCGTTGATCTGTCCGGCAAGATATAGTCCCGGACGCTTCTTGACCTCGAGCGCCGCCGTCAGCTCGCGTGGATCGACATAGTCGTATTCGATGGCGTAGCCGTATCGAAACACCTCGACCGCTTCCAATCCAGGGATGGTTCGCAGGAAGGCGAGCTGCGTCGGCTCCGACACCGAGGTGGAGATCCCGTTCGGATAGACCGTTGGATCGTCCAAGCCTTCCGGCTCCAGGAAGATCTGATGGCTCGTCTTGTCGGCGAACCGAACGACCTTGTCTTCGATCGACGGACAATATCGCGGGCCCCGTCCCGAAAGCTTGCCGCCATAGACGGCGCTCTCGCCAAGATTTTCCGCGATGATCCGATGGGTCTCCTCGGTCGTGTGGGTCACGCCGCAGGCGATCTGGGGCACGTCGATCCGGTCGGTAAGAAAGGAAAAGGCCGACGGCGCCTCGTCCGCCTGCTGCATTTCGAGACGGTCCCAGGCGATCGTCCGACCGTCCAGGCGTGCGGGCGTGCCCGTCTTCAAACGCCCCATCATCAGGTCGGCCGCATGAAGATCGGCGGCCAGACCCGTCGAGGGCTCCTCACCATGCCGCCCCGCTGGGATGCGCTCGTCGCCGCGATGGATGACGCCATTCAGGAAGGTGCCGGTCGTCAGGACGACCGCCCCAGCCCGTACCGTCTTTCCGTCGCCAGTCACGACGCCGACGACCCGGTCGCCTTCAAGGACAAGCCGCTCGGCCGTCCCCGCCAACAGGGTCAGATTGGGCGTCCCTTGCAGTTCGGCCTGCATGGCCTTGCGATAGAGCCGGCGGTCGATCTGGCTGCGCGGGCCCCGAACGGCCGCGCCCTTGGATCGGTTCAGGAGGCGGAATTGGATGCCTGACACATCGGCCAGCCGCCCCATCACGCCGTCCATGGCGTCGATCTCTCGAACGAGATGCCCCTTCCCCAGCCCCCCAATAGCCGGGTTGCACGACATCTCGCCGATCGTCTCCAACTTCTGAGTCAGAAGGACGGTGCGGGCGCCCGCCCGCGCGGAAGCCGCCGCCGCTTCACAGCCGGCGTGGCCGCCGCCGATGACGACGACGTCGAATATAAGATCATGGGGAGAAATCATCGCCGGCACATAAGCCAAAACGCGTGTGATCGCCAGAGGCGGACCAATCGCATCTGACCGCGACCCGCCTCTGTTTCACGTGAAACACCGGTATGGCTAGACCTACTTTCCTATGCAGAAGGTCGAAAAGACTTCGCCCAGAATGTCCTCAACGCCGATCGCACCTGTCACGCGCGCCAAAGCGTCGGCAGCCCGTCTCAGATCGTCGCCAGCCATTTCCGGCGCTACATCGAGCGCAGCCCGCGCCGCATCGACGCTTTCCAGCGCCTCAAGCAAACGCAGCCGATGCCGTTCCTGAGTCACGGCGGGGAAGTCGGCACCTGACAGATCGTGCGCAAGACGGGCAGCAATCCAGGCCCGAAGCTCAGCCAAGCCGTCGCCAGTTGCGGTGCTGACTGCCAAAGTCTCATACTCGCCTTCACCTAGACCGGCGCCAAGGTCGGATTTGGTCGCCACGATCAGATCGTCATCCTTGACGTAGGCCGCGGCCACCCCGTCCGGGTCGCCCGGCGCGCGAACCCAGACGCGCAAGTCGGCTTGTTCGGCGCGAAGCCGTGCGCGGCGCACGCCCTCGGCCTCGACCGGGTCGTCGCTGTCTCTCAAGCCGGCCGTATCCGACAAGGTCACGGCATAGCCGCCGATTACCAGATCGGCATCCAACACATCCCGTGTGGTGCCGGCGACCGGCGTCACGATGGCCGCCTCACGCGCAACCAACGCATTGAACAGCGACGACTTGCCGGCGTTTGTCTCACCGATCAGGACGATGCGATAGCCCTCCCTGACCCGCTCGCCACGCCGCCCCGTATCAACCGCCAATCGCAGGTCGCCGCCAAGTCGGTCCAACACCGGCCCCGCCGTACGGGCCAAATTGTCTGGCACTTCTTCATCCGGAAAATCGATCTCGGCCTCGACTAGAGCCAGGGCGTGAAGAAGGTCACGGCGGAAACCGGCATAGGTCTCGCTAAGCTTTCCATCCAACTGACCCAAGGCCTGCTTGGCCTGGGCGCTGGTTTCCGCGTCTATCAGATCGGCGACCGCCTCGGCTTGCGCCAGATCCATGCGGCCGTTCTGGAACGCGCGGCGTGTGAACTCGCCGGGGTCTGCCGGGCGCAAGCCCAACGCGATCAAGGCGCGGCTGGCGGCCTCAACGACCGCGCGACCGCCATGCAGATGCAGTTCGGCGGCGTCCTCACCCGTGTAGCTATTTGGCGCCACGAAACGCAGCACAAGCGCCTGGTCGATGTGCTCGCCGGCATGGCTGAGGTCCCGCACCGACGCCATGCGCGGCTTTAACCGGATTCCGCCGAGCGCCGTCAACGCGACCTCGACGCCGGGGCCCGACAGACGGAGAACCGCAATGGCGCCTCGGCCGGGCGGCGTCGCCAAGGCGAAGATGGTGTCGATCATCAACTCAGACCGAGCGGCTCCGGAGAGGGCGGATGCTCACTTTACCGCCGCTTCCATCAGGCGTCGGAATTGGTCCTGGGCCTGCAGGCCGAAGCTGGTCCAGGTCTTCATCAGTTCATCGGGCTGCATCGCGGCAACATTGGCCTCCATCCGCTTCTGCATCTCCGCGACCATTGCCTCGTTCAGCGGCGTCACGTCCGGCAGGCCGAGAAAGGCTCGCGCCTCCGCCGGTGTGCACTCGACTTCCACATTGACCTTCATCGCATGGTCTCCTGTTTCACGTGAAACGTCCGAAGACGACTTACGTGTTCATCGACTGGAAGAAGTCCGAGTTGTTTTTCGACTGGCGCAGCTTGTCGAGCAGGAATTCGATGGCGTCCTGCGGTCCCATCGGGTTCAGGATGCGGCGCAGGACATAGGTCTTGGCCAACTGATCCTTCGGCGTGATCAGGTCTTCCTTGCGGGTGCCGGACTTCAGCACGTCGATGGCGGGGAAGATGCGCTTGTCGGCGACCTTACGGTCCAGCACGATCTCCGAGTTGCCGGTGCCCTTGAACTCTTCGAAGATCACCTCGTCCATCCGGCTGCCGGTGTCGATCAGGGCCGTGGCGATGATGGTCAGCGAACCGCCCTGCTCCACATTGCGCGCGGCGCCGAAGAAGCGCTTGGGCCTTTGCAAAGCGTTGGCGTCCACGCCGCCGGTCAGCACCTTGCCCGACGAGGGGACGGTGGCGTTGTAGGCCCTGCCCAGACGCGTGATGGAGTCCAGCAGGATCACCACGTCTTTCTTGTGCTCGACCAGACGCTTGGCCTTCTCGATCACCATTTCGGCGACGGCGACGTGGCGGGTGGCGGGCTCGTCGAAGGTCGAGGCGACGACCTCGCCCTTCACCGTCCGCTGCATGTCGGTCACCTCTTCGGGGCGTTCGTCGATCAGCAGGACGATCAGGAAGACTTCCGGGTGGTTCCGCTCGATCGACTTGGCGATGTTCTGCAACATCACCGTCTTACCCACGCGCGGCGGCGCCACGATCAGGCAGCGTTGGCCCTTGCCCAGCGGCGCGACGATATCGATGACCCGGCCCGAGCGATCCTTCAACGTCGGATCCTGGATCTCCATGTGCAGTCGCTCTTCGGGATAGAGCGGCGTCAGGTTGTCGAACAGGACCTTGGTCTTGACCGCTTCGGGGTCTTCCAGATTGATCGTGTCGACCTTGAGCAGGGCGAAGTAGCGTTCGCCTTCGCGCGGCGCGCGCACGGCCCCATGGACGGTGTCGCCCGAGCGCAGGCCGAAGCGGCGGATCTGCGACGGCGAGACATAGACGTCGTCCGGCCCCGGAAGATAGTTGGCGTCTGAGCTGCGCAGGAAGCCGAAGCCGTCCGGCAGGATTTCCAGCACGCCATCGGCGATGATCTCGACTTCTTCGTCGGCCAGGGCCTTCAGGATGGCGAACAGCAGATCCTGTTTGCGCAGGTTGGAGGCGTTCTCGACCTCCAGCTGTTCAGCGAAGGCGACCAGGTCGGCCGGGGTCTTCTCGTTCAGCTCGGCGAGCGTGATGCGGCCGTTGGCGACGACGGGCTCGCCGTCCTCTTCGTCGTCTGCCGTCGTGTCCACGCCAGAATCGGCGCCCGCCGCCTCGCCGGCTTCATGCGCCGCGCCGTGATGGGTGGGGGTTTCAACCTCCACGCCTTCGTTCTCGGGGGTGTCGGTATTGGTGTCGCGGACGTCGGTCATAATGCAGGCTCGCGGGCGCACGCGGCCAGACGGCTGCGGCGCGGGTCTCTGAAAATGTCTGGCCAGAAGGCCGAAGGGAGGTGCGACGGTCTCCCGCTGGCTCCAAGGCCTGCAGGCGTCACGAAAGAGAGGGACCGCCGACGCAGGACGCCGAACGGTTCGCCGCCAGCGGAACCACAGGCGGCGGGTCAGGTCAAGCGGAGCCGCTTACCGAAACGTCCACTCCGTCGTCACCGACAGCACCATGATGATGGCCAGAATGAAGGGAACCTCATTCGTCATGCGCCAGAACTTGCCGGAATATTTCGACGTGCCGGCCGCGATCTTCTTCCTCTGCGCCGCCAGGAAGCCATGCCAACCGCTGAGCAGGAAGACGCCTGCCAGCTTGGCGACCATCCACGGTTCGCCCAGGAAGGCGGCGCCGCGCGCCGAGACGTCGATATGGATTAACCACAGACCGAAGACCCAGGCCAGGATCATCGCCGGGTTCAGAATGATGCGCAGCAGCCGCGTCTGCCACAGCCGCAACAGCGTCTGCATTTCGCTTTTCAGCGGTTCGGGCTTGGCGTTCTGTTCGGCGTCATAGGCGTAGAGCCGAGGCAGGAACAGCAGACCCGCCATCCAAGCGATCACCGCCAGAATATGCAGCCCGCGTGCGAGATCGTAGGTGTTCATGCCGCCCGCCCTCCCTTGCGATGCGGACAGGCCTTCCAGTCCGCCTTGCACCCCTGCCCGAACGGCGCGACGCCTCTGTGGGACAATGCGCTAACGGCTGCGTCGGCCAACGCGTCAATGAACAGCGGCTCGATCCCGACCGCCGGGGCACGTAAATATGGACTGGCCCCTTTTTCATGGGCCAGTTCGCCGTATTCTATATCCAGCTCGACCAGGGTCTCGATATGTTCCGAGACAAAGGCGATGGGCGTGACAACCACGCCGACCCCGTCCTTGGCCGCCGTTTCAATGGCTTCGGGCGTTGACGGGCCCAGCCATTTCATCGGCCCGACCCGGCTCTGGTAGCAGATGGCGTGGTCGATCGGCCCGCGCTGCGCCTCGATGGCGGCGACCACGGCGGCGACCGTCGTCTCGATCTGCTCCTGGTAGGGATCCCCCTTGCCGGTCACCAGCTTCTCGGGGATGCCGTGGGCGGAGAACAGCACCCGCACCGGCTGACCCACTGCCTCGTCCAGCTTCTCTCCGATCGCCTGGGCCTGGGCCTCAACCCAGCCTGTCGCCGCCGGATAGCAGCAGACGGCGCGGCTGACGCCCGGGCCGGCATAGGCGGCATTCCAGGCCTTCAACGAGGATTCCGTCGTCGTGGTCGAAAACTGCGGATAGAGCGGCAGCAGGACGACTTCGTCGGGTCCGAACGCGGCGACCTCGGCCGCCGTCTCTTCGGTCAGCGGATGCCAGTAGCGCATGGCGATGAAGACCTTGACCTCATCGCCGCCCAGCCGCGCGCCAAGCACCGCCTGCAAAGCCTCGGCCTGGCGACGGGTCTCTGGCAGCAGCGGCGATCCGCCGCCCATCAGGGCGTAGTTGGCCTGGGCGCTGGTTTCGCGCCGGCTGGAGATGAGTTTGGCCAGAGGCGTGCGCAAGATCCCTGGAAGGCCGATGATGGCCGGATCGTTGAACAGGTTGAACAGGAACGGCTTGACTGAAGCCTGATCGTCCGGCCCGCCCAGATTGAACAGCACCACCGCAATGCGACGGCCGGGGGTCGCTTCGCTCATTGGGCGCCGATCCGTCTCAGAACCTGCTCGACATGGTCGATCGGCACGTCCGGCAGGATGCCGTGGCCGAGGTTGAACAGCCAAGGCCCCTGCCCCCAGGCCTCCATCAGTTGATCGACGCGTCGGTCCAGCAGATCGCCGCCGGCGCGCAGCAACAGCGGGTCGAGCGCCCCTTGAATCGGCTTGATCCTCTGCACCCGTTTTCCGACCTCCAGAGGGCAAGCGGTGTCCAGGGCGACGGCGTCGACCTCGACCGCCTCGGCATACCGCTCTGCAAGCGCCGCAGAGCCCCGTGGGAAGCCGATGAGGGGTACGGTGACCCCCAGCTCCCGCGTGCGCTTCACCAGCGCCTGGTGGGGCTTCAGGACCAGTCTTTCGAACAGGTCGTCCGGCAGACCCTCGGCCCAGCTCTCGAAGATCTTCAGAACCTGGGCGCCGGCGTCGGCCTGCATCTTCAGATATCGGGCCGTGGCCTCGACCAGAACCTCCAGCGTCTCATCGACGCGCTCGGGATCGGCATAGGCGTAGGTGCGGGCCTGGGCGCGTTCGCCCTTGCCGAGGGTGCGCGCCTGGCCGTCCAGCATATAGGTCGCCACGGTCCAGGGGGCGCCGGCGAAGCCGATCAGGGCCCGTTCCGGCTCCAGGGCCGCGCGCACGATGGACAGGGTCTCGCCCACCGCCGACAGATGCTCGCCCGCCGCCGGGGCCAGTTCGGCCATCCGACCCGGGATCGGCATTTCGCCCAGACGCGGCCCCTCCCCCGTTTCGAACCAGACGTCCTGGCCCAGAGCGCGCGGGATCAGCAGGATATCGGCGAAAACGATCGCCGCATCGAAGCCGAACCGGCGCATGGGCTGAAGCGTCGCCTCGGCGGCCATTTCGGGGTTCAGACAGAAGGCGATGAAGTCAGGCGCCTCGGCCCTCAGCTTGCGATACTCCGGCAGATACCGACCAGCCTGGCGCATGAACCACACCGGCGGACGCGCCAACGTCTCCCCGCGGAGAGCCCGTAGCACCAGGGGTGTCGGATCGGCAGTCTGGGTCTGATCGGTCATGCCGGAGGATTAAGGTCACAGCCCCCCGCTCTCAATCCCTAATCAGATTAAGAATTAAAAGATTCGAAGTGGCAGGTAGTGCGGTGGAATGGCGGGGATGACTCGATCGGCGGCGGCGGAACAAAAGCGGATATCCACGTCCGGCCTATCGTTAACGGGGATGTCGAAACGACTGATCCCGCCCGTGGACAATCCCTAACGAAACCTTAACGGGCAAGGGTTTGCGGGGGCTTGCGGCTGTGAACGCGGTTAAGCGTCGTTAACCTTTCATTAGGATTTTCCACAGCGGTTGGAAATTCGGTTTTCCGCCTTGGGATGATCCGGCGGCGGACGGCTGACGCGATCCACCATCATCCCCGCTCGCGGGCGGATCGATCAGCGGCTAAGAAAAACGGCGCCCCGACGGTCCAACGCCGTCCCCCAACTTTCAACAGGGAGACAGACAGTCTCATGAGCCCTGCCAGACCCTCGGGACCGGCCCGTCTGGCCACCTATTTCCACGTTCACCTGGTGTCGGACTCCACCGGCGAGACCTTGAACGCCATGGCCAAGGCGGTGACCGCACGCTTCGACGGCGTCATTCCGATCGAGCACATCTACTCCCTGGTGAGGTCGGCAAAGCAGATGGAGCGGGTGCTGCAGGAGGTGGAGTCCGCGCCGGGCGTCGTTCTCCACACCCTGGTCGACCGCGATCTGCGCGAGCAACTGGAAGAAGGCTGCCGTCGCCTAGACATGCCCCAGATCGGCGCGCTGGATCCGCTGGTCGGGGCCATGTCGCGCTATCTTGGCGCGGCCCTGTCCACCCGCGTCGGCGCCCAGCACGCGCTGGACCATGACTATTTCAACCGGATCGCGGCGCTGGACTTCGCCATGGCCTACGACGACGGCCAAGGCTCTCTGGATCAGCTGGAGGGCGCCGACGTCGTTCTATGCGGGGTCAGCCGGACATCCAAGACCCCCACCTGCATCTATCTGGCCCACCGGGGCATCAGGGCGGCCAACGTGCCCCTGGTGCCGGGTCAGGAGGACGGCGAGCGGCTGACCAAGCTGAAGAACCCCTTGGTGATCGGCCTGACCGTGTCGCCTGATCGACTGGTTCAGATCCGGCGCAACCGTATCGACAATCTGAACGCCAGCCAGTCGTCGAACTACACCGATCAGGACGCCGTGCGCGACGAGACGATCAAAGCCCGGCGGGCCTTCGAGCGGCGCGGCTGGCCGACCATCGACGTGACCCGCCGTTCGGTGGAAGAGACGGCGGCGGCGATCACCAATCTTCTGAGCGAGCATCGCAACCACAAGATCGGGACGACCTGGTGAAATCTGAAGCTCTCATCCTGGCATCCAAGAGCGCGGCCCGCCGCGCCATATTGGAAAACGCCGGCGTCGCCTTCGAGGTGCGCGTCGCCGCTGTGGACGAGGACGCCATCAAGGCCGTCTCGACCGACCTGGACGCCGCCGCCCTCGCCGTTCGTCTCGCGGAAGCCAAGGCCCTGGCCGTCTCACGCGACGACGAAACCGCCTGGGTGCTGGGCTCGGATCAGACCCTGGCCTTTGACGGCGGCCTGGTCTCCAAGGCCAGGTCTCTGGACGCGGCGCGCGAGCGGCTGAAAGCCATGCGCGGCAAGTCGCACCAACTGCACTCGGGCGCAGCGCTGGCGACCAAGGGCCAGATCGTCTGGTCCGGCGTCGATACGGTTCAGATGCGGATGCGCGATTTCTCGGACGCCTTCCTCGACGCCTATCTGGCGGCCGAGGGCGAGGCTCTGCTGTCCTGCGTCGGCTCCTACCGGCTGGAGGGGCTGGGCTCGCAGCTGTTCGAAGCGGTGGACGGCGACTATTTCACGGTGCTGGGCCTGCCGCTCTGGCCGGTGTTGAAAGAGCTGCGTCGGGCTGGTGTGATCGCGGTATGAGCACGCACCGCATAACCGGGGCCGCCTTTGTCGCCGGGATCGCCGGAAATCCGGTCGCCCATTCGCTTAGCCCGGTCATCCACAACGCCTGGCTGGCGGCCGGCGGGATCGACGGCGCCTACGTGCCCTTCGTCCCTGCGGATGCCGCCGGGTTCGAGACCCTGATCGCGGCGGGGCGCGCCGGTCTGATCATGGGGCTGAACGTCACCGCCCCATTCAAGGAACAGGCCTTCGCCCTGGCGGATCAGGCGACGGCAGCGGCGCGACTGACGTCCTCGGCCAATATCTTGCAGTTCGAAAACGGCCGGGTGCTGGCCGACAGTTCCGACGGCGTCGGCCTGATGCGCGGCTTGAAGGAACAGGCGCCAGACCTGGACGTGGCGGGGCGGCCTGTAGTGATGCTGGGCGCCGGCGGCGCGGCCCGCGCAGGGTCCGGCGCCCTGGTCGAGGCGGGCGCCGAGGTGCGCATCGTCAACCGTTCGCCCGAACGCGCAGAGGCTTTGGCCGCTGATCTTGGACCCTCGGTTCGGGTCGTGACGGCCGATGACGCCTTCGACGGCGCAGCCCTGGTCGTCAACGCGCTGAGCGTTGCGCCCAACATCGACTTCGACCGGATCGCGCCCGGCACGGTGGTGATGGACATGACCTACAAGCCGTTGGCTACGCCCTTTCTGACGGCGGCGCGCGAACGCGGCCTGCCGACGGTGGATGGATTGGCCATGTTGATCGGCCAGGCGGCGCCGTCGTTCGAAGCCTTGTTCCGCCGCCCGCCGCCGCCTCTCGATCTTCGTGCCCTGTTGATGACGCATCTGGGCGAGGCGGCATGATCCTGCTCGGTCTCACCGGTTCCATCGGCATGGGCAAGTCGACGACGACGGCCATGTTCGCCGATCTGGGTGCGGTCGTCTGGAACGCCGACGATGCGGTTCACCGCCTCTATGCGCCCGGAGGCGCCGCAGTCGTTCCGGTGGGCGAAGCCTTTCCCGGCGTCCTCGTGGACGGCGCGGTCGATCGCACGCGTCTGGCCGAGGCGCTTGGAAAAGACGACACCGCCTTTCGGCGTCTGGAAGCCATTGTCCACCCTCTGGTCGCCCAGGGTCGCGCGGCGGAACTGGAGGCGGCGCGCACGGCGGGTGTGAAACTGGCGATTCTGGACATCCCCCTGCTGTTCGAGACAGGTGGGGACAAGGGCGTCGACGCCGTCGTGGTGGTCACCGCCGATCCGGCGATCCAGGCGGAGCGCGTCCTGGCCCGTCCCGGCATGACCCGTGAACGGTTCGACGCCATCCTGGCGCGCCAGATGCCGGACGCGGAAAAGCGCGCCCGCGCCGATTTCATCATCGACACAGGCCGGGGTTTGGAGGCCGCTCGGGCCGAGGTCGAAGCGATCGTGGCCACCGTTCTGGCCCCGTCGTGGATATCTCCCCGGCGCGGCGCGGCGAGCCTTTCGCGCTGAGGCGAATGCCGCCATTAAGGGCGAATGGCGCGCGAGATCGTTTTGGATACGGAAACCACCGGCTTCGACCCCAAGACGGGCGACCGGTTGATCGAGGTCGGCTGTATCGAGATCCAGGACCTGCTGCCGACGGGGCGGACCTTCCATCGGTTCGTCAATCCCGAGCGGCTGATCCCGCCCGACGCCATCCGGGTTCACGGCATCACCGACGAGAAGGTCAAGGATGCGCCCAAGTTCGCCGAGATCGCCGACGACCTGATCGAATTCATCGGCGATGCGCAGATGATCGCCCACAACGCCGCCTTCGACCGCAACTTCATCGACTTCGAATATGCGCGGTGCGGCCGGCCGATCACCGGCGACGCGCGCTGGATCGATACGCTGAAACTGGCCCAGACGCGGTTTCCGGGCATGCCCAACTCGCTGGACGCCCTGTGCAAACGCTACAAGGTGTCGCTGGTCGAGCGGACGCTGCACGGCGCCCTGATCGACGCCCGTCTGCTGGCCGAGGTCTATCTTGAGCTTCGCGGCGGCAAGGAACGGGTGCTGGACCTGTCGTCCGCGCCGGTCGGTCGTGGCCCCGGCGGCGTCATCGAAACCGCCGCCTACGGCCAGCGTACCCGCCCGCTGGCGCCGCGCTCGACGCCCGAGGAACAGGCCGCCCATGTCGCCTTTCTCGCCAAGGCGCTGAAGGACCGATCACTTTGGGAAGCTTACGGCCTGCCAGCGCAGGAAGACGCGGCTTAGTCTCTTTTAGCGCTCAAGTCGTGAGCGACCGCGTCGCGAACATAGCGCGGCGCGCAGCGCCCCAGCCTTAAGCCTGCCGAAAGCCAAGCACGTCCTGCATGTCATAGAGACCGGGGCCTCGCGTCCGCACCCAGGCGGCGGCGGCGACCGCGCCCTTGGCAAACAGAGACCGATCGATCGCCGAATGGCTCAGGGTCAGCACCTCGTCTTCCGATGCGAACAGCACCGTATGCTCGCCGATGATGCCGCCGGCGCGGATGGAGGAAAAGCCGATCTTGCCGCTCTCGCGCTCGCCCTGGACCCCGTCATAGGGTTTGGAGCGCAGGTCATCCAAATCCGCGAACCGCCCCTCGGCGGCGGCCTCGCCCAGCATCAGGGCCGTGCCCGACGGTGAATCCACTTTCCGGCGGTGATGGGCCTCGGTGATCTCGATGTCCCAGTCCTGGGCGTCCAGACGTTGGGCCGCGTGTTGGACCAGGCCGATCAGGATGTTCACGCCCAGAGAGAAGTTGCCGCTCTTGACGATGGCGACCTTCTCGGCGGCCTTCATAAGGTCGGCTTCCTGCTCGTCTGTGAAGCCGGTCGAGCCGATCACCAGGGCCGGACCGCCGCGCTCAGCTGCGCCCTGGGCCAGACCCACCGAGGCGGCCGGGGTCGAGAAGTCGATGATCACGTCGCACAGCGACAGGTCGGCGGTTTCGCCCCAATCGAAGCGGGCGGCGACCACCACGTCCTCGCGGGCGTCCAGAACCTGAGAGACCGCACGCCCCATCCGGCCGCGATAGCCGGAAATGCCGGCGTGGAAGATTGCGCTCAAACCGCGTTCTCTTTCGACCCGTCCGCGTCCTGATTGCCCAGGATGTCGGCCCAGAAACGCTTCGCCTTTCCGGCAAAGCTGGAATTCCTGGGGTTCTGCCCCTCCCCGAACGACAGGGCAAGCTCTTCCAGCAACTCACGCTGGCGCGCGGTCAGATCGGTGGGCGTCTCGACGAACAGTTCGACCACCAGATCGCCCCGGTTGCGGCCGTTCAGATGGGGCATACCCTTGCCCTTGATGCGCACGGTCTTGCCGGTCTGGGCGCCGGCCGGCACGGCGACAGAGGCCTTGCACTTGCCGTCGCAGGCCGTGGAGACCAAGCAGGGCGCGTCGATCTCGCCGCCCAGGGCCGCCACCGTCATCGGCACGGGCACGGTGACCAGCAGGTCCAGGTTGTCGCGCTCGAACAGGTCGTGCGGCGTGACCGAGATAAAGACGTACAGATCGCCGCGCGGTCCGCCGCGCTGGCCCGCATCGCCCTCGCCCGACAGACGGATGCGCGAACCGTCGTCCACGCCGGCGGGGATTTTCAGGTTCAGGGTGCGGGTTTTGCGCACCTGTCCGTGACCATGGCAGGCGGTGCAGGGATCGGCGATCATCTGACCCTGGCCGTGGCAGCGGGGGCAGGTGCGCTCGACCTGGAAGAAGCCGTTGGCCTGGCGCACGCGACCGGCGCCCTGGCAGGTGGTGCAGGTGACGGGCTTGGTGCCCGGCTTGGCGCCCGACCCCTCGCAAGTGTCGCAGGTCATGGTCGAGGGGATGTCAATCTCGACGTCCTCGCCCTTGTAGGCCTGCTCCAGGGTGATCTCCAGATCGTAGCGTAGGTCCGAGCCCCGGCGCGGTCCGCCCTGTTGGCCCCGGCCCTGGCGTCCGCCGAACGCGTCCCCGAACGCATCGCCGAAGACCTGGGAGAAGATGTCGTTGATGTCCGAGAAGCCCTGACCGCCCTGACCGAAGGGATTGCCGCCCCCGCCGCCGTTCACGCCCGCATGGCCGTAACGATCATAGGCCGCGCGCTTGTTGTCGTCCGACAGCACCGTATAGGCCTCGGACAACTCCTTGAACTTGGCCATCGACTCTTCCGAGCCGCCATTGCGGTCCGGGTGGTGGATCATGGCCAGCTTGCGGTAGGCGGCTTTCAGGCCGGGGGCGTCGATCGTGCGTTCGACACCTAGAACTTCGTAATAATCACGCGCCATCGGGCGTTCGTCCTCATACTTCCCCGTTCGCTTTCGCCTCGCCTCTTATCGCGCGTTGGTCGAAATCGATGTCCCGGCTGACATGGGGTCCGGGACCAATGATGCAAGTTTCATGAAAAGGCCCCGCCTATCGCAAGACAAGCGGGGCCGTATCATTTCAGCGACCTGTGACGGATCAGGCGCTCTTCTTGTCGTCGCCGTCCGTGTCAGACACTTCCTCGAACTCGGCGTCGACCACGCCGTCGTCGGCCGGCTGGCCTTCTGCGGCGGCGTCGCCCTGCTGCTGGGCGTACATGGCCTCACCCAGCTTCATCGAAGCCTGGACCAGGGTGTTGGTCTTGGCGCGGATGTCTTCCGGGTCCGTGCCTTCGCGCGCGGTCTTCAGCTCGGCCAGGCCGGTCTCGATGGCCGTCTTCTCGTCCGCGCCGACCTTGTCGCCATGGTCGGCCAGGGCCTTCTCGGTCGAGTGGATCAGGCTGTCGGCGGCGTTCTGCGCCTCGACCAGATCCTTCTTGGCCTTGTCGGTGGCGGCGTTGGCCTCGGCTTCCTTGACCATCTTGTCGATGTCGGCGTCCGACAGGCCGCCGTTCGCCTGGATGCGGATCGACTGCTCCTTGTTGGTCGCCTTGTCCTTGGCCGAGACGTTGACGATGCCGTTGGCGTCGATGTCGAAGGCGACCTCGATCTGCGGCATGCCGCGTGGCGCGGGCGGAATGCCCATCAGGTCGAACTGGCCCAGCATCTTGTTGTCAGACGCCATCGGACGCTCGCCCTGGAAGACCCGGATCGTCACGGCCGACTGGTTGTCGTCGGCGGTCGAGAAGGTCTGGCTCTTCTTGGTCGGGATCGTCGTGTTGCGCTCGATCAGAGGCGTGAACACGCCGCCCAGGGTTTCGATGCCCAGGGTCAGCGGCGTCACGTCCAGCAGCAGCACGTCCTTGACGTCGCCTTGCAGAACGCCGGCCTGAACGGCGGCGCCCAGGGCCACGACTTCGTCAGGATTCACGCCCTTGTGCGGCTCCTTGCCGAAGAACGCCTTCACGGCTTCCACGACCTTGGGCATGCGGGTCATGCCGCCGACCAGAACCACTTCGTCGATGTCCGAGGCCTTCAGGCCGGCGTCGGCCAGGGCCTTCTTGCACGGCTCGATCGTGCGCTGGACCAAGTCTTCGACCAGGCTTTCCAGCTTGGCGCGCGTCAGCTTGATGTTCAGGTGCAGCGGGCCCGAGGCGTTCATGGTGATGAACGGCAGGTTGACCTCGTACTGGGTCGTGGTCGACAGCTCCTTCTTGGCCTTTTCGGCCTCTTCCTTCAGGCGCTGCAGGGCCAGCTTGTCCTGGCGCAGGTCGACCGACTGCTCCTTCTTGAACTCGTCGGCCAGGTAGTCGACCAGACGCAGGTCGAAGTCCTCGCCGCCCAGGAAGGTGTCGCCGTTGGTCGACTTCACCTCGAACACGCCGTCGCCGATCTCCAGGATCGAGACGTCGAAGGTGCCGCCGCCCAGGTCATAGACGGCGATCTTCTGGCCGTCGTTCTTTTCCAGACCATAGGCCAGGGCCGCCGCGGTCGGCTCGTTGATGATGCGCAGCACTTCCAGGCCGGCGATCTTGCCGGCGTCCTTGGTCGCCTGACGTTGGCTGTCGTTGAAGTAGGCCGGCACGGTGATCACGGCCTGGGTGACCTTGTCGCCCAGATAGGCCTCGGCCGCTTCCTTCATCTTGGTCAGGGTGAAGGCCGAAATCTGCTGCGGGGAATAGTCCTTGCCGAAGGCGCGCACCCAGGCGTCGCCGTTCGGGCCCTTGACGATCTCATAGGGCACCATCCCCTTGTCCTTGGCGACGACGGGATCATCGAAGTTGCGGCCGATCAGGCGCTTGATCGCGAAGAAGGTGTTGGACGGGTTGGTGACGGCCTGGCGCTTGGCGGGTTGACCCACCAGCACTTCCGCGCCGTCTTGGATCGCCACGACCGACGGGGTCGTGCGGTTGCCCTCGGCGTTTTCGATCACCTTCGGCGTCTTGCCGTCCATGACGGCGACGCACGAGTTGGTGGTGCCCAGGTCGATGCCGATAATCTTGGCCATGTGTTCTTCAGTCTCTCTGGTTCGGCGGGCGATGCGGCGGCCTTCGACGAAGCGCCGCGCGTGACCGCCCCCGGTTGGGTTGGCGTGGATCAGGCTGGATAGCCCCAAGTTTCGCGGGGTTTCTCCGAAGCTGGCCCCGATATGGGAAAATCCCCCCCGCCCGCAAGGGCGTTATGCGATTCAAAGCTTTCGAAGAACGGCGAAATTTGAAGATGCGAAGACAGCGATCGTCGGGCATAAGATTTCCCATCGCGCTCTGGGGACCGCGATGAAGGAAGGGAGAGGAAACAATGATCAAGACCATGCTCAAGGCGGCCGTCGCCGCCGCCGTTCTGATCGGCTCTGCGGCCGCCGCCGCGCCGCCTGCCGGGGCGCCGGCCATTCAGTCGCGAGACGGCTATGATCGGCACGTCACCATCAAGAACCGCACCGGCTGGACCATGTTGCGCTTCTACGCGTCGGATTCACGCAGCGACGACTGGGAAGAGGACATCCTGGGCTCGGACGTGCTGGAAAGCGGGCAGGATGTGCGCATCAACATCGATGACGGCTCGGGCGCCTGCATCTATGACTTCAAGGCCGAGTTCACCAACGGTCAGGAGCTGACGCGGTCGCGCATCAATGTCTGTGAGGTCAGCGAATACACCTACACCCGTTGAGGTGAAGACCGCCGTCGAGGGCTTCCGGCTCTGGCCGGGGGCGCTCGATGCTGCGGCGCAGGCGGATCTGGTCACCGAGGTGTTCGCCCGGCTGGATGACGCGCCGCTGTATCGGCCGACCACGCCCGGCGGTCGGCCTTTTTCGGTTCAGATGAGCAACTTCGGTCCGTTGGGCTGGGTCTCCGACCGGGGCGGCTATCGTTATCAGTCGATCCATCCGGAGACCGGGCGACCCTGGCCCGCGATCCCGACTGTGCTGCTCGATCTGTGGCACGCCACGGTGGGCTGGCCCACGCCGCCGGACGCCTGTCTGGTCAATCTGTATCACGATGCGGCGAAGATGGGCCTGCACCAGGACAAGGACGAGGCCGACCTCGGCGCGCCCGTCCTGTCGGTGTCGCTAGGGGACACTGCGACGTTCCGCATCGGCGCGGCGGAGGGAGGACGCACCACGACGTTAAGGCTGGACAGCGGCGACGTCTGCGCCCTGACCGGACCCGCGCGCCTGGCCCGTCACGGCGTCGACCGCGTGCTGGCCGGATCGTCGCGCCTGATCCCCGGCGGCGGCCGACTGAACCTGACGCTGCGCTGCGCCGGTTGAGCATCGGATTTTTGGACTGGCTTTCGACGGCAAGCTGCGGCGTATGTCGGAGATGGATGATCTGAAGCGCCGCTGGGCCCGGCTGGAGCCCCATGTCATCGTCGTGGGCCCGGACGACGACCGGCCCCGGCCGACGGTTTTGCTGTTCCACGGCTGCGGGGGTCTGCGCGATCACCTGCCCCGCTACTCCGAGGTCGCAAAGGCGGCGGGCTGGCGCGCCTTCATCGTCGATTCCTACGGCCCGCGCGGATGGGGCCGGGCCTTCACCCTGGCGGCGGTCTGCACGGGCCTGTCGTTCCGGGGCTATGAGCGGGTGGGCGACGTGCTGGCGGCGATCCGGGGCGTTTCGGCCCGCCCCGATGTCGACGCGACGAAGCTGGCCCTGGCCGGCTGGAGCCACGGCGGCTGGTCGATCATGGAGATGATGAGCGGCGCGCCGACGCCCGGCGCCTTTGGCGTGACCGATCCCGCCGAGGCCGACCTGTCCGGCGTCAAGGCGGTGTGGCTGGCCTATCCCTACATCGGCCCGTTCGCCTTCAATCGGTTGAAGCCCTGGCGGCATTGCCCGCGCGTTCTGGCCGTCACCTGCAAGCGCGACCACCTGACGACTGTGCGCAACGCCGAACAGGTCAACGCCATGATCCGCAACTGCGGCTCCCAGGTCGAAAGCTGGATCGCCGGGGGCACCCACGCCTTCGACGAACCCACCAACAACGGTCCGATGCGCCACGATCCGGACCTGACAGTCGAGGCCCTGCGCCGTTTCGGCGCCTTCCTGACCGACGCCGTGCCACACGGCTGAAAAGAAAACTGACCCGCGGTCTTGACGGGCGATCTATCACGTAACAATTGCAGTTACATGAAAAGGGATTCTCGTCTGTCCAACATCCTCCACGCTCTGCTGCACATGGCCGAGCATGATACACGCACCGGCTCGCCCATGACCTCGGACCAGCTGGCGGTCTGTCTTTCGACCAATCCCGTGGTGGTGCGCCGAACCATGGCCGGCCTGCGCGAGCAGGGATTGGTGGCGTCGGAAAAGGGGCATGGCGGCGGCTGGCGTCTGTCGCGACCGCTGGATCAGATCACCCTGGGTCAGGTGAACACGGCCATTGGCGGCGCGGATCTGTTTCCGGCCGCTCCGCCTATCGAGGCCGACGGCTGTTTGGTCGAGGCGGCGGTCAACGACGCCCTCGCCGAGACCTACGCCGCCGCCCGCGCCCTGCTGATCGCGCGCCTGAACGACGTAACCCTGGCCGATCTGGCGGCGGATTTCTCGCGCCGCATGGCCGAACATCCCAAGAGAGATCTGCTCCATGCCCACGCTCGAAAGTCCTGACGTCATGCCGCACGACGCCCTGATCATCGGCGGCTCCTATGCCGGCCTGTCCGCAGCCATGCAGCTGGTCCGCGCGCGCCGCCGCGTTCTGGTTATCGACGACGGCCGGCCGCGCAATCGGTTCGCCGCTCGCGCCCATGGGGTCCTGACGAATGACGGAAAGCCCGGCGCTGAGATCACGGCGTCGGCCCGGGCCCAGGTCGCGGCCTATCCCACCGCCGCCTTCCGCATGGCGGAGGCGGTCGAGGTCGAACGGATCGATGGCGGTTTCTCGGTCGCCTTCGCTGACGGCACACGGACAAGCGGTCGCCGGCTGCTGCTGTCGCACGGGGTCGAGGACGTGCTGGTCGACATCCCGGGGGTGAAGGAACGCTGGGGCCGCACCGCCCTGCACTGTCCCTGGTGCCACGGCTATGAGATCGGCGGCGGCCCCATCGGCGTGCTGGGGCGCGGCGATCACGCGGTCCAGTATGCGGCGACCGTCGCCGAATGGGGCCAGGTCACCCTTTTCATGGATCTGGACGTCGGCCTGTCGCCCGAGGACGCCCGTCTGCTGGATCGACGCGGGGTCACCATCGAGGCCACGCCCATCTCGCGGCTGGAGGGCGATGCGCCGGACCTGAGCGGCGCGCGGCTGACCGACGGACGGTTCGTCGACCTGAAGGCCATCTTCGTCGGCGCCAATGTGCGCGTCGCCAGCCCCTTCGCCGAGCGGCTGGGCTGCGAGATGACCGACACTCCGATGGGGCGAGTGATCAAGGTGGACGCCATGCAGCAGACGACCCAGTCGGGCGTCTTCGCCGCCGGCGATCTGGCGCGCGCCGCCTCCAACATCACCTTGGCGACCTCGGACGGCATGATCGCCGCCCACGCCCTGTTCAGGTCCCTGGTCGAGGAAGAGACGGCGGTCGCCGCCTAGCCGATCGTCGCCTCGACCGTGATGGTCGCCCGGACCGAATGGGCCATTTCGCAATGGTCGTGCGCCTGATGATGCAGGGCGTCGATCTCAGCCTGATCGGGTTCGCGGCCGGTGAAGCTGGTGAAGGGACGCAGCGTCACCTCGGCGAGGTAGCGTTTGCCGTCATCGTCCTTGCCCATCTTGCCCGAGGCCTCGTCGACATAGGTGTCGACCACCAGGCCAGCGTTGGCGGCGAAGGCGAGGAACCACAGCATGTGGCAGCTGGACAGAGAGGCGACCATCGCCTCTTCGGGATCGACGCCGGTCGGATCGGACATCGGCACGGGCACGCTGGAGGGCGCCGACGACCCCGGCACCACCGCCCCGCCGTCGAAGCTCCAGGAATGGGCGCGGCTGTAGCGCTTGTCGAGAAAGGGCTGGTCGCCGCGGTTCCAGACGACCTTGGCCTCGTAGACGCCCATTACGCCCTCCAGAAGCCGACGATCTTCTTGACCTCGTCCACCACGGGATCGGCGACCTCGGCGGCGCGCTCAGCCCCGGCCTTCAGCACGCGATCGATCTCGGCCGGATCATCCATCAGTCGGCGCATCTCGGCCGTCACGGGCGCCAGCGACGACACCGCCAGATCCGCCAGCGCCGGCTTAAAGGCGCCGAAACCCTGGCCGCCGAACTGTGCGATCACCTGTTCGCGGGTCAGGCCCGCCAACGCCGCATAGATGGCGACCAGATTCTTGGCTTCGGGACGTTCGTTCAGGCCGTCCAGGGTTTCCGGCAAAGGCTCGGGATCGGTCTTGGCCTTCTTGATCTTGGAGGCGATTGTGTCGGCGTCGTCGGTCAGGTTGATGCGGCTGTTGTCGGACGGGTCCGACTTGGACATCTTGGCCGCCCCGTCGCGCAGAGACATGACGCGGGTCGCCGGCCCCTGGATGATCGGCTCAGGCACGGGGAAGAAGCCGGGAACGCCGAAGTCGTTGTTGAACTTGGCGGCGATGTCGCGGGTCAGCTCCAGATGCTGCTTCTGGTCCTCTCCGACCGGCACTTCGGTCGCCTTGTACAGCAGGATGTCGGCCGCCTGGAGCACGGGATAGGTGTAGAGGCCGACCGAGGAGCGTTCCTTGTGCTTGCCCGACTTCTCCTTGAACTGGGTCATCCGGTCGAGCCAGCCGAGGCGGGCGACGCAGTTGAAGATCCAAGCCAGCTCGGCATGGGCGCGCACGGCCGATTGCGGGAAGATGATCGCCTTTTCCGGATCCAGGCCCGAGGCCAGATAGGCGGCGGCGATCTCGCGCGTCTGGGCGGTCAGTTTGGCGGGATCCTGCCACACGGTGATGGCGTGCATGTCGGCGACGAAGACATAGACCGGCGCGCCCTGGTCCTGCAGCTCCACGAACCGCTTCAAGGCGCCGAGGTAGTTGCCCAGGTGCAGCGCGCCTGAGGCCTGGATGCCGGACAGGATGCGGCGCGGGCCGTCATATGTCGCAACGGCGGGGGTTTGGTCGGTCATGGGATCGGGTCTCGGAAGGTCGAAAGGCAGGCGTGGCGAGGCAGGCGGCGGTTCAGCCGCGCCATCGCAGGTCATGGATCAGGCCCGAGGTCGTCATGGCCTCGCGCTTATCGGTTCGCCGCCTGTCAGTCCAGACCGGAGACCGCGCCGCCGCCGGGCTCGCGCTTCAGCGTGGCCTTCAGTTCCGAGATGGTGACGGCCCGGAACGCCAGCAGGCAGAAGCCGTAAAGCCCGGCCCCGGCGCCGCAGACCACCAGGACGGCGATCTCCTTGGCCAGGAACAGGCGAGCCAGCTGCGGATAGAAGACGTCGGCGGCGAACAGCAGGGCGGCCATCATGGCGCTGGCGGCGATCACGCGGGCGATGCGTGACAAAAAGGCCGGCGACGGCCGCCAGCTGTTTTCGCGGATCAGGACGCCGCCCAACAGAGCGACGTTGACCCAGGCCGAGGTGCTGGTGGCGATGGCCAGGCCCAGCACCCCGTCCCAGCCCTGACGGCGGAACCAGAAGAACAGGGCCGAGCCCAGGATGACGGTGATGACCACGCTGGCCACGGCGAAGATCATCGGACGGCGCGTGTCCTGACGCGCGAAGAAGGGCGGGGTCAGAACCTTGGCCAGGACGAAGGCCGGCACGCCCCAGGCGAACTGACGCAAAACGTCGGCGGTGCGGGCGGCGTCGGCCGAGGTGAAGGCGCCCCGCGTCACCGTCGCGTCGATGATGAAGAAGGGAATGACAAACAGGGCCACGGCCGCCGGCAGGGTGAAGGCCATGGCCAGGTTGATGCCGTCGTCCAGCGTCTTCTGCCCGCCCTCGTGATCGCCGTCGACGAAGGCCTTGGTCAGGCGCGGCACCAGGGCCAGGCCGATGGCGACCCCCACCAGGCCCAGCGGCAGTTGATACAGCCGGTCGGCGTTATACAGCACCGAACGCGCGCCCTCGTCCGACCCGGTCAGGAACTGCGACACCAGAGAGTTGATCTGCAGCGCCCCGCCCGCCAGGGCGCCGGGCACAGCGAGCGCCAGGGTGTGACGCACATTCGGCGTGATACGCGGCAGGCCGATCTTGAGCCGAACGCCCAGACGCCGCACGCCCCACCACAAGAGACCGGCCTGGATCAGGCCCGACACCGTCACCGCCGCCGTCACCATCAGCAGCACCGTCTCCTGCGGGATCGGCAGGATCAGCGGCGGCATCAGGGCGGCCAGGGTGCACAGGTTCAGAAACACCGGCACGGCCGCCGACAGGGCGAACCGACCGCCGGTGTTCAGCACGCCCGACAGCAGCGAGGCCACGGTCATACAGGCCAGATAGGGCATGGCCAGTTGGGTTGCGATCACGGCGGCGCGCAGCACCTCGGGCTGACCCTGATACGCCGACAGCAGCCACGGCATGATCCAGGGCATCACGACCTGCAGCAGGATGCAGAAGCCCGCGACCACGGCCAGCATGAAGCTGAGCGCCTCGGACGCCGTGACGGCGGCCGCTTCCTCGCCCTCGCGCGCCCGAACCCCCCCATAGACCGGCACGAAGGCCTGGGCGAAGGCGCCCTCGGCGAACAGGCGGCGGAACATGTTGGGCAGCATCAACGCCGTGGTGAAGGCGTCCATCATCGGCCCCTGGCCGAAGCGCGCCGCCAGCGCCATGTCGCGCACGAAGCCGAGAATTCGACTGCCCAGCGTCAGGGTCGACTGCACCAGGGTGTTTCGGGCGAGGCTCATGCGGACATTCGACAGGGCGCGGAGGAAGGTTGTCGCTTAGCGCGCTTGTTCGCCGGGCGATACGGGCTTTGCGCGCGGGCTGCGGCGGCCCAGGTCGGAGACGTCGCGTGCGCTGGCGCGGGCCGAGGCGACCTTGCGTCCGGCGGGCGCGGGCGCGCGGCTGTCCAGCACGGCCTCAAGCGCGGTGCGCAGTTCGGCGATCCGCTGTTCCGAGGTGATCTTCCGCCCCTTGCGATCCACGACGTAGAAACTGTCCACCGCCCGCTCGCCATAGCTGGCGACATGGGCGGAGCGGATGCTCAGGCCTTCGTCGTTGAACACGCGCGACAGGTCCGCCAGCAGGCCCGGCCGGTCGGCGCAGGACACCTCGACTACGGTGGCGACCTCGCTGGCGTGGTGATCGACCATAACCACGGGCCGGACTTCGAAGGCCGCCTTGCGCGCATTGCCGGTCGGATCGGGCGCCTGGCCGATACGGCCCTCGCCCCGCGCGGCCTTTTCCAGCGCCTCGACTAAAGCCTTCAGGCGACGCGGCTCGGCCTGGCCATAGGGTAGGCCCGCTCCGTCCTGAACACGAAACACGTCCAGAACGACACCGTCCTCTGTCGCCACGCGGGCGTCGGTCACGTCGGCGCCCAGGGCGGCCATGGTCTGGGCCAGATCGGCGAACAGGCCCGGCCGGTCGGCCGCTGCGATGGAGATTTCGGTGGTCTGCACCGTCAGCCCCTGCACCGGCGCGGTTGGCGCGCTCTCGGCGGCCGCGCCCGTCTCGCGCGCCCGCTGGACCAGGGCCGGGTGCGCCGCCAGCGGATCCTCGCGCGTCACGTCCTCGCCCCGGAACAGGGCGGCGACCTTGTTATAGAGGGTGCGCATCAGCTGACCCTTCCAGCCGTTCCACACGCCCGGCCCCACGGCCCGGATATCGGCGACGGTCAGGACCAGCAGCATCCGCAACCGCTCGGGATCACCGACCAGTTCGGCGAAAGCGCGGATGGTCGCCGGGTCCGACAGGTCGCGCTTCTGGGCGTAGTCCGACAGCGCCAGATGGCTGCGCACCAGCCAGACGACCAGTTCGATCCGGCGCGGATCGACGCCCAGCCGCTCGCACGCCCGACGCGCGGCGATGGCGCCGTCCTCCAGCTGCCCCCGCTCGCCGCCCTTGCCCACATCGTGCAGCAGCATGCCCAGCATCAGGGCTTCCATGTCCGAGATCAGATGCACGATCTCGCTGGCCATGGGGTGGTCGGTCTTAAGTTTGCCGCGCGCGATGTCGTTGATGATGCCGATGGCCTGAAGCGTGTGCTCGTCGACCGTATAGGCGTGGTACATGTTGAACTGGGTCTGGCCGACGATCCGCCCCCATTCGGGCAGGAACCGGCCCAACAGGCCCGTCTCGTTCATGATTGTCAGGACGCGATAGGGCCGCTGCCCGTGCGCCAGAACGTCCAGGAAGGCGCGCGTCGCCGCCGGATCGCGCCTCAGCCGGGGCGTCACCAGCGACAGCGACCGCGTCACCGCCGAAAAGGCGTCCGGATGCAGATCCAGGTCGTGCTTGTCGGCGCAGACGAACAGCGTCAGCAGCTTGACCGGATCGGCGGCGAACACCTCCGGCCCCTCGACCGACAGACGCCCCTGATCGATCCAGAACCCCTCGACCTCCAGCTTGCGGCGGGGGGCGGGCCGGAACGGCGCCATCAGCCGCGACAGACCGTGCGCCGTCTTCTGGTGGCGCGCCTCCAGCTTGGCCGACATGGCGCGGGTCAGGGCGCCGACGTCGCGGGCCACCAGAAAGTATCGCCGCATGAACCGCTCGACCGCCGGTTCGTCGCCGCGCCCGCGCCAGCCCATGCGCCGAGCGACCTCGGGCTGCATGTCGAAGGTCAGCTTCTCTTCGGCTCGGCCCGCGATCAGATGCAGATGGATGCGGACCCGCCACAGGAAGTCGAACGCCTCGTCCGACGTGCGTCGCTCGCGCGGGGTGAACAGTTCGTCCATCACCGTCGCGCCCAGCCGGCTTTCGGGCGCCAGGGACCGGGCGATCCAGTACAGGGTGTTCAGGTCGCGCAAGCCGCCCTTGCCGTCCTTGACGTTGGGTTCGACCTTGTAGCGGGTCGAGCCGGCCTTCTCGTGCCGGGCCGCCCGCTCCTCCAGCTTGGCGGCGATGAAGGGGCGCGGATCGGATTTCGACACCATGTCGCGAAACCGGCCGATCATCAGCTGGGCCAGCGCCTCGTCCCCCGCCAGCGGACGCGCCTCCAACAGGGTCGTCCGCACCGTCATGTCGGTGCGCGACAGGCTCAGGCACTCTTCGACCGAGCGCACCGCCGATCCGACCTTGGCCCCCAGGTCCCACAGCACATAGAGGACGAACTGGATCACCTGCTCGCCGCGCGGCGTCGCCTTGGACGATCTCAAAAACAGCAGGTCCAGATCGGAATGGGGCGCCAGAACGCCCCGGCCGTAACCCCCGACCGCGACCAGGGCCAGCCGTTCGGCCTCGACCGGCGAGGTCGGCCACAGGGTCTGTGTCGCCACCCGCCACAGGCCGGCCAGCATCTCGTCGGCGGCGGCGGCGTAAAGGCGCGCCACGTCGCGGCCCTTCATGCCGCCGTCCAGCTTGCGCTCGGCCCGCGCGCGGGCGACGTCATAGGTCTCGCGCAAAACGACAGAGACCGCCGCGCGCGGGTCTTCCGCGCGGGCGGCCTCGTCAAGGCGGTCATCCAGACTGGGCGAGGCGTTCATGTCAGCCGTCTATAGGCCCCATCCCACCCCGCGTCAGTCAGGGATTGCGGACTACTCCGGGCGAACGCGCTTCTTGCGGAACGACGGGTTCAGCACCTGCTTGCGCAGGCGGATGGACTTGGGCGTCACCTCGACCAGCTCGTCGTCGTCGATATAGGCGATGGCCTGCTCCAGCGACATCTGGCGCGGCGGGGTCAGGCGAACGGCCTCGTCCTTGCCGGCGGCGCGGACGTTGGTCAGCTGCTTGCCCTTGATCGGGTTGACGTCCAGGTCGTCCCAGCGCGCGTTCTCGCCGATGATCATGCCCTGATAGGTCTTTTCCCCCGCGCCGACGAACATGACTCCGCGATCTTCCAGATTCCACAGGGCGAAGGCGGCGGTTTCACCGTCGGAGTTCGAGATCAGAACGCCCTTCAGACGGCCGGCGATGGCGCCCTTGTGCGGCTCATAGTGGCTGAACACGCGGTTCAGCACGCCCGAACCGCGCGTGTCGGTTAGGAACTCGCCCTGGTAGCCGATCAGGGCGCGCGACGGCGCCTTCAAGCTGATGCGGGTCTTGCCGGCGCCAGACGGGCCCATGTCGGCCAGCTCGGCCTTGCGGGCCGACAGTTTTTCGATGACCACGCCGGTGAACTCGTCGTCCACGTCGATCATGACGTCTTCGATGGGCTCCAGCTTCTCGCCGTTCTCGCCTTCCTTGAACACCACGCGCGGACGCGAGATCGAAACCTCGAAGCCTTCGCGGCGCATGTTCTCGATCAGAACGCCCAGCTGCAGTTCGCCGCGGCCGGCGACCTCATAGGCGTCGCCGCCTTCGGTGGTGGTCACGCGGATGGCGACGTTGGCCTCGGCCTCCTTCAGCAGGCGGTCGCGGATGACCCGCGACTGGACCTTGTCGCCTTCGCGGCCGGCCAGAGGGCTGTCGTTGACCGAGACGGTCATGGAGATGGTCGGCGGATCGATCGGCTGGGCGTCCAGCGGCTCGGTCACTTCCATGGCGCACAGGGTGTCGGCCACGGTCGCCTTGGACATGCCGGCTATGGCGACGATATCGCCCGCTTCCGAACCCTCATCCAGCGGCTGGCGCTTCAGGCCACGGAAGGCCAGCACCTTGGTGATGCGGCCGCGTTCGATCTCCTTGCCTTCACGGTCCAGGGCGTGGATCGCCATGCCGGGAACGGCCTTGCCGCTTTCGATCCGGCCGGTCAGCAGGCGGCCCAGGAAGGGATCGCTTTCGATCAGCACGTCCAGCATGCGGAACGGCTTGTCCTTGTTGGCCTGAACGGCGGGCGGCGGGACGTGATCGACGATCAGGTCGAACAGCGGCGCCAGATTGTCGTTGGGCTGGTTCAGGTCCAGCGTCGCCCAGCCGTTGCGGCCCGAGGCGTAGATGTGCGGGAAGTCCAGCTGCTCGTCCGTCGCGCCGATGGCGGCGAACAGGTCAAAGGTCTCGTTGTGGACGCGGTCCGGATCGGCGTGGGCGCGGTCGACCTTGTTGATGCACAGGATCGGGCGCAGGCCCATCTTCAGCGCCTTGGTCAGCACGAACTTGGTCTGGGGCATGACGCCCTCTTCGGCGTCGACCAGGATGACGCAGCCATCCACCATGCCCAGGATACGCTCGACCTCGCCGCCGAAGTCGGCGTGGCCGGGGGTATCGATGATGTTGATGCGGGTTTCACCCGCCTTGCCGTTCCAGAGCACCGACGTGCACTTGGCCAGAATGGTGATGCCGCGCTCTTTTTCCTGGTCGTTGGAGTCCATCGCGCGCTCGGTCTGCGCCTCGTTGGCTCGGAAGACGCCGGATTGGGCGAGCAGTTGGTCCACCAGGGTCGTCTTGCCGTGGTCGACGTGGGCGATGATGGCGACGTTGCGCAGGTTCATTTGAGTATCGCGAAAAGGCGCGGCCGGCATACGGGCGGCCGCTGGTCATGAAAAGGCATGCGGGAGGCGCGCGCCTCTTACAGGCATGTGGACAGAAAGACCAGAGCGGGCGTTCGCCGCACTGATCGCCGCCTTACCGATATTTCATCCCCGACGCCGCATCCGACGCCGCTGACGGACGCCTCTTTCCCCCGACGGGCCTGACACAGGCCCATTTCGAAGGGGAAATGACGATGGGTTTGATGATTGCAGCGGCGCTTGCCGCCGCCTTGGGCGCGGGCCAGGCGCCGGACATGCATGTAAACGCCGAGGGGTTGAACATGGCTCGACCCGGCGAGGCGATGATCTTGGCCGGCCGCATTCGCGCCGCCAGCCATGACTGGTGCGCGCTCCATCGCGCCGTCCTGACGCCTGACAGTCTTGGCGACGCCAGCGTCTGCGAGCGTGAAATGAGACGCCGGGCCTATGTCGCCCTGCCCTGCCCTCAGCGCATCCATTTCGTGCGCGCGGGCGGCCAGACCGCGCTCAATCGGCGCTAGAGCGGTCGCAGCATATAGCGGGCGTCGGCGCCGTAGCTGGCCAGTTTGGCCGCCATGGCTTCGGCGGGCTGCTCGACGAAACCGTGTCGAGACCAGAAGCCGACGGCGTCATTGACCGCGACCAGGGCGACGGCGGGCCACCCGTCTTCCGTCGCCTGTTCGGCCAGCCGCTCGACGATGGCGCCGGTCACGCCCCCGCCCCGCGCCTCGGGGTGCAGAGCCAGATCGTGCAGATAGATCAAATCCGGCTCGGCCGGCAGGCCTTCGATCTCCGTGTTCAGCGGCGGCGCGCTCTCGGCCTTCCACGGATAGGCGATCAGATAGCCCCGCGCGGCGCCCTCGCTCTCCGCCAGCACGAAACAGCCGCGCGGATAAAGCGCCAGCCGGTTTTGGAAACAGGCGCGATCCTCGAAATGGTCGGGAAACGACAGCCGCGCCACCTCCACCACCGCATCGATGTCCGTCGGCCGCATGGACCGCCATTGCCGAGTCATCAGTTCACCTTTGCCGGATCGACGGGGGCAGCCGGCAGGGCCGAGACGGGCACCCCGTCGTCCTTCAGTTTCCTGACCTCGGCGGGCGTGGCCTCGCCATAGATTTCGCGCTTCTCGGATCGGCCCTCGTGGATGTCGCGCGCCTCGCGGGCGAAGGCGTCGCCGACATAGTCGAAGTTGGCCTCGACATGGGCGCGAACCTCGCGGGCGGCGGCCATCATCATCGTCTGCATCTTGGCGGCGACGTCAGAGGCGGGATCGGCCTTGCGGGCGCCGCTGACGGCCGGGGCCATGATCGCCTTTTCGACCGCGTGCGAACCGCAGAATGGGCATTCCACCAGCCCCCGCGCCGCCTGATCGTCATAGTCGGTCGAGGAGCCGAACCAGGCTTCGAAGGCGTGGGCCTGGTCGCATTTCAGGGCGTAGCGGATCATGGGGCGTTAAACAGCGGGCAGGAAATCGCGATCGTGGGTCAGGCTGGGCACGGCGGCGCGCGCCCTGGCCACGGCCTCCATGTCCAGTTTCGCACGCACGATGCAAGGTTCGTCGTGATCCGCCTTGGCGATGATCTCGCCCCACGGGCCAACGACGGTGGATCGCCCCCAGGTGCGGCGACCGTCCTCGTGCAGTCCGCCCTGCGCCGGAGCCAGGACGAAGGCCCCCGTCTCGATGGCGCGGGCGCGCAACAGGGTTTCCCAATGGGCCTCGCCCGTCGGAGCGGTGAAGGCGGCCGGCACGGCGATCATCGAGGCCCCCGCCTTGGCCAGCTGGCGATGCAGATGGGGAAAGCGGATGTCGTAGCAGATGGTCAGGCCCAGCCGGCCCCAGGGCGTATCCGCGACCACAGCCCCGTCGCCCGGCCGCACCGTCGCGCTTTCGCGATAGGTTTCGCCATTGGGCAGGTTCACGTCGAAAACATGCAGCTTGTCGTATCGGGCCACGATCCCGCCCGACCCATCGATCAGCAGCGACCGATTGGAGGCGCGGCCATCTCCCGCCTGGCCAGACCGGACGATGGCCGAACCGATCAGCAGCCAGACGCCCAGTTCCGCCGCCAGACGACGAAGACCCAGAACGGCGACGTCCTCGTCCTCGGTCGTAATCGCCGCATCGCGCCGGTCTCGGCGTTGCTCCAGGACATTGGTCCCCTCGGGCGTCAGGATGAACTTCGCTCCGCCCGACGCCGCCTCGCGGATCAGGGGTTCGACATGGGCCAGCGCCGCTCGCGCCGTCGCCGGCGTGCACGTCTGAATCAGGGCGATGTCGAGCCCGCTGCTCATGGATCAGGCGGCAAGAAGTCCGTCCAGCTTGCCGTCGCGATCCAGCGCGTGGATGTCGTCGGAACCGCCGACGTGCTGGCCGTCGATGAAGATCTGCGGGAAAGTCATGCGGCCGCCCGACTTCTCGACCATCTCGGCCTTCTTGTCGGGATCGTTGGAGGCGACGATCTCGGTATAGTCCACGCCCTTTTTCTTCAGCAGCGACATGGCGCTGAAGCAGTAGGGGCAGCCAGGCTTGGTATAGATGACGACGTCGGCCAAGTTCAGATCTCCAGTATAAAATCCAGCGCCCTCACGCAGCGAGCCGTCGCGCGGCGAGCGATAGGGCGCTCTTCACATAGTCAGTTCACGGGCTTTTCGCACCCGCGCGATGACGGCGAGATCCACGGCGCGCGCTCCGGCGTCGATCAGGGCGCGCGCGCAGGCCTCTCCGGTCGCACCCGTGGTCAACACATCGTCGATCAGAAGGATGCGTCGCCCCCGGATCCGACGCCGGCCCGCCTCGGTCACGGCGAAGGCCTGCTTGACGTTCAGCCGCCGCCCGCGCTGGCTCTTGCCGCCCTGGCTGGTCGTGTGGGTCGTGCGGACCAGGGCGTCGGGCAAATAGTCGCGGCCGGCGTGCCGGGCCAGCGGCCGGGCGATTTCGGCGGCCTGATTAAAGCGCCGCGACAACAGGCGAAGCCGATGCAGCGGCACGGGCAGGATCACGTCCGCGTCTTCGACCAGATCGGCGGCGGCGCGTCCGATCCAGCGCGCGAACAGGGGCGCGAACTGTTGCTGATCGCCGTGCTTGAACCTCAGGATCAGACCGCGCGACGCCTCGTCATACAGGCAGGCCGCGCGCGCCCTCTCGAACACATAGGGCTTGGCGATGCAGGCGGCGCAGCGATCCTCGGCGAAGGCGCCGCCGTCAAAGTCGAATGCCGCCCCGCAGCCGTCGCAGACCGGCGCTTCCAGAAATTTGATCCGGCTCCAGGCGTCGGGCGTCAGGCCGGCCGCAGCCGTCGCCTCTCGGCTGTCATGCGCCATCGGCGGCAGGATCAGGTCGGCCAGTCCCCGCCCCGCTCCGCGCAAGTGACGGCCCGCCCCTTCCCAGGCGCGTCGCCAACCCCCATCCTGTGCGTCCATGACCGCCCCCCAATCCCCTTCCGAAGGTCCCCCGCGCATCTTCGACGCCGTTCGACGTCAGGCGCGGCTGGCGCGGTCCGCCGCCCGGTTCCCCCAAGCCGACTTCCTGCACGCCCGCGCCGCCGCCAACGCCGCCGAGAGCCTGGAAGCCATACTGCGCGATTTTCCCGTTGCGGTCGATCTGTCCGCCCATCCAGGCGTGTTCGACGCGGCGGTCCGGTCCAGCGACGCCGCCGGACGCGTCGGTCCCATCCAGACGCCCGTCTCCCTGGCCCAGCGCGCAGCGCCGGGCGCGGACGCGCTGCCGCTGGCCGACGCCTCAACCGATCTGATCGTCTCCCTTTTGACCCTTCACTGGGCCAATGATCTGCCGGGCGCCCTGGCCCAAATCCGGCGCGCGTTGAAACCGGACGGCCTGTTCATCGGCACGCTGTTCGGCGCGGGCACGCTGAAAGAGCTACGCGCCGTCCTGACCGAGGTCGAGCTGGAAGAGCGCGGCGGCGCCCAGGCGCGGGTTTCGCCCTTCGCTGACGGCTATGACGGCGCGGCCCTCTTGCAGCGCGCCGGGTTCGCCCTGCCGGTATCGGACGTGGATCGGTTCACCGTCCGTTACGCCGACCTGTTCGCCTTGATCCGCGACCTGCGCGCAATGGGCGAGACCAATGTGCTGCACGGACCCGTTCGGCCGCTAAGCCGCCGCATCGTGGCGCGCGCCGCCGCCCTCTATGCCGAGCGCTACGGTCTCGACGACGGCCGCATACCGGCGACGTTCGAGATCATCCATCTGGCCGGCTGGAAACCCCACGACAGCCAGCAGAAGCCCCTGCCGCGCGGCTCGGCCAAGACGCGGCTGGCCGATGCGCTGGGCGTCAAGGAAATGACGGGCGAAGAGCCGGACTAGCTTATCGCGGCCTGTATGGCGGCGCTCAGCTTGTTCACCGTCGCGGCCAGGCCGCCGTTCTGGCTGTTCGCTAAGGCGCTGATCGAGGTCACAATCGCCAGGAAGATCAGGGCGCAGAGCAGACCATATTCGATAGCCGTGGCCCCGCTCTCATTGCGCAGGAACCGGCCGATAAGACGTCGCATGGCCGGCCTCCCTGGTCGGCGGTGGTCAGAGCAGGTCGCGCAACCAGGCGACCAGAGGTTCGTCCGCCGGCGGCATGGGATAGTCCGAAAGTTTGCTCGGCTTCACCCAGGCCAGGCCGTCGTGTTCACGCGCCGTGACCACGCCGTCCCACCGTCGGCACAGATACAATGGCATCAACAGGTGAAACGAATCGTAAGCGTGACTGGCGAAAACGAACGGCGACAGACAGTTTTCGCTGACGTCGATGCCCAGCTCTTCCTTCAGTTCGCGGATCAGGGCCTGCTCCGGCCGCTCTCCGGGCTCGACCTTGCCGCCCGGAAACTCCCATAGACCGGCCAGCTTCTTGCCCTCGGGACGCTTGGCGATCAGAACCCGCCCATCCACGTCAATCAGAGCGACGGCGACGACCAGGACGGTGGGAAGGGGCGAAGCGGTCACGAGCGATAGTCGCCGTTGATCTCGATGTAGCCCTTGGTCAGATCGCAGGTCCACACGGTCGCCGACGCCCGGCCCGAACCCACGTCGACAGTGATGTCGATCTCGGGGTTCTTCATATAGGCGGTCATCTTGGCCTCGTCGTAGGTCGGGGACGGGGCGCCGTCGACGGCGGCCTGGTGCGGGCCGAACTTGATGGCCAGGCGGTCGCGATCGACCGGTTCCTCGGTCTTGCCCACCGCCATGACGACCCGGCCCCAGTTGGCGTCCTGACCGGCGATGGCGGTCTTGACCAGAGGGCTGTCGGCGATGGACTTGGCCAGCTTGCGGGCCGAGGCGGGCGAGGCGGCGCCGTCCACCGTCACCTTGACGAACTTGGTCGCGCCTTCGCCGTCGCGCACCAGCTGGTGCGCCAGGTCCAGCATCACCTTGTCCAGGGCGGCCGAGAAGCTCTTCAGCCGGCGATCCCCGACCCGCCCGATGCGCGGCGCGCCCGAGGTTCCGGTGGCGAACAGCAGGGCCGTGTCGTTGGTCGAGGTATCGCCATCCACCGTCACGCTGTTGAAGGTGGTGCGCACGTGCAGGCCCAGCAGCGCCTGCAGCACGTTCGGATGGATGTTCGCATCGGTGACGATGAAGGCCAGCATGGTCGCCATGTCCGGCGCGATCATCCCCGATCCCTTGGCGATGCCGGCGATCCGGACCTTGTAACCCTCGATCTCGGCCTCGGCGTAAGAGCCCTTGGGGAAGGTGTCGGTGGTCATGATGCCGCGACCGGCCCGGGCCCAGGCGTCCGCCTCCAGTCCGTTCTCGATCTCGGGCAGTTTGGCGACGATCTTCTTGTCGTCCAGCACCACGCCGATCACGCCGGTCGAGGCCAGCATGACGTCGCGCTGACGACAGCCGAACCGTTTGGCGACCTCCGAGGCCGTGCGCCGCGCGGCGTCCGCGCCGGCCTTGCCTGTGAAGGCGTTGGCGCATCCGGCGTTGATCACCAGGGCGCGCACATCCTTGCCGCCCTCGGCCCCGGCCAGATGCTTCTTGCACCAGTCCACGGGCGCCGAGCCGATCTTGTGGCGGGTGAAGACCCCGGCGCAGCTGGTCCCGCGCGCGAACCGGAACACCACCAGGTCGTCGCGCTCGTGTTTGTAGAAGCCGGCGCGGGCGGTCGCGATCTCGACCCCGCCGATCGGCGGGATGGTCGGGAACGGCACGGCTAAGGGCGAGATGGCCAGACCCGGCTTGCCGGCGGCGGCCGGCGCAGGCGCGGCAGCCGGGGCAGCATCCGATCCCGGCGTGCGGGTGGCGCGCTTCAGCGCCGTTGCGAATGGGTCCAGCGCCTTTTCGAACGCATGCTCGATCTTCTGGCCGGTCGTGGAGGGAGGTTTGGTCATGTCAGGCGCCCGGACGAGCGGAAGGAGCAGGCGATGCGGGCGGCGTCTGGGCGGGCAGGCGGACATCCACCTTGGCCTTGCCGCGCAGTTGTTCCAGCAATTGTCGCACGCCCTCATAGGTCAGATAGCGCACGATCTGCGGTCGGGCCTGTTCCAGCGTCGGCGGGTTTTCCTTGCGCCGGTCTTCAACCCTCAGAACGGCCCAGCCGCCCTCGGTCTGGAAGGGCCCGACGGTCGCACCGGCCGGCTTGTCGCGCAGGGCGTCGGCATAGGCTTGGGGCATCACGTCCAGCGTCGAGTAGCCCAAATCACCGCCGGAAAACCGCGTCGCCTCGTCGATCGACCGCTCCGCCGCCACCGCCTCGAAGCCGGCGCCCTGGCCCAGAATGCCGATCACGGCGTCCGCCTCGGGCTTGGTGCGCGACAGGATCAGCCGCACGCGGATCTCTTCCGAGGTCTTCGCCAGCCGCAGCTGCTCATTATACAGGGTCTGCACCGCCTGGTCCGAGACGGCCTTGTTGACCACGCTCTCGACCAGCATGTCGCCCAGGATGCGTTCGCGCGTCGCTTCCAGACGCCGCTGCGCCAGGGGCGAGGAGTCCAGCCGCCGCCGCTGCGCCTCTCCGGCCAGCAGCTTTTGGTCGATCACCTCGTCCAGCACCCGGCGGAAGAGATCCGACGTCGTGTCCAGCGTCTCGTCCTCGCCGATCAAACCTTGGGCAACCGCCTCGCGCTTCACGTCCGAGGCCCAGATGGTCTCGTCCTGGACCGTGGCTACAGCCTGGTCCCCCTGTTCGGGCGGCCGGTTGTCGCCGCCGCGCGAACAGGCGGCGGTCGAAAGCGTCGCCGTCAGCAAGGCCGCCGTCAGGATGCGTGAAGATCGCCGGAATGGGTTCAAGGGGGCGCTCCGTCGAAGGCGGCCGAAAGCCCCTCGCGTTGACAGGGGTTAGGCCGGTGCTTAAGTCCCGCCTGCGCCCAAGTCGAGGGGTTTTGATCGTCTGCGCGGCCCTTCGCGCGCGCCTGATGCGGCGCTCCGGGGCTGCGGTCGGTCAGGGCCTCTCTCACGGCGTCCGTATCGCCGCCCCTCACGGGATTTCAGAGCCGCTCAGCTCGCAGACGCTCGACCGCTTACCGGATCCAATATGCTCGGCTTCGCCAAGAAACTTTTCGGCTCTTCCAACGACCGCAAGGTCAAGGCCTTCCAGGACCACGCCCAGCGCATCAATGCGCTGGAGCCCAAGTTCGCCGCCCTGTCCGACGACGAACTGCGGATGATGACCGACGCCTTCCGCGATCGGCTGGCGAACGGCGAGACCCTGGACAAGATCCTGCCCGAAGCCTTTGCGGTCGTGCGCGAAGCCTCCAAGCGCGTGCTGGGCCAGCGTCAGTACGACGTTCAGCTGGCCGGCGGCATGATCCTGCATGAAGGCGGCATCGCCGAAATGCGGACCGGCGAAGGCAAGACCCTGGTCGCCGTGGCGCCGGTCTATCTGAACGCTCTGCCCGGCAAGGGCGTGCACGTCATCACCGTCAACGACTACCTGGCCCGCCGCGACGCCGAGACGATGGGCAAGGTCTATCGCTTCCTCGGTCTTGAGGTCGGCGTCATCGTCAACGGCCTCAGCCAGGGCCAGCGCCAGCAGGCCTACAACGCCGACGTCACCTACGGCACCAACAACGAGTTCGGCTTCGACTATCTGCGCGACAACCTGGTCTATGACCGGCGCGAGATGGTGCAGCGTCCGCACAACTTCGCCATCGTCGACGAGGTCGACTCCATCCTGATCGACGAGGCGCGCACGCCTCTGATCATCTCGGGCCCGACCGAGGACCGCTCGGATCTCTACAAAATCCTCGACGGCCTGATCAAAGACCTGATCAAGGACAAGGACACCTTCGAGCTCGACGAGAAGCAGAAGCAGGTCCTGCTGACCGAACTGGGCTCCGAGCGTCTGGAACAGGCTCTGGAACAGGGCGGCCATTTCGCTGAGGACACCACCGGCCTTTACGACGCCGCCAACATCAGCCTGGTGCACCACTCGAACCAGGCCCTGCGCGCCAACACCCTGTATCAGCGCGACAAGGACTATATCATCAAGGGCGGCGAGATCGTCCTGATCGACGAGTTCACCGGCCGCATGATGACCGGCCGCCGCCTGTCCGAAGGTCTGCACCAGGCCATCGAGGCCAAGGAGGACGTCAAAATCCAGCCCGAGAACCAGACCCTGGCCTCGGTGACGATCCAGAACTACTTCCGCCTGTACGAAAAGCTGTCGGGCATGACCGGCACGGCTGCGACCGAGGCCCAGGAATTCGGCGACATCTACAAGATGGACGTGCTGGAGGTGCCCACGAACCGGCCGATCCAGCGCAAGGACTATGACGACGAGGTCTATCGGACCCATGCCGAGAAGAACCAGGCCATCGCGCGCCAGATCGCCGAATGCCACCTGGCCGGTCAGCCCATCCTGGTCGGCACCGTGTCGATCGAGCGTTCCGAACAGCTTTCGGACCTGCTGAACCGCTTCGAATACAAGGTCGAGACCTCGCGCACGCTGAAGCCGGAATACGCCGGCAAGGCCAAGGAAGCCGAGAAGATCGGCGACGCCGCCTATGACATCACCTACGAGACCAAGCTGCGCGGCATTCCGCACAGTGTTCTGAACGCGCGTCAGCACGAACAGGAGGCCTATATCGTCGCCGACGCCGGCCTGCCGGGCGTGGTGACCATCGCCACCAACATGGCCGGCCGCGGCACCGATATTCAGCTCGGGGGCAACCTCGAGATGAAGATGCAGAAATGGCTGCTGGAACAGCGCAATATGGCCGTCGAGGTCACGCCGGAAATGGAAGCGGCCAAGGAGTCCGAGTTCAAGGCCGAGATCGCCGTCCAGAAAGAAAAGGCTCTGGCCGCCGGCGGCCTGTTCGTTCTGGGCACCGAGCGCCACGAAAGCCGCCGCATCGATAACCAGCTGCGCGGCCGCACCGGCCGTCAGGGCGACCCCGGCACCTCGAAATTCTATCTGTCCTGCGAGGACGACCTGCTGCGCATCTTCGCCGGCGACCGCCTCGATTCGATCATGAAGACCTTCGGCGTGGCGGAGGGCGAGGCCATCACCCACCCCTGGCTGAACCGCGCCATCGAGACCGCCCAGAAGCGCGTCGAGACCCGCAACTACGACATCCGCAAGAACCTGCTGAAATACGACGACGTCGTGAACGACCAGCGCAAGGCCGTGTTCGAACAGCGTCAGGAGTTCATGGACTCCGAGGATCTCTCGGAGCTTGTCGGCGACTTCCGCCGCGACGTCGTGTCCGACCTGGTCGAACGCTACATGCCGCCCAAGGCCTATGCCGAACAGTGGGACATCGACGGCCTGGACGAGAAGGTCCGCTCGACCCTGGGCCTTGAGCTGCCGCTGCACGATTGGGCCGCCGAGGAAGGCGTGTCGAACGAGGAGATCGAGGAGCGCCTGCTGGCCGCCGCCGATGCGCGCGCCGCCGAACGTCTGGAGATGATCGGGGCCGAACAGACGCGCGGTCTGGAAAAGCAGTTCATGCTGCAGATGATCGACATGCAGTGGCGCGAGCATCTGGTCCATCTGGACCATCTGCGCGGCGTCATCGGCCTGCGCGGCTATGGCCAGCGCGACCCGCTGAACGAGTACAAGACCGAGGCCTTCTCGCTGTTCGAGAACCTGCTCTACGACCTGCGCCACAACGTGACCCGCTGGCTGATGACGGTCGAGTTCCGCTTCCAGGCCCCGCCCGAACTGCCCGAGTTCCAGGAAATCCACCTGAACCCCGGCACCGGCGAGAACGAGATGGCTGATCCGTCGGCCCAGAACCCCGAGGGCACGCTGATCGGCGACGACCGGTCCAAACTGCCGATCGAGGCCCTGCCGCCCGGCTGGGAAATGACCGGCCGCAACTCCCCCTGCCCCTGCGGCTCGGGCCGCAAGTTCAAACACTGCCATGGGGCGCTGGTCTAAACCGCGCCGCTTGCCTCGAGGCGGTCTCTGAACGATCCTGATCGAAAGGAGACCGCGATGGGCAGGCACGAACGGATATCGACGGATCTGCCGGCCTTTATGGTCGGCGAACTGCGCGCAGCGGTGGACGCTGGAGAGTTCGCTTCGACCGACGAGGCGGTGCGAGAGGCCCTGATGCACTGGCTTCTCGGCCGGTCCACAACGCCGAAGACCATGGATGAGCTTCGCCATCGCCTGCAGACGGAGCGGGACGGTCCTGGAAACGACGCCGATGCGGTGTTCGACCGGCTCGAAGCCAAATACAGCGCCCTTGTCGCGGCGGATAAGCCCAAGGGATGAGGGTCGTCTTCTCGCGCGGCTGCGAGAACGATCTCGAACAGATCGCCGATCACATCGCCAAGGACAACCCGCGCCGCGCCCTGAGTTTCGTGCGCGAACTTCGCCTCGCCGCCCGCGCCTTGGCGCTGGACCCCGAAAGCCGTCCCAAGGCGACCTTCGATCCGCGTATCCGCCGCTCCGTCTATGGCGCCTATAATCTCTACTACGCCGTTCTTCCGGGCGAACTCCGCTTCCTGGCCATCATTCATGGTTCGCGGGCGGATGACGCCGTTCTGTTCGATTTGGTCAAGCGATGAGCTACAAGTCCCTCTTCTCCCGCGCCCTGTCAGCCGCGCCCGGTCGGCTGCATTTCGCCGCGCATAGCCATCACCTGTGGCCCGACGCCAGTTTCGAGGCGCAGCAACAGACCTGGCTCGACGCCAATCTGCATGCCGATCACAAGTGGGACCTCGTCTTCGGTCAGGTGATCCCCGAGGCCCAGGCCCATGTCGCGGCCGAGCTGGGACTGCCCTCGCCCGACAGCATCGTCTTTTCGTCCAACACCCACGACTTCCTGCTGCGCCTGTTTTCGGGCGTGGAGACCAGGCCGGTCCGCATTCTGGCGACCGACGGCGAATTCCACTCCTTCCGCCGTCAGGCCGAACGGTGGGAAGAGGTCGGGGCGGCGGTGGTCACGCGCGTTCCGCTGGCGCCGTTCGACACCTTCTCTGATCGCTTCGTCGCCGAGGCGTCCAGGGGCGGTTACGACTGGATCGTGGTCAGCCAGGTCTTCTTCCGCACCGGGGGCCTGTTCGACGGCATCGAGCAGCTCGCCGCCCTGGGGAGACCCGAAGGGCCCTGGGTGCTGATCGACGGCTATCACGGCTTCATGGCGACCCCGACCGACCTGTCGGCGGTGGCCGACCGGGTCTTCTATGTTTCCGGCGGCTACAAATACGCCATGTCGGGCGAGGGCGTCTGCTTCCTGCACGCCCCGCCCGGCTTCTGCCCGCGTCCCGTCGTCACCGGCTGGTTCGCGGAGTTCGGCGACCTGTCGGGGCCTCCAGGCGGCGTTCTGTATCGCAGCGACGGCGGTCGATTCTGGGGCGCCACCTTCGACTGCACGCCGCTGTATCGCTTCAACGCCGTGCGCCGGATGCTGGATCAGCAGGGGCTGGACACCGCCGCCATCGCCGCCCATGCGCGCGATCTGGCGACCAGGTTCCAGCAGGCCGTTCAGGCCGGACAGGCCGGGGTGTTGTCGCATGCCGAAATCCTCAATCCGGTCGAGGGCGACGCGCCGCGCGCCCGTTTCCTGGCCCTGCGTCATACCGACGCCCAAGCCTGGTGCGCCGGTCTGCGGGCGGCGAACATCGTCACCGATGTGCGCGACGACGTGATCCGCTTCGGCTTCGGCCTGTATCAGGACGCCGAGGACGTCGATCGCCTGATCGCGGCCTGCCGATCCCTCTGATCAGTAGAAGGTCGTGTCGTCCTGCTTGCTCGGCGCTGGGGCCGTGCGCGGGGGCGTCGTCGGACGGTTCGATGCCGGCGGGGCCGCCGGGCGGGCTTGAGGCGACTGCGGCGTCGGCGTGGTCCCTCCCGCCGGCGCATTCACCGGAGGGATCGCCGGCAAATCCGGATAGGGCATGGCCGAAGGGCGGGCGTCCTGCGCCGGCGCCGCGTCATCGGGCGCGATCGTTCCCGCGTCGGGCTGGCCCAACCGGTCGGGCGCGCCGACATCATCGCGGATGAAGGCCCAGGCCTGCCGGTCCGAGCAACCGCAGGCCTTCAGAAAGCCCTGCTTGTCGCGCCACAGGATCAGTGGATAGCTGATGTCGACGCCGGACTCCTTGAGCAACTCGCTCAGCCGCTCGTTGAAGCGACGTCCGGCCTCCACCACGGCGGTGCGCGCCAGATTGCCGTCCGCCTGCGGCACGCCGGCGGCGGTCCAGCTGTTGGCCGGCGTCGCCATCCAGCGTTGATAAAGCGGCCAGTCCCGCGTCAGCCACAGCTCCGCGACCGTCGCCCGCTCCGCCGCTGTCGATTGCGCCACGCCTTCCAGATCGGGGCGGGCGAACAGGATGTAGCGCGTCTCGATCCCCGCCGCCTTCAGCTTGGGCGCTTCGTCGCGCGCGTAACGTAGGGCCGAGGCGCTGTCGCGATAGGTGACTATATACAGGGCCTGCCCCCCGCTGCCGTCTGACACCCAGGACGCCTCGTCCAGCAGTTGCTGCACTTCGGCCTGATTGCGGCTGATCGTGACCGGCTGGAACCGCGAATAGAAGTTCCAATAGGCCCAGTATCCGGCGCCGGCGAGCAGCAGGCCGACCACGGCCGCCACGATCGAACCCATCAAAAAGCGACGCATGTAATCGGGTGCTCCAGCTTCACCGTTGACCCTTCCTAACGCATAGCATCGAAATCCGTTGTCTTCCGAATCCGCCGGCCGCTTCATCGCCGCTCGGAGGCACCAAAATGTCGCGAAAGATTCCGCCCGATCCGCTCTTGAACGGCGCAGGGGGCTTCCCATTTCCGATTTCGACGCTGCGGGACACTCCCCCTCCGAACCGCAGCGAAGCGAAGCCGGCGCCCTCCCCTCCCCTCCAGGCGCTGCTCGCGCAGGCCGCCGGACTCCCCCAGTCCGGCGGCTTTCTGCTTTGTGGCGCTGCACAATAATTCCAACCTGATCACTGATCATTACAATGAACGGTCGCCAGGGGCTTCCCGAGCGACCGGACCTGGCCTAGTCAGCGGGGGTGGCGCCTCGTCGCGCCGCATCCCTTGCGGCCCTGCCGCGTCGTTCGAGACTGCTCGTCCATGACCGCCCACGATCTGCGCCAACCCGTTCAGCCGATCACCAAGGCCGCGCTGGAGGCGGCCTTCGCCAAGATCGTGGGGACCGGCCCCGGCGCAGTCGAACAGACCTATCTGACCCAGGCGCACGAAGACTATTCCGCCGATGAGACGCCCGAGCTCAGCGGCGAAGATCTGGCCGCCCTGCTCGCCGCCTCCTGGAGCGCCGCCAAGGCCTATCCGACCGGAGCTGCGGCCCCCGCCATCACCGTCGGCCCGCTGCACGGCGCGAACGGTCAGGTCCTCGACTACGATCTGGTGCGCATCGTCCAGTCCGACGCCCCCTTCCTGGTCGACAGCGTCATGGGCGCCCTGGCGGAAGCCGGCGTGTCGGTACGCGCCCTGTTCCACCCGGTGGTCGAGCTGGACGGCCGTCGCCTGTCGATCATCATGCTGGTCATCGACAGCGTGCCCCAAGAGCGTCGCGACGTCCTCGGCGAAGGCCTGGCCCAGAGCTTGTCGGACGTCCACGCCGCCGTCGCCGATCACGACGCCATGACGTCCCTGATGCGCCAGGCCGTGCAGCGTCTGGAAGAGACCCCGCCCCCGGTCGATCCCGCGGTCCTCGCCGAGAACATCGCCTTCCTGAAATGGCTGAAGAGCGACCATTTCGTCTTCCTGGGCGCGCGCGACTACGACTATCCGCTGAACGCCGACGGCGACTATGAGGCCGAGGCGCCGCTGGGACTGTCCACCGACGGCCTGGGCATTCTGGCAGATCCCGAGCGCACCGTGCTGCGTCGCGCGTCGGAACCCGCCGTCCTGACGCGCCAGATGCGCCGCCAGCTGGATCTCAGCGAACCTGTGACGGTGGCCAAGGCCAACGCCCGCTCTCGCGTCCACCGCCGCGCCTACATGGACTATGTCGGGGTCAAGCGTTACGGCCCGGACGGCAAGGCGACCGGCGAGACCCGTTTTGTCGGCCTGTTCACGTCGGAAGCCTACGACCAGCTGGCGACCGAGGTGCCGCTGCTGCGTCGCAAGGTGGCCAACGCCCTGGCCCGCGCCGACAAGGCGCCCGGCAGCCACAACGAAAAACGCCTTAAGAACATCCTTGAGAATTATCCGCGCGACGAGCTGTTCCAGGTCAGCGAGGACGAGCTGCTGTCCATCGCCCTGGGCATCCTTCACCTCTACGACCGGCCGCGTATCCGCCTCTTCTCGCGCCAGGATCCGTTCGACCGGTTCGTCTCGGTCCTGTGCTTCATCCCGCGCGAGAAGTTCGATTCCGCCGTGCGCGAACGCATCGGCCAGATCGTCGCCCGTGCCTGGGGCGGCCGCATCTCGGCCTGGTATCCGCAGCTGTCCGATGCGCCCTTGGTGCGCATCCACTACATCATCGGCGTCGAGCCCGGCGCTCACCCGATCCCGGACGCCGCCCAGCTGGAGGCCGACGTCGCCGAGGCCGGTCGCGGCTGGGTCGATCGTTTCGAAGGCGCCCTGCGTCGCTCGGGTGTCGAGGAAGTCGCCGTCGGGCCGCTGAGCGCCCAATGGGCCCGCGCCTTCGGGGCCGCCTATCGCGATCGCTACGACGCCGACGAGGCCGCGACCGACCTGCAATACGTAAACCGGCTGAACGAGACCGGTCTGCCCGGCGAGGGCAAGGCCGTCGCCGTGCGCGCCTTCCGCACGCCGGACGACAGCCGTCTGCAGTTCCGCTTCAAGCTTTACCGTCGCGGTCCGGCCGTTCCCCTGTCCGACGTCCTGCCGATCCTGGCCGATATGGGTCTGAAGACTCTGGAGGAATACGGCTATCCGATCCGCCCGATGGGCGAGGAGGAGATCCACGTCCACGAGTTCCTGATGGAGGATCCGCGCGGCGAGGCGCTGGTCTTCGATGACGTGAAGGGCCCGTTCGAGGACGCCTTCGCCGCCGTCTGGACCGGCCGCAACGAAAGCGACGGCTTCAACCGCCTGGTGATCGAACTGGGCGTGGAATGGCGCGACGCCGCCCTGATCCGCACCCTGGCCCACTATCGTCAGCAGACGGGTCTCGACCCCTCCCAGACGGTGCAGGAAGAGGCCCTGCGCGAATACCCCGATGTGGCGCGTGCCCTGCTGTCGCTGTTCAAGGCCAAGTTCGCGCCTGAAGGCGGTTCGGCCGACGACCGCGCGCCGGCCGTCGCCGAGCTGGACGCCAAGATCGTCACTCTGCTGCAGGACGTGAAGAGCCTGGATCACGACCGGGCCCTGCGCCGCATCGCCGCCCTGATCGGCGCGATCAAGCGCACCAACTATTTCCAGCTGGACGCCGACGGTCAGCCCAAGCCGCACATCTCGATCAAGATCGCCTCGCGCGAGCTGGACGATCTGCCGCTGCCCAAACCCTACCGCGAAATCTTCGTCTGGGCGCCGCATGTCGAGGGCGTGCACCTGCGCTTTGGTCCCGTCGCGCGCGGCGGCCTGCGCTGGTCGGACCGTCGCGACGACTTCCGCACCGAGGTTCTGGGCCTGGTCAAGGCGCAGCAGGTCAAGAACGCCGTCATCGTGCCGGTCGGCTCCAAGGGCGGCTTCTATCCCAAGCAACTGCCCCGCACGACGGACCGCGAGGCCATTCAGGGCGAGGCCATCCGCGCCTATCGCACCTTCCTGTCCGGCCTTCTGGACATCACCGACAACATTGCCGCCGACGGGTCGGTGACCCATCCAGCCAATGTCATCGCCTGGGAAGGCGACGACCCCTATCTGGTCGTGGCCGCCGACAAGGGTACGGCGACCTTCTCCGACATCGCCAACGGCGTCTCGGCCGCTTACGGCTTCTGGCTGGGCGACGCCTTCGCCTCGGGCGGCTCCATCGGCTATGACCACAAGGCCATGGGCATCACCGCGCGCGGCGCGTGGGAGGCGGTCAAGCGCCACTTCCGCGAAATGGGCAAGGACATCCAGACCCAGCCCTTCACCATGGTCGGCGTCGGCGACATGTCCGGCGACGTCTTCGGCAACGGCGCGCTTCTGTCCAAGGCGACGCGTCTGGTCGCCGCCTTCGATCACCGCGACATCTTCATTGATCCGAACCCGGATCATGTGACCAGCTGGACCGAGCGCAAGCGTCTGTTCGACCTGCCGCGCTCGTCCTGGCAGGACTATGACAAGGCCCTGATCTCGGAAGGCGGCGGCGTCTTCTCGCGCTCGGCCAAGTCGATCCAGCTGACGCCGCAGATCAAGGCGGCCCTGGACATCGCCGAGGACGAACTGGACCCCGTCAGCCTGATCCGCGCCATCCTGAAGGCGCCGGTCGAACTGCTCTATCTGGGCGGCATCGGCACCTATGTGAAATCGGCGGCCGAAACCGACGCCCAGGTCGGGGACAAGGGCACCGACGCCCTTCGCATCAACGCCGACGAACTGCGGGTCAAGGTGGTGGGCGAGGGCGCAAACCTCGGCTTCACGCAAGCGGGGCGCATCGCCTTCGGCCAGGGCGGCGGCCGGATCAACACCGACGCCATTGACAATTCCGCCGGGGTCGACACCTCCGACCACGAGGTCAACATCAAGATCCTGGTCGGCTCGGCCGTGACCAACGGCGTCCTGCCGGCCGAGGAGCGCACGCCGCTTCTGGCCTCCATGACCGACGAGGTGGGTCTGAAGGTGCTGGCTCACAACTACGACCAGACCCTGGCCCTGACCCTGCAACAGGCCGAAGGCGTCGGCGCCCTGGACGCCCAGCAGCGGTTCATGCAGAGCCTCTCGGCGCGCGGAAAGCTGGACCGCAAGGTCGAGGGCCTGCCCAACGACGCCCGCGTCAAGGAGCTGATGACGGCGGGCATTCCGCTGGCCCGGCCCGAGCTGGCCGTCCTGATGGCCTACGCCAAGCTGGAGCTGTCGGACGATATCGTCGCCTCCCAGGCGCCCGAGGATCCCTTCTTCGAACAGATCCTGGTCCGCTACTTCCCCGAGGCTCTGGCCCGGTTCGAACCGGAGATGAAGAGCCACCGTCTGCGGCGCGAGATCATCGCCACCGTCATGGCCAACGAAGTCGTCAACATGTGCGGCCCGACCTTCCCCGACCGCCTGCGCGGCTCGGCGGAATGCGACACCACCGCCCTGATCATCGCCTTCGAGGCGGCGCGCCGCGTCTTCCGTCTGGACGAAGCCTGGGACGCCGTTTCGGCCCTGGACCTGAAGATCTCGGCCGAGGCCCAGATCGCCCTTTATCAGGAGATCGCCGTCGTCCTGCGTCGTCAGACCTTCTGGCTGGCCCGCCGCGCCAAGGGCGGTCTGTCGGTTCAGGCCCTGATCGACCGCTATCGTCCGATCGCCGACGCCTTGCAGGCCGAGGGCGCGCCGGTCCTGTCGCGCTTCGAACAGGGGCGTCTGGATGCGCGCGTCAAACGCTTCGCCGACCACGGTGCGCCTGAGGATCTGACCCGCAGCATCGCCATTATGCGCCCCCTCGTCGCCGCCTCCGACATTGGGGATCTGGCGCAGGAGGCGAACTGGCCGGTCGCGGCCATGGCGCGCCTGTATCACCAGGTCGGGGCCGCCTTCGACTTCGACCGTCTGCGCGCCGCCGCCGGCTCCATTCCGTCTGCGGATCATTTCGATCGTCTCGCCGTCCGTCGTCTGATCGAGGACCTGATGAACGAGCAGGCGGCCCTGACCCGCGCCGTCGCCCGCGCCTCCGATCCGTCCGTCGGCGTCAGCGAGGACGCGGCGGAAGCCGCCGTGGACGCCTGGATCGGCTCCAAACAGGCGACGGTCGAGGGCGTGCGCGCCTCGGTGGACGAGATTGAACAGTCCGGCTCGGGCTGGACCTTCGCCAAACTGACCATCGCCAACGCCACGATCCGCGATCTGGCGACGGCGGCGGTAAATTCTTGAGGTGTGCTATCGGCCTTTCGGCCGACTTGAGCACGCTATGTGGACGCTCTGCTTGACGAAGCCGTCGTCGCACGGCCTCTTCAGCCGCTGATCAGGCTGGGGAGGCCGCAATGCCGAGAAAGTTCCTCGTCGTCGTCGACGACAGTCCGGAGTTCGAGGCCGCCCTGCGGTTCGCCTCGCGCCGGGCGAAATCGACGGGCGGGCGCGTGGTCATGCTGCGCGTCCTGCCGACCGACAGCGACGCCCACTGGTCGGGCGTGCGCGAGGAAATCGAACGCCAGCAGCGCCAGGAGGCGGAAATTCTGCTGAACCGCTTCGGCGAGGAGGCGCAGACCCGCTCCGGCGCCGCGCCGGTCTTCCTGATCGAAAAGGGCGAGGCCCAGGCTGCGATCAAGAAGGTCGTCGCCGCCGACCCCGACATCAAGATCCTGGTGCTGGCCGCCGGCACCAGCTCGCGCGGCCCCGGCCCGCTGGTCTCGGCCATCATCAAACAGGGTGCGCAGATCGGCGGCCGCAAACTGCCCGTCACCATCGTCCCCGGCGAACTGACCGAAGACGAGATCGAAGACCTGGCCTAGCCCTCGGCCGGCGGCTGGGCGGCCCGCAGCTTGTCGCGCAGCGCCCCCAGGCCTTGGCGCAGGTCGGTCAAGGCTTCGGGCGTCATCTCGGTGGCGTCCAATACCGATTGCGGCAGGCAGGAGGCCTCGACAGCCAACGCGCGTCCTGCGTCGGTCAGGCTGACGCGCACCACCCGCTCATCCGCCCTGTCGCGCGCCCGCGTCACCAGCCCGGCCGCCTCCAGCCGTTTGATCAGCGGGGTCAGGGTGTTGGATTCCAGAAACAGCTGCTCGCCCAGCCGGCCGACCGTCTGTTCGTCCTCACGCCAGAGCAGGGCCATGGCCAGGAACTGCGGATAGGTCAGGCCCATCCGGTCCAGCAGCGGCTTGTAGAACCGGTTGAACGCCAGGTTCGCCGAATAGGCGGCGAAACACAGCATGTCATCGACAGCCATGGCTGCGGAGGAGGGGAAGTGTGAACTCATACGCAGATAATAATCGCACGCGATACAATCGCAAGCTTGACACCTCCAGCTCTGCTCACTAAATGACACCACGCGATTAAATCGCGCACGATATTTATGATCTCCCGGAGCTGATCCCCATGTCCATCAACACCCTGTACCGCACCACCGCCGTCGCCACGGGCGGCCGCGACGGCCGCGCCGCCACCACCGACGGCGCTCTGGATGTCGCCTTGGGCACGCCTAAGGAGCTGGGCGGCGCCGGCGTGGGCAACAACCCCGAACAGCTGTTCGCGGCCGGCTATGCTGCCTGCTTCCTCGGCGCCATGAAGTTCGTCGCCTCTCAGGGCGGTTACGCCAAGGTGCCTGCCGACGCCGCCGTCAACGCCACGGTCGGCATCGGTCCGCGCAGCGACAAGGGCTTCGGCCTGGAGGTGGCGCTGGAGGTCAGCCTGCCGGGCGTGGATCGCGCCGACGCCGAGGCCCTTGTCGCCGAGGCGGATACCGTCTGCCCCTATTCGCACGCCACGCGGGGCAATATCGCGGTGACCCTGACCGTCGCCTAACCCCTCGGGACCAGGCGCCACATCCGCAAGGGGTGGCGCACGGTCCCGGCCTCGGCCCCCGCGCGGTCGCCGCGACCCATATAGAGGTCGGCGCGCACCGGTCCGCGAATGGCTGATCCCGTGTCCAGCGCCATGGCCAGACCGCGATAGCTGGCCGTGGCGCCGCGCAGATTGCCCCCGTCGGCCTCCAGCCAGACCAGTTCGCCATAACGCCAGTGGGCCGGGTCGACCGCGATGGCCCGTCGCTCAGTCAGGCGCACGCCCGCCGCCCCCGCTGGATGGCCGTCATCGTCAGGGTCCAGACGGAAGAAGATGTAGCGCGGGTTCAGCGCCATGACCGCCTGCGCCTCATAGCCCCGGTGGCTGGCCAGCCAGTCCCGGATCGCGTCGCCGGAGGTGCCGTTCTGCGGCAACAGCCCTTGCTGCGCCATCGGTCGGGCGATGCCCACGAACGGCTTGCCGTTGTCGGCGGCGTAGGCGGCGCGGCCGCGCGTGCCGTCCTCGAACGTCAGATAGCCCGACCCCTGGATCTGCAGAAAGAACAGGTCCTCGGCCCGCATCCAGGCCAGGGCCTGCTCAGGCCGGGCGGCGGATTCAATATAGGCCCGGTCGCCGGCGGCGCGGGGATTGGCGGGCTTGGGCAGGACGGGGGCCGAGAACTCGGCGTCCGGCCGTCGCCGCGCCGGATATTCGGGGGCGAAATAGGAGGTCAGCAGCCCCGGTCGCCCGTCCGGCGTCTGGGCCGGGATCGCGCTGAAGCTGGCCTCGAAAAAGGCGCGCGCCTGCGACGGCGTGATCGTCATCGTCGTCGCCATGGCCTTGGCGCGTCCGCAGACCCGGCGTGCGGCCTCGTCACGCGCCGCCCCGCACCCATCCACATAGGCCCGGAAGGCGGCCAGATGGTCTTCCTGACTCCATCCCGGCAGCACGGCGGGGCTCAGGGCGTTGGACGGTGCGGGAGGCGGGGTCGGATTGGGCGAAGGCGTATAGGGAACCGGCCCTGTCTTCGGCCCGGTCGTCCCCGTCGGCGTCATCGGCCCGGTCGAACAGGCGGCGACAGCCAGGGCGGCCGCCAGCGTCGCCAGTCCGCCCGACCGGCCGCGAACCGCCATCAGGCGTTGGCCGGCTCGACGCGCGCCAGGACCCAGTTCGGGTCCGTCGCGCCCAGGGTGCGTTCGAAGGTCCAGTGTTCGGCCGTGCGGCGTTCCTCGACCAGCGGCTCGCCCGTCGTCGCGTCCGCCGTTTCGCCAGAGGCCTTGGTCACCCGGCTGCGCAATTCGGCCAGGAAACGCACCTTGGCCACGGCCTTGTCGCCCTCGGCGACCGCGCCTTCCAGATCGGCGCGGGGCGGATAAAGGAACTCGACGGTCTCGGTCTCGCCACGCGTCTCGCGCGCCGCGATGCCGGTCTCGAACGAGGCGAAGACATTGGACTTCAGCAACGGCTTCAGCGCGGCCCGGTCGCCGGCGGCGTAGCCGCGAACGATGGTCTCATAGGCCTGGCGCGCGCCGTCCAGGAAACGGGCCGGGTCGAACGCCGGATCGCGCGCCTTCAGGCTGGCGATGGAGGCCAGGGTCGCCGGGTCGATCGCCGCGATCTTCGGCGTCTCGGCCTGGGCCGGGCCGGGCGGCGCGATCTTGGCGTCTTCCTGCGGCTGACGGCCCACCCGCTTGCCCAGCACATTGTAGAGCTGGAACAGCACAAAGGCTGCGATGAAGGCGAAGACGACGACCTGGAACTGAACCGGCATGTTCAAGAGGAGATTCCTGTAGCGAACGACGGGTGCGCCAAACACTTAGTCTGGCGTGATTACGGGCTCATATAGGGTGAGGCAAGGCGAACCGCGCCCCCAATCGCGCGCGCGACGTTGCGGCCAAGCGTCCCGGCATGGTAGTCGCGGCGCCTCATTCCGGCCTCATCGGCCCCAAACTGCGCCAAAGACCGTTTCATGACCGACGCCGCTCCTCCCGCCGAACAGCCCCAGCAAGGCGACGCCCAGCAGGGCCAGCCCGCCGGTCCCGGCTTCCGCATCCTGGCGCAATACGTCCGCGACTTCTCGTTCGAGAACCCGCGCGCCCCGGAATCCCTGCGCATCGACGGCAAGCCCGCAATCGACCTCGGCGTCGAAATGGCCGCCCAGGGCCGCCCCGACGGCCTGTTCGAACTGGATCTGAAGCTGTCGATCAAGGCGACGCACGAGAACCAGCCCGTCTTCCACGTCGAACTGGTCTATGGCGGCCTGTTCCAGCTGGCCAATGTTCAGGAGCAGGACATCGAGCCGCTGCTGCTGATCGAATGCCCGCGCTACCTGTTCCCGTTCGCGCGCGAGATCATCTCGGGCGCCACGGCCGATGGCGGCTTCTATCCCCCGTTCCAGCTGGACCCCATCGACTTCGCCGCCATCTACATCGCGCGCCAGCAGCAGATCGCCCAGCAGCCGGTCGAAACCGGCCAGGCTTAAGCGCGCGACATGGTCGCCGCCGCGCGGCCTTCTCCTGATCCATCGAAAGCCGCGGGCGAGGATGTCGTCTGCGGCATTCTTCTGCGCATCGCCGCCGCCGGCTGTTTCTCGATCATGACGGCGACGTTGAAGCTGGCCTCGCGGGACGGCGTCGCGGCGCCGGAAATGCTGTTCTACCGCGCCTTCTTCGGCCTGCCGGTCGTTGTGGCCTGGGTGCTGACCCAGCCGGGCGGGCTGTCGGCCCTGTCGACGCGCCGCCCACTGGCTCATTTGGGACGCAGCGCCCTGGGCGTCGCGGCCATCCTGTGCCTGTTCCAGACGCTGACGCTGCTGCCTCTCGCCGACGCGACGACCCTCAGCTTCACCGCTCCGATCTTCGCCACCATCCTGTCCTTCTTCGTGCTGAAGGAGGCGGTCGGCCCGCGCCGCTGGGCCGCCGTCGCGGTCGGTTTCATCGGCGTGATCGTCGTCATGCGGCCGGGCGTCGGCCATTCTGTCCTGCCGCTGGCGGGGGTGGCCTTCGCCCTGATCGGAGCGGTGCTGACGGCCGGCGTGACCATCACCCTGCGCCAGCTGCGCGACACCGAACACGTCGCCGCCATCGTCTTCTGGTTCTTCGTCGCCTGTTCGGTCGTGGGGGCGAGCCTGCTGCCCTTCGTCGGCCATTGGCACGCGCTCGGCACGTTCGGCCTGCTGATCGGATCGGGCATCGCCGGCGGCCTGGCCCAGCTCTTCATGACCGCCTCGCTGCAAAAGGCTCCGGTCGCTGTAGTCGCGCCCTTCGACTATCTACAGATCGTCGGCGCCATCGTCTTCGGCTGGTGGCTGATGGCCGCGACGCCCACGCTCACCACCCTGGCCGGCGCCGCCCTGATCGCCAGCAGCGGCCTCTACACCGCCTGGCGCGAACATATCCGCCGCAAGGTCAACCTGAACCAGCCGACCACGCCGCTGGCCTAATAGTTTTTCGCTTCTCGGTAGCGAAAATATCACGTTCACAGATATATGGCTTGGGATCAATCCAACCTAAGACCAAACATGAACACAACCGCATCGTCTGACGCCGACCAACTGCCTCTTTTCGCCGGTGTCGATAACGTTGGCGGCGAGGCTGCATCAGAGAAGCCCAAGTTCAGCGACTACATCGTCTATGTCGATGAAAGCGGCGATCACAGCATGGTCGCCATAGACGACGCCTACCCCGTATTCGTGCTGTCCTTATGCATCTTCCAGAAAGCCTACTATGGACGGGCTGTCGTTCCGTCGCTGGAAGCGTTCAAATTCGCCCAGTTCGGCCACGACATCGTCATTCTCCACGAGAGAGACATCCGCAAAGAGACCGGTCAATTCCGGTTTTCAAACGCCGCCGGAAAGAACCGCTTCATCCGCGCCCTGTCTCAAATCATTGAGGCCAGCAAGTTTGTGCTGGTTGCTTGCGTGATCGACAAGCGTCGCATGGTTGATACGGGCGAAACGGCGAGCAACCCTTATCATGTCGCGCTCAAATTCTGCCTGGAACAGCTGCGGGATTTTCTGAGCGAGAAAGGCCAGCTCGACGGGACGACGCATGTCGTGGTCGAATGCAGGGGAAAGAAGGAAGACACTGAGCTTGAGCTGGAGTTCAGGCGGATTTGCGATGGCGCCAATAGGTTTGCGGCGCTTTTGCCGCTCTCGATCGTATTTGCGGACAAGAAGGCCAACTCGTCCGGTCTTCAACTGGCGGATCTTGTGGCGAGACCTATAGGCCTCAGCGTCGTTCGGCGTGGACAGGCCAATCGGGCCTTCGACCTCTTGAAGAAGAAATTCTTCTGTCGGGGCGGAAGAGCCAATGTCGGAAAGGACTACGAGGGTGTGGGGTATCTGATCTACCCCGAGGCCTGAAAAGCGAAAGGCCCCGGTGAACCCACCGAGGCCGTAACGCCGACCGGGAACCCCCAATCCACTTGACTCTATTCATAACCCATGAATTGAAAAATTGCAACGGGAGATTTGGCGATTCCGAAGTGGATTCGCCTACCGCCCTGTTGATCCAAACCCGCCCGTCCCGCGTACGGTTTCGTCCAGCGTTTCGACCTCGATCCAGTCCGCGCGCCCATGCCGGGCGATCACCAACTGCGCGATGCGTTCGCCGCGGCGGATGATGAAGGGCTCGGCGCCGATGTTGGCCAGGATCACGCCGCACTCGCCGCGATAGTCGCTGTCGATGGTGCCCGGCGCATTGGGGCAGATGATGCCGTGCTTCAAAGCCAGGCCCGAGCGCGCCCGCACCTGGGCCTCATAACCCAGCGGCAGGGCGATCTTCAGCCCCGTCGGCACCAGGGCCCGCTGACCCGGCGCCAGGGTCATCGGCTGATCCTCTGGCACGGCGGCGCGCAGGTCCATGCCCGCCGAACCGGCCGTCTCATAGGCAGGCAGGGGCAGGCCTTCGGAGTGCGGCAGGCGCAGGATCTGGATCGGGGTCTCGGTCATTCGGGGGCCTTGAAATGATCGGCGATGCGGGCGGCGACGGCCCGGGCGATGGCGGTCTTGGACTGGCGCGGCCAGGTCTCGGTCTTGTCGGCGGTGACCAGCAGCACGGCGTTGCCGTCCGACCCGAACACGTCGTCGGACACGTCGTTGCCCAGGATCCAGTCGCAGCCCTTTCGCGACAGCTTGGCGCGGGCATTGGCCTCCAGATTCGTCGTCTCGGCGGCGAAGCCGATGACCAGGGCCGGGCGGTTCGGACCGGGCGCGGCGACGCCGGCCAGGATGTCGGGGTTTTCGATCAGGGCCAGGGTCGGCGGCCCGCCGGGTCCCTTCTTGATCTTGCCGCCGGCGATGGTGTCCACGCGCCAGTCGGCGACGGCCGCCGACAGCACGGCGATGTCGGCGGGAAGGGCGCTCTGCGTCGCCGCCTGCATCTCCAGCGCGCTCTCCACATCGATCCGCGTCACGCCGGTCGGCGCCGCCAGCGCCGTCGGCCCCGACACCAGCGTCACCTCGGCCCCCAGTTCGGCCAAAGCGGCGGCGATGGCGTAGCCCTGTTTGCCGCTGGAGCGGTTGGTCAGGCCCCGCACCGGGTCGATCGGTTCGAACGTCGGCCCGGCCGTGACCACGGCCTTGCGTCCCTTGAGCGGTCGTCCGGCCGCGCCGGCCAGCAGGCCCGCAATGGCCTCCAGGATCGCGGCGGGCTCCGCCATCCGACCCGGCCCGTATTCGCCGCAGGCCATCTCTCCGTCATCCGGCCCCACCGCCGCCACGCCGTGGAAGCCCGGAAAGGCCTTCAACCGTTCCATATTGGCCTGGACCGCCGGATGCTCCCACATCCGCACATTCATCGCCGGCGCCAACAGCACCCGCTTGTCCGTGGCGATCAGGGTCGTCGAGGCCAGGTCGTCGGCCAGCCCGTTCGCCGCCTTTGCGATCAGCCCCGCCGTCGCCGGCGCCACCACCACCAGATCGGCCCAGCGCGACAGCTCGATATGGCCCATGCTGGTCTCGTCGTCCGGGGGGAACAGGCCCGACCGCACCGGATGACCGCTCAGCGCCGCCAGCGACAGGGGCGTCACGAACTCGGCGCCGGATTCGGTCAGGATGACCCGCGTCTGCCCGCCCGCCTTGGCGATCAGCCGCACCAGCTCCAGCGCCTTATAGGCCGCGATGCCGCCGCCCACGATCAGCAGGATCTTGCGGTTCGAAAGGAGGCGATTGTCCATGCTCACGGTCTAGCCGCCGCGCGTGACGCCGTCGAGACGAGAACATTGCGCGAACAATAAAGTTGTGCTTTCGTCGCGTCCAGCGGGTATCTGGAGGAAAGAATGAGAACGCTGACAAGGGGAGGGGCCGCGCTGGTCCTGTGCGGTCTGCTGGGGCTGAGTGCCTGCGACAACAGTTCGGCGGTTGAGACGCGGGATCGGACGGCGAGCGCCGAACCCGTTGCCCTGACGTCCATGCCGACGGCAAGCGAAGAGGCTGCGACGCCTCAGGAGAAGCCCGTCCTGACCGCCAATCGGCGCGAAACCGTCGACGCCAAGATCGCGCGTCTCTACGACCGCAACGGCGCAGACTTCGGCGCGCGCTCAGCCGAGGATTATCTGACCAAGGTCACGGCTTTCACGACAAAGCCTCCGCGCGACGCCGAGACCGTCAAGCGGCCAAATGGCGACACCCTGATCTATCAGGCCTCAACCAACACCTTCGCCGTGGTGGCCCGCAACGGGTCGCCCCGCACCATGTTCAAGCCGACGACGGGCGCCGACTACTGGGCCGAGCAGAAGGCGGCGGCGCCCACCTTCGGCCAGCGGCGCCAATCGACGGGCGCTGCGGGCTGATATAGAGGGCGGGGCTCCACCAAGGATCTCGCCCCATGTCCGATACGGCCGAACCCAAAACCCCGCTGCTGAAGACCGCCCTGATCTATGATTTCGACGGCACCCTGGCGCGCGGCAATATGCAGGAGGTGTCCTTCATTCCCTCCGTCGGCATGGGCATCGGCGCCTTCTGGGAAGAGGCTGAGCGCCTGACCAAGGACGCCGACGGCGACGGCATCCTGATGTACATGCAGCTGATGCTGCACCACGCGCGTCAGAACGGCGCCCCGGTGACGCGCGAGACCCTGCGCCAGCATGGCGAGGCGGTGGCTCTGTTCGAGGGGCTGAAGGATCTCAGCTGGTTCGACCGGATGAACGCCTTCGGGGCAAAATACGGGCTGGAGATCGAGCATTACATCATCTCCGCCGGGCTGGAGGAGATGATCGACGGCACGCCGATCCGCCCCGCCCTGACCCACGTCTTCGCCTCCCACTACGTCTATGACGACAAGGGCGAGGCGGCCTGGCCGGCGGTCGGCGTCAACTACACCACCAAGACCCAGTATCTGTTCCGCATCAACAAGGGCGTGAAGAACCACTGGGAGCACGAACGCATCAACCACTTCATCCCCGACGACGAGCGCGCCGTGCCCTTCGACCGGATGATCTTCATCGGCGACGGCGACACCGACGTGCCGACCATGAAGATGATGCACACCAAGGGCGGCTTCTCGATCGCCGTCTATGATCCGCGCTCGAACGAGCGGGACCAGAAGAAGGTCTATTCCCTGATCTCGGAGGACCGGGTGAACTTTGTCGCCGCCGCCGACTATCGCGAGGGATCGGCCCTGGACCTGATCGTCAAGGGGCTGGTGGGCCGCATCGCCATCAACGCCGGCTCCATGCCCGCCGACACGGCGGACTAATCAGGCTGATCAGCGCCCGCCGGCCCTCAACCAGGCGTCGCGCGCGGGGATCAGCCTCGCCGGCGCCAGGCCTCTCAGCGACTTGGCCCCGGTCTGCCTCAGCCCGGCCTCCTGTCCACGCTGCCAGACGACGGTGGCGGGATAGGCGACGCCCGCAGCCACATCGACCACGACCACCTCGCGCGGCAGGGCCCCGCCCCGGTCCAGCCGCAGCTTCATCCCCGCGTCCGACAGATCGACGATCAGGCACGCCGTCTCCAGGCCGGGCGCGCAGACGACGCCGCGCGCGTTTGCGGGTCGGCGCGCGCCCACGCGGCGGTCGGGCTCGACGGCGGACTTGGATCCAAACAGGCTCATGGTCCGATAACGCACAGATGCGGCTCAGGCGCCAAGCCCGCCTTCAAGGCTGCGAACCCCGCGATCCCTGGCCAGGGCGACGATCAGGTCCGCCTCCACGCCGCCCGTCATCATATGCCGGCTCAGGCGTTCGTAATGCTGGATGAAGACCGCCAGCGCCGCGCGTCGCTCGGGCGACAAGTCGTCCTGCCCCATCAATCCCGCCTCCTGCTCGCAGCGCCAGTCCAGCACGACATCGAAGTCCGGCGCCTTCAGAAAGATCAGGGCGCCCAACCGCGCGCGCAGGCGGGCGTAGGGCCGACCTAGCGCCGCATTAATCGCCCTGCGCCACTCGCCCCCGACGTCCTGCTCGGTTTCCAGGGCGTTGATCGGTGCAGCCAAGTCCGCCTCGGCCTGCGGCGTCACGCCCAGGCACCAACCCTCCAGCACAATGACCCGCGGCCGCCCCTTCACGACAGGCCAGTCCGCGTGGGGCGCGCGGTCGTCGGCCAACTTGTCGAAACGCGGCAGAGGCGTCAGATCGTCCGGCCCCGCCGCCTGCAACCGATCCAGCAGACGGTTCAGAAGGCCCAGATCATGCGTCCCTAGCGGCCCGCGCGTGGCGAACAAGGGATGCACCCGCGCCGCCATGGCCGCCCGCTCCGCCTTCGTCAGATAGACGTCGTCCAGCGACAGGCTCGCCCCGCCGAAGCGCTCGGCGATGGCCTTGGCCAGTGTGGATTTTCCCGAACCTTGCGAACCCGCGATCCCCAGGACTGGCGGACCGTCCCGGCCCATCGCCTCGGCGCGCTGCTCGATCCATCGGCCGATCCTGTCGATCAGCCGCGCGTCGATCATTTCAGTGCTGGTTTTCCGGCAACCGCACGATCAGGCCGTTCAGCGCGTCCGACACCCGGATCTGGCACGACAGGCGGCTGTTCGGCTCGACCTCTTCGGCGAAGTCCAACATCGACTCTTCCATGGCCGACGGCTTGCCCGTCGCCTCTCGCCAAGCCTCGTCGACATAGACATGGCAGGTGGCGCAGGCGCAGGCCCCGCCGCAGTCCGCGTCGATGCCCGGCACATTGTTGCGGATCGCGCCTTCCATGACGCTCAGCCCCGACTTCACGTCGACGACGTGCTCGGTTCCGTCATGCTCGATATAGGTGATGCTGGCCATGGCCCGCTCATATCAAGCCGGACCGCTCGCGCAAGGGCGTTGCTGGCCCCGGAGGACGATGCAGATCCAGAAACGCGGCTCAGGCCGCCGTCTCGGAGCGATCATCGTCGGACGGCGCCTCGGGCGCCGGGAGCAGGAGCCGAAAGGTGGTTCCGAGGCCGATCCGGGTCTCATAGTCCAGAACGGCGCCCATTGAGGTCGCCAGCCGCCTGGCCAGCGCCAGTCCCAGACCCGCGCCATCGACGCTGCGGGTGGCGGAATCGTCGCCCTGGCTGAAGGGGGTGAACAGCTTCGTCTGAACGGCTTCGGACATTCCTGGCCCGGTGTCAGCCACCCTGAAGATCAGGCCTTCTGACGACGGCTCCAGAGTCAGGCGCACCCCGCCCGTGCGCGTGAACTGGATGGCATTGTCGATCAGGGCCGTCAGCACCTTCGACACGCGCCCCGCGTCGCCAAGCCGCAAGCCTGTCGGCTGATAGGTTTCGGTGATCGCCAATCCCTTGGCCTCCGCCTTGGCCCGCAGGCCGGCGGCGGCCTTTGCGAACACCGACGCCGGATCAAACGGCCGCCTCTCCGGCTCGGCCAGGGCGTCATCGATATGCGCCATCTCCAGGATGCGCTCGATCATGACGAGCAGATGCTCGCCCGACTCCTTGATCACGCCGATCTGTCCCCGTTGCGCGGCGCTGAGATCGCTCATCAGAACCACCTCGGACATGCCGAGCACGCCGTTCAGGGGCGTGCGCAACTCGTGGCTCATATTGGCCAGGAAGCGCGACTTGGCCAGATTGGCGGCATCGGCGGCTTTCAAGGCTTCGCTCAGCGCCCGCTCGCTGTCGCTGAGCCGTCGGACGTTGGCGGCCACGCGCCGCCACATCAGCGCCGCCGCGATCAGGAACATGAACAGCAGGCCGGCGAACACCGGAAGCAGCGTCGCCAAAATATGCCGTCCCGGCCTGTCGGGCGCCCAGACCAGTCCGGCGATGGGCGTTCCATCCCGGCCTTGAAGAGAAACGAAATGCCGCTCATCCGGCGTCGTCAACCGGGTGTCATGCAGCCCAAGGTCCGTGTGCAGCGAGGTGACGAAGGCGCTGATCGGCTTGGCGGACACCACGATGGCGTCACGCGGCGGGCGGGCGACGGGCGCCAGATCCTCGGGCACGACGGTGGCGGCGCCGACCAGATAAAGCGCATCGCCGGCCCGTATGATGGAGGACCCGCGCGAAACCGCCTTGAAGCCGACGGCTTGGCGCCGCGCAGGATTCAGCGAGGTCCGTCGAACGTCGGCCGCCAGATCCTGCACCGCCGCGATCAAGGCGGCCTCGCTCGCCGCATCGACCGCCTGGCCGCCGCGCGACGCCAGTATCAGCCGGCCGTCGCCCGAGAAGACGAGGGTGACGGCATGATCCATATATTGCGCGTAGTAGTCGCTGAAGTTGCTCTGCATCCACGACGTGTCCTCGCGCTTCACCGCATCGACGGCGTCGTTCCAGATCGTCGCAGAGACGATATCGTCGGAGATGACGTTGAGCATGCGCTCCAGACGACGCTCCACCATGGTCTGTTCGTGGGCGGCTGCGCGCTCATCGATGGCGCGACTGACCAGAAGCATGGCGATCGTCATGCCCAGGCACACGACGACGAGAACCGTCGCCGCGACAGCCTTCAACCAACGCATCTCATGCGCTTGAGCAAAGGGCGGCATCTTGGTCAACGGCCAAACCTCTCCGAAGGCCATGAACAGAGAAAGCCTTTAGAACAGAAATACTTCCGATATATTTAACCTCTGGCTCGGCACATTTCCCTAAGATTCAGGGGGACTTTATGGGCCGATCCTTTCTTGCCGTCCTTGGTCTCGCGTCGGCGGTTCCGGTCGGGGCGTCGGCTCAGGAGGCGGCCGATCAATGGCGTCTTGAGGCGGTCGTCGGCGGCGTCAGCGACTATCGCTATCGCGGGCTGAGCCTGTCTGACGACAAGCCGGCGATGCAGGTCGGCGTGACCCTGTCCCAGGCGTCAGGGGTCTATGCCGACATCTATCTGTCCAGCATCGCGGCCTATGGCGGCGATGAGGAGGACGAGGGTTCAAGGCTGGAGGCGACCCTGAGCGTCGGATGGGCGGGGTCCTGGCTCGGCCTGGACTGGGACGCGGCCCTGTCCGCCTATCGCTATCCCGGCGGACAGGACGTCGACTATGTCGAGGCGCCCATCCAGGTCGGCCGCAGCTTCGGCGCCGCGACTGCGACGGTCGGATATGCCTATGCCCCGTCGCAGACCGCCCTGGGAGACGAGGACAATCACTACGGCTGGGCAGGGATTGATTACGCACCCGACGACTGGCCCGTCACTGTCAGCCTGTCGGTCGGCCGCGAGCAGGGCGCCTACGCGCCGGACGGCAAGACGGACTGGCGGATCGGAGGGTTCCTGCCCGTGGGCAAACTCACCGCCGGGCTGGAATGGGTCGACAGCGACAGGGACGACGGGGCCCTGGTCGCCAGTCTGTTCGCCAACTTCTGACTGTTCGCCAACTTCTGACGCCGGCCGGCACGCCCGCCGTTCCCTCTGATCTGAAGGACTGGCGAGCGTTAGAAACCTGGCCTCAGGCCGCCTTCTTGCGGCTCGGCGCGACCATCAGCTTCTTGGTCTCGGCGATGGCCTTGGCCGGGTTCAGGCCCTTGGGGCAGACCTGGGCGCAGTTCATGATCGTGTGGCAGCGATACAGTTTGAACGGGTCTTCCAGGTCGTCCAGCCGCTTCTGGGTCGCGTCGTCGCGGCTGTCGGAAATCCAGCGATAGGATTGCAGCAGCGCCGCCGGGCCCAGGTACTCTTCCTGGTTCCACCAGTAGCTGGGGCAGGACGTCGAGCAGCAGGCGCACAGGATGCACTCGTATAGGCCGTCCAGCTTCTCGCGCTCGGCCGGGGTCTGCAGACGTTCCTTTTCAGGGTCCGGTTCGTCCGATTGCAGATACGGCTGGATCGAGTCGTACTGGGCGTAGAACAGGCTCAGGTCCGTCACCAGGTCCTTGACCACCGGCTGGTGGGGCAGGGGGGAGATGGTGATGTTGTTGGACGCGCATTCGTCCCAGCCCTTGGTGCAGGCCAGGGCGTTGCGCCCGTCAATGTTCATCGAGCACGAGCCGCAGATGCCCTCGCGGCACGAGCGCCGGAACGACAGGGTCGGATCGATGGTGTTCTTGATGTGGATCAGGGCGTCCAGCAGCATCGGGCCGTGGTCGCCGGTCGGCACCTCATAGGTGTCCCAGCGCGGATCGGCGTCGGTCTCCGGATCGTAGCGATAGACCTTGTAGGTCTTCACGTCCTTGGAGCCCGGCGCGGCCTTGTGGACCTTGCCGGTCGTTGGCTTGGAGCCTCTGGGGAGAGTAAGCTGGACCATCTTAGTAAACCCGCGCCTTCGGTTCGATATACGCGATGTCGTCGGACATGGTGTAGTTGTGGACCGGACGATAATCGATCTGGACCTGCTCGCCCGGACGCTTCCACGCCAGGGTGTGCTTCATCCAGTTGACGTCGTCGCGATCGGGATAGTCTTCGCGGGCGTGGGCGCCGCGCGATTCCGTGCGGTTCAGACCACCCTCGATCGTCACCATCGCCTGGGCGATCAGGTTGTCGTACTCCAGCGTCTCGACAAGGTCCGTATTCCAGATCAGGCCGCGATCGGTGGTCTTGATGTCGGCGCCGGCCGCCTCGATGGCGCGCAGCTTGTCGGTGCCCTGTTGCAGGGTCTCGCCGGTGCGGAACACCGCCGCATCGGCCTGCATCGCGCGCTGCATCGACAGACGCAGCTCGGCGGTCGGGGTCGAGCCGTCGGCGTAGCGGAAGCGATCCAGGCGGGCCAGGTGCTGGTCGGTCTGGCTCTTGGAGGCCGACGGCACGGCCGAGGCCTTGTCGACGACTTCACCGCAGCGCAGGCCGACGGCGCGGCCGAACACCACCAGGTCGGTCAGGGAGTTGGAGCCCAGGCGGTTGGCGCCGTGCACCGAAACGCAGGCCGCCTCGCCCACGGCCATCAGGCCCGGGACCACGCTGTCGGGGTTGCCGTCGCGCAGCGTCAGGACTTCGCCGTGATAGTTCGTGGGGATGCCGCCCATGTTGTAGTGGACGGTCGGCAGGACCGGGATCGGCTCCTTGGTCACATCCACGCCGGCGAAGATCTTGGCCGACTCCGAGATGCCCGGCAGGCGCTGGTGCAGGATCTTCGGATCCAGGTGATCCAGGTGCAGGAAGATGTGGTCCTTGTTCGGACCCACGCCGCGACCCTCGCGGATTTCGATGGTCATGGAGCGCGAAACCATGTCGCGCGGGGCCAGGTCCTTCACGGTCGGCGCATAGCGCTCCATGAAGCGCTCGCCTTCCGAGTTGGTCAGATAGCCGCCCTCGCCGCGCGCGCCCTCGGTAATCAGGCAGCCGGCGCCATAGATGCCGGTCGGGTGGAACTGTACGAACTCCATGTCCTGCAGCGGCAGGCCGGCGCGCAGCACCATCGCATTGCCGTCGCCGGTGCAGGTGTGGGCCGAGGTGGCGCTGAAATAGGCGCGGCCGTATCCGCCGGTCGCCAGAACCACCATCTTGGCGCGGAACTGGTGAAGCTGACCGTTGTCCAGTTGCAGGGCCGTCACGCCGGTGCAGGCGCCGTCCTGCATGATCAGGTCCAGCGCGAAATATTCGACGAAGAACTTCACCTCACGGCGCACCGACTGGCCGTACAGGGTGTGCAGGATGGCGTGGCCGGTGCGGTCGGCGGCGGCGCAGGTGCGCTGCACCGGGCCTTCGCCGAAGTTGCGGGTCATGCCGCCGAAGGCGCGCTGATATATCTTGCCTTCTTCGGTGCGGCTGAAGGGCACGCCCCAGTGTTCCAGCTCATAGACGGCCTTGGGCGCGTTACGGACCAGATATTCGATCGAGTCCTGGTCGCCCAGCCAGTCCGACCCCTTGACGGTGTCGTACATGTGCCATTGCCAGCTGTCCTCGCCCATGTTGCCGAGCGAGGCGGAGATGCCGCCCTGGGCCGCGACGGTGTGCGAGCGGGTGGGGAAGACCTTGGTCACGCAGGCGACCTTCAGCCCCTGCTGGGCGGCGCCGAGCGCGGCGCGAAGACCCGAGCCCCCGGCGCCGACGACGACGACGTCGTATTCGTGATCGATCAGTTCGTAAGCGGCCATCAGTTCATCAGGCTCCGAAACCAGCGGGCAGCGGCGCCGAACCCAGCGCCAGTCGCACGATGAAGAAGACGCTGGCGGCGGCCAGCACCAGGAAGACGACGTTCAGCAGCAGGACCAGAAGGCCGCGCGTTCCGACGTTGGGCACGTAGTCTTCCAGAATGACTTTCCAAGCCAGGCTAACGTAGCCGAAGAAGATCACCGCGGTGATCGCCATCAGGGCCGCGTTCAGCGGATTGGCGAACCAGGCCATCGCCGCGTCATAGCCGGCGCCCGCCAGGGTGAAGCCGGTCGAGGCGACCCACAGACCCAGCGGCAGCAGGGCCACCAGCAGGATGCGCTCGATCAGCCATTCGCCGGCGCCGTGACGCTCGGAGACCTTGACGTTGTTCTTGAACTTTGCGGCGCCGCTCACAGCGAAACCCTCCCCGTGGCGAACAGGACGACCCAGAACAGCACGGCCAGCGGGATCGGCCCCCAGACCGCGATGTTCGACAGGGCGGTCGCCGACTTCACCGTCAGCCCGTTGCCGGTGTCGTTATAGGTGTGGCGCGCGCCGTTCAGGATGAAGGAGAACAGCACGACCGTCAGACCGAAGAAGACCAGCAGGCCCAGCGGCGATCCGGCCAGATCGAGCGCGCTCTGGAACGCCTCGGGCCCTAACGCCAGCGCGCCCAGCCAGGCCAGGACGAACAGCACGCCGACCGTGGCGGCGATGATCGTCGCACGGAACAGGATCGAGGCCGTCATGGTGACGTGCCAGCGCCACACACCCATGTGGGGCGACAGCGGCGCGATATGTCCGTTCGGTTGAGTGACGAAGCGACCCGTCCGGTCGCTTGAGGCGCCACCCGGCGTCGGGTTGGGCTGGTTCATGCGAATGGTTCTCAAAAGCGAATGAATTCAATCGCCGTGTGCGGTTGCGAAGGCTTTTGTGACCCCGTGGGGCCGGTGTCAACGCACAGACCCCCAGATCGACGGATTGCCCCGCTTATACGTCCGTCTGCGACGATGGATCGTCTTGCGGCTCGGGCTCGCCACCGCTGATCCGCCACCCTATATGTAGCGAATGACACAGCCCCGCTCCGTCCTTCGCCTGCACCCCGCCCATCGCGACGACATCGGCGACCTGACCACCCGGCGTCCGGTGCCCGGCCCCGGTGTGGACCAGATCGATCCCTTCCTGTTCCTGAACCACCACGGGCCCCAGACCTATGCGCCGGGCAACGCCGGCCTGCCGTTCGGCCCGCACCCGCACCGGGGTTTCGAGACCGTCACCTTCATTCTGGACGGCGAGCTGGCCCACAACGATTCCGGCGGCGGCGAGAGCATCATCAAGGCGGGCGGCGTCCAGTGGATGACCGCCGGCTCGGGTCTGATCCACGCCGAACTGTCCCCGGCCGCCTTCAAGCGCGACGGCGGGCCGATGGAGATCCTGCAGCTTTGGGTGAACCTGCCGTCGCGGCTGAAGATGACCAAGCCGGACTATGTGGGCCTGCAGAAATCCGAAATCCCGACCTTCACGACCGAGGCCGGCGTCACGGTCGAGCCGGTTTCCGGCGACTGGCTGGGCGTCAAGGCGCCGATCCAGTCCCTGATCGACATCCATCTGGCCGTCGTGCGCCTGCCCGCCGGCGCGACGTTCGAGACGCCCGTCGCCCGTGGCCGCAACGTCTTCCTCTATGGCGTCAAGGGCGAGATCGCCGTCGCCGGAACCCCCGTGCCGCAATGGAACCTGGCCGCCCTGTCCGACGGCGACGCGGTCCGGATCACGGCGACCACCGACGCCGTCGTCCTGCTGGGCCACGCCGAGCCCATCGGCGAGCCGGTCTTCAGCCATGGCCCCTTCGTCATGAACACCCGCGAAGAGATCATCCAGGCGATCCAGGACTACCAGTCCGGCAAGTTCGGCCCGCCGCCGAGGGTGTGAGATGATCCGCCCCCGCCCAGCGGGGGAGGGGGACCGCGAAGCGGTGGAGGGGGCGACCGCATCATCGATGTTGAAAGTCTCATTCAAGCACCGTGGGATTTTCGCCCCCTCCACCACGCTACGCGCGGTCCCCCTCCCCCTTTCCGCTGCGCTCCTAGGGGGAGGATCTTCTACGCGCGCCTCTCCCCCGCGCAGATGATGCGCTCCCCGCCAAAACCCTATATGACGCCGGTTCCTAGCGACCGCCCCAGCCGAAGACACGCCGAATGCCCAGCCTGAACGAGATCCGCGCCACCTACCTCGACTATTTCGCGGCGGACGGCCACGCCAAGGTCCATTCGGCGCCGCTGGTGCCGCAGAACGATCCGTCGCTGCTCTTCGTCAATGCGGGCATGGTGCCGTTCAAGGACTATTTCACCGGCGCCGCCAAGCCGCCTTATCCCCGCGCGACCAGCTCGCAGAAGTGCGTGCGCGCCGGGGGCAAGCACAACGATCTGGACAACGTCGGCTATACCGCCCGCCACCTGACCTTCTTCGAGATGCTGGGCAACTTCTCGTTCGGCGACTACTTCAAGGAACACGCCATCGAGAAGGCGTGGAACCTGGTCACCCAGGACTTCGACCTGGACCCTAAACGCCTGCTGGTCACCGTCTATATCGATGACGACGAGGCCGCCGCGATCTGGAAGAAGGTCACCGGCTTCTCCGACGACAAGATCATCCGCATCGCCGGCTCGGACAACTTCTGGGCCATGGGCGACTCGGGCCCCTGCGGCCCCTGCACCGAAATCTTCTGGGACCACGGCGACAAGATCGCCGGCGGCCCTCCCGGTTCGCCGGACGAGGACGGTGATCGCTACGTCGAGATCTGGAACAACGTCTTCATGCAGTATGAGAAGGAGAACGATCAGATCGTTCGCAACCTTCCCAAGCCCAGCGTGGACACCGGCATGGGTCTGGAGCGGATGACCACCGTGCTCCAGGGCGTGCATTCGGTTTTCGAAACCGACCTGTTCAAGACGCTGATCGCCGCGTCCGAAGACGCCACCGCGACCAAGTCGGACGGCGATCAGGCCGCCAGCCACCGGGTCATCGCCGATCATCTGCGGTCGTCGTCCTTCCTGATCGCCGACGGCGTCACCCCGTCGAACGAAGGCCGGGGCTATGTGCTGCGCCGCATCATGCGCCGCGCGATGCGCCACGCCCACCTGCTGGGCGCCGCCGACCCCCTGATGCACCGTCTGGTCCCGACCCTGGTGGCCCAGATGGGCGACGCCTATCCCGAACTCGCCCGCGCCCAGCCCTTCATCGAGGACACGCTGAAGCAGGAAGAGGTCCGCTTCCGCACCACGCTCGGCCGCGGCATGGCCCTGTTCGACACGGCGGTTCAGGGCTTCCGTCCCGGCGACATGCTGGACGGCCAGACGGCCTTCACCCTGTCCGACACCTACGGGTTCCCGCTGGACCTGACCCAGGATGAGGCCCGTCGTCGCGGCTTCTCGGTCAATGTCGACGGCTTCGAGACCGCCATGGCCGAACAGCGCCAGCGGTCGCGCGAAAACTGGAAGGGCTCGGGCCAGACCGCCAACACCAACGAATGGCTGGCGATCCGCGACCGGATGGGGCCGACCGTCTTCACCGGCTATGACAATATCGAAGGCTCGGGCGAGGTCCTGGCCCTGATGAACGCCGGCGCGCCGGTCGAAACGGCCGAGGCCGGCGACATCGTCGAAGTGTTGTTCGACACCACCCCCTTCTATGCCGAAAGCGGCGGCCAGGCCGGCGATCACGGAACCCTGGAATGGCCCAGTTCGGATGGAATTGACGGAGAGGCCGAGGTCATCGACGTGCGCAAACACGCCGGCGACCTGCATGTCCTGGTGGCCCAGGTCACGGCCGGCAAGCTGGAGATCGGAACCCGCGCGGCCCAGTTGGTGGACGCCGAAAAGCGCCGCACCAGCCGCGCCAATCACTCCGCCGCCCACCTGCTGCATACGGCGCTCAAGAATGTGCTCGGCCCCGCAGTCGCCCAGAAGGGTCAGTTGGTCGACGCCGAGCGCGCCCGCTTCGACTTCAGCCACGGCGCCCCGCTCACCGAGGCCGAACTGTCGGCCATCGAGACCGAGGTCAACGCCGTCATCCGCCAGAACGTCCCGGCGGAAACCAAGCTGATGGCCCCGCAAGAGGCCATCGAGGCCGGCGCCATCGCTCTGTTCGGCGAGAAGTACGGCGACGAGGTGCGCGTGCTGACGCTGGGGCGCTCGCTGGTCAGCGACAACGCCCCCTATTCGGTCGAACTGTGCGGCGGCACCCACGTCGCCCGCACCGGCGACATCGCCCTGTTCAAGATCGTTCAGGAAACTGGCGTCGCCGCCGGCGTGCGCCGGATCGAGGCCCTGACCGGCGAGGCCGCGCGTCAGTACTTGCTGGCCCAGGCCGGCGTCGCCCGTTCTCTGGCTCAAAGCTTCAAGGTCCAGACCGCCGACGTCCCCGCCCGCGTCGACAGCCTTACCGCCTCGGTCAAGTCGCTGGAGAAACAGGTCGCCGAGCTGAAGAAGCAGCTGGCCTTGGGCGGCGGCTCTGGCGCGTCCGCGCCTGAGGAGATCAACGGCGTCAAGCTGATGGCCCGCGTGCTGGACGGCGTGGACGGCAAGGGTCTGCGCGGCGTCGCCGAAGACTTCAGGAAACAGGTCGGCACCGGCGTGGTCGCCCTGATCGGCGTGACCGAGGGCAAGGCCGCGGTCACCGTCGCCGTGACCTCCGACCTGACCGACCGCGTCAACGCCGCTGACCTGGCTCGCGCCGCCGTCATCGCCATGGGCGGTCAGGGCGCCGGCGGCAAACCCGACTTCGCCCAAGGCGGCGCCCCCGACGGCTCCAAGGCCGAAGACGGCCTAGCGGCGGTAAGGGCCGCGCTGGCGGGATAATATTGTCATCCCCCGGTCCGCGCAGCGAGACCGGGGGCCTTCAAGTCGCCTGATCTTGGAGCAAGCGAAATATTTGTGGCGGTAGTCGTGCTACTTTGTTGGCGCAGCAATCCACTCAAAGTCTAGTTCCGATTGGAGACTAGCGTTTGGATAGATAATTAAATACGTGGCAATCCAAGCCGAATACGCATGGCATCTTGAGATACTTGGAGACGTTCGGCCAAACCCGCCACGGTATTAACGCCGAGATTTTGAAGCGCAGTTATAGAGCTACGCGGCATTAGAAGATTTGCCGCAAAGCTATTAGCTTGACGCTCGTGCATGGGCTGGATCGCTGCATTGGGAGGTATAGGTGTGCCCTCCTGACGATAGGCCCTAGAGTCTCCTACACCCGCCCCCAACAACTCGCGGTGATAAATGTAATGACCCAACTCGTGTGCGGCCGTGAATCGCTGACGAACCAACGCATGTGTGGGGTTCACGGCAACTTTGTATGTGCCGTCTCCACGTCGCTCTATCCAGCCAGAAACGTTCTCAGCCATTGCAGGCCGGTCGGGGCCTAGGCCAAGTTCACTCAAGATTTCGAAGACGGGAACGGGGATATCGCCCCAATACTTCTCGGCAAGCGCTAACGGGTCAACTTTCGTATTCATCCCGCCTCCTCTCCCATCTCATCTGCTGCCTCGCCGTCATCGACGCGACCGAGCGACGTATTCTGTAAGTTATCCAAGTGCCGACGGATAATTTGTGGCGCTTCCGTTCGACACCACTCTTCAACCATTGCTCTGGCGTGAATTCTTGCCTCGGCTTTGGCTGCATCCTCAGCCCATTTCTTGACCCACAACCCCCAGCCAATGGCTGCAAACAGGGCTAAAACACCAATTAACAACGACCCCATAGCAAAGGTGTTGCCGATTGAGGCCAGCGACGTGGCCAATGCATCCCACTCAGGTTCCGATGCAGCAGCTACTACAGCCGGCGTAGGATTAGGTGCCGGACAAGGCTTATTCGCCAAATCCAAGAACCGCTCACAAACACTGGCCGAAATCTGTGGAGTAGCCACACACACCTCCAGCGCGGATCAGCCTGATTCGTGCACTAGGGCAATTCGCTTAAAAAGTCCTGCGTCAACTCTGGACAATGTAGTGTTCTGCTTTTGTCCCTGCAAGAGGTATGCAACAGCAGGCCTCACGCCATCGGATCGGGCGTCAGATCGACCCCGGCCAGCTTCCAGGTAAACGGCGTCCGGCGTTCCATGATCAGCACCAGCGCATCGTCCGGCCGGTCGTCGCGCGTCAGGGTGACGGCGAAGGTGTTGAGCCCGCGATAGGCCCAGGACTGGCGGATCTTGTCCTTGTCGACGGCCGGCGTGTCGTCGGCGGGCACGGGCCGCTCCGGCTCGGGCGTCTCGCCGGAGCGGACCATGGCGGCGATGCCTTGCGGCGTGACGAAGTTGTCGACCGCCCCCTCGACCAGCGACGGAGCCAGCAGCATGCCCAGCGCCGCCAGGCCCGTGTCGCCCTTGGTCCGGTTGCGGATTTCCAGGGCCGCGCGCGCGTTCAGCTCGCTCTTCAGGCTGGTGCGGAACGCCGGGAAGTCCACCTGCCGCTCCAGCCCGGCCGCATCCCCGGTCCGCGCGGCCCGCACCAGCGCCTGGGCGGCGATGAAGGGCGAAACGAACAGGGCGACGACCACGCCGATGACGATGGCGATCAGGGCTCCGGTTATGATCTTGCGGCTCATGTCGTCTCCTTGGAAAGCCAACGCAGGCTGGGCGGCGTCGGTTGCCGGGTTTATTGCGGGGTGACGGTGACGGCCGGCGCCGCCGGGGCCGTCCCGTCGGGCAGGCCGATGTGAACCAGCTTCCACTCGAACGGCCCGCGCCGCTCGAAGGTGAACAGGGTGCGCGACCCGCCCTGATCCGTCACCGCCATCCGCGCCCGGTTCACGCTCCAATAGGCGGGGCTGGGCCAAGGCTTGCGGCTGCGCTCAGAAGCCGGCGCCACGCCCGCCGCCGTGCGCTGGCTGGCGTATCGGCCCTCGCCCTTCAGCAAGGCGTCGAGGGCGGCCGGCGTCAGATAGGCGTCGACGTCCGGCTGGCGCAGGATCGGGTTCTGCTCGATCTGACGCCGGAAGGCGGCAATGGGGTCTTCCAGGAAGGACGACGCGGGCGCCATCGCCTCCGGCCGTCCCGCCAGCTGCGGCCGCAACGACTGGCGCACCGCGTTGAAGTCGATCAGCCGCGCCAGCCCCGCCACGTCGTTCGCCTCGGCCGCCGACCGAATGGCGAAGAAGGCCACCGCGGGCGCCGCGAAGAAGGACAGCACCGCCACGACCACCGCCGCCAGCACCAGGTTTCCGAACAGCCGCTTCACGAACGCATCCTCATTACCGCCGATCATGCACGCCCCGGCCCTTCGCACAACGAAAAGCCCCGCCGGAGCGATCCGACGGGGCTCATTCTTGTTTGTCCTACCGCCCTTCGGGCTGCTTGAGGACCGTCTCCTCCCCCATCGGGGGAGGGGGACCGCGAAGCGGTGGAGGGGGCTAGACGCCTCGTGGCGTTCCAGCTCCCCCCTTGTCCTCAACCCACGTCCGGCAGAGCGGTCTTCAGGTTCTCGGCGACCTTGTCGAGGAAGCCCTCGGTGGTCAGCCAGCCCTGTTGGTCGCCGACCAGCAGCGCCAGATCCTTGGTCATGAAGCCGGCCTCGACGGTGTCAACGACCACCTTCTCCAGGGTGTCGGCGAACTGGTCCAGGGCGGCGTTGCCGTCCAGCTTGGCGCGGTGCTTGAAGCCGCGCGTCCAGGCGAAGATCGAGGCGATCGAGTTGGTCGAGGTGGCCTCGCCCTTCTGGTGCTGGCGATAGTGGCGGGTCACGGTGCCGTGTGCGGCTTCCGTTTCCAGCACCTTGCCGTCCGGCGTCATCAGGACCGAGGTCATCAGGCCCAGCGAGCCGAAGCCCTGCGCCACGACGTCGGACTGCACGTCGCCGTCATAGTTCTTGCACGCCCAGACGAAGCCGCCCGACCACTTCATCGCGGCCGCAACCATGTCGTCGATCAGGCGGTGCTCATAGGTCAGGCCGCGCGCCTTGAACTCGGCGGCATAGTGTTCGTCGAACACCTCCTGGAACAGGTCCTTGAAGCGGCCGTCATAGGCTTTCAGGATCGTGTTCTTGGTCGACAGATAGACCGGGTAGTTGCGCTGCAGGCCATAGGCGAAGCTGGCGTGGGCGAACTCGCGGATCGAGGCGTCCTGGTTGTACATGGCCATGGCCACGCCGGCGCCGGGGGCCTTGTAGACCTCGTGCTCGATCACTTCGCCGTCCTCGCCGACGAACTTGATCGTCAGGGTGCCGGGGCCAGGCATCAGGAAGTCGGTGGCCTTGTACTGGTCGCCGAAGGCGTGACGGCCGACGACGATCGGCTGGGTCCAGCCCGGAACCAGGCGCGGCACGTTCGAGCAGATGATCGGCTCGCGGAAGACCACGCCGCCCAGGATGTTGCGGATGGTGCCGTTCGGCGACTTCCACATCTTCTTCAGACCGAACTCCTGCACGCGGGCTTCGTCCGGGGTGATGGTGGCGCACTTCACGCCGACGCCGTGCTTCTGGATCGCGTGGGCCGCGTCGATCGTCACCTGGTCGTCGGTGGCGTCGCGGTGCTCCATGCCCAGGTCGTAGTAGTCCAGCTCGAGATCCAGGAACGGGAACACCAGCTTGTCCTTGATCATCTGCCAGATGATGCGGGTCATTTCGTCGCCGTCGATGTCGACGATGGGGTTTTCGACCTTGATCTTGGCCATGCGTGCGGTCCGCCTGTGACTGTGGGGAAGGGAATGTCGTGGCGGCGGTATAGCGAGGCCGCGCGCCCGCGCAAACCCCGCCGCCCGTCGTCGCCGCCCGGAATAACGCAGATCCATCCTGAACCCTTTGGCGGGTGCGGACTTCTCTTTGGCTTGGCAACAGTGACGGACGGCAGGATGACGGAGGAAGAGCGCCAGCTGGTGGATCGTTGGATCATCACCTTCTGCGAGGCGCCGCCCGTGGTCGATGCGGAACTGATGCGCAGGCTGATCGCTGAACAGGAAGCGACACAGCAGGAGTCATCGTCATGTCAGAAAAGACGTTCAAGGCTGGCGACAAGGTGAAGTGGGACCACAGCCAGGGCACCACGACCGGCAAGGTGGTCAAGAAGGTCACCTCGGAGACCAAGATCAAGGGCCACAAGGTTGCGGCCTCCAAGGATAATCCGGAGTATATCGTCGAAAGCGCCAAGACCGGCGCACGCGCGGCGCACAAGCCGTCGGAGTTGAAGAAGGCATGACCCCGAACGGCCTGTGGCGCGGCGTCGCCCGATCAGCCCCAGGCCTGTCCGCCCTCGCCGTGTCGGCGCTCGTCGTCGCCGGTTGTGGCGACAGGGATGCGGACAAGGCGCCTGTTGCGACCAAGGCCACCGACGCGGCTGCGCCCGCCGCCGCGCCGGTGCTTCAGATCCGCCCTGAAACCAAGACCTTCCGGGACTGGAGCGCCACCTGCGGCAACGACGGGACATGCTGGGCCTTCGGCTTTGCGCCAGAGTTCGCCGCAGGCTGGGTCCGTATCAGCCTGGCGCCCGGCCCGGACGCCCAGCCGCAAATCCTCTTCGGCTATTGGCCCGACGGCGAGGCCAAGGGCGCCGGACCCCTCAGCTTGACGATCGACGGCCGCGCCTATCCGGCCGTGCTCAGCGACGCGAGCAACGTCGAGGCGCCGATCGGCGAGATCCGCGAAGGCGCCCGCGCCGCTCTCGACGCCCTGGCCCAGGGCAAGGTCATGATCATTCGCGGCGCCTCGACCCAGGAGGTCTCGCTGCACGGCGCCGCCGCCGCCCTGTTGTGGATCGACGAGAAGCAGGGACGTCTGGATACGCCCACCGCCCTGATCCGACGCGGCGACCGCCCGGCCGCCCTCGTTCCGGTCGCGCCGCCGCTGCCGACCGTCACCCCTGCTCCGGCCGTCGATCAGGCTGGGTTCGGCGATCAGAACCAGCGCCTGCCCGCCGCACTGCGCGCTCGCACCGAGGTCGGCGACTGCCTTAAGGAGTCGGCCATGCCAGCCGTCAGCGACATGGTCATGTCCGCCCGGCTGGACACCCGCACCGAGCTGTGGGCCGTGCCCTGCGGATCGGGCGCCTATAACGTCACCCACAACTGGTATCTGACAGGACCGGGCGGTCGCGACCCTCGGCCCGCGATCTTCGCCGGATCGGAAGGGCCGGGTTCCGATCCCGTCATGCCGGACAATGCGACCGTCAACGGCGCCTATGATCCCAAGACCCGCACACTGTCGGCCTTCGCCAAGGCGCGGGGCATCGGCGATTGCGGCGCGGCGCAGACCTGGGCCTGGACGGGACAGGGCTTCGCCCTGACGCAGGAAAGCGTGATGGGCGAATGCGCCGGCGTGCCGTCAGACCTCTGGCCCGTCAGCTGGCGCACGCGATGACCGATCCGGAGGTTCTGATCATCGGCGCGGGCCCGGCCGGTCTGACGGCGGCGACCTATCTGGGCCGCTTTCGGCGGCGGACCCTGGTGGTGGATGGCGGCGCGCCCCGCGCCTGCTGGATCCCGCTCAGCCACAATATGCCGGGCTTTCCGGCCGGCATCACCGGCGCCGACATCCTGAAGCGCATGCGCGAACAGGCCGAGGAATATGGCGCGGTCGTCGAACCGGGTCGCGTCCACCGCCTGAGCCACGACGGCGACGGCTTCGTCGCTGAGATGGATGGCCGCGCTGTCCGCGCCCGCGCCGTCCTGTTGGCGACCGGGGTCGTCGATCATCATCCGGATCTGCCGGGCGTCGAAGCGGCGGTGCAAAAGGCGCTGGTCCGCATCTGTCCCATTTGCGACGCCTACGAGGCGACCGACAAGGCCGTGGCCATCATCGGCCAGAGCGACAAGGGCGCGCGCGAGGCCGCCTTCATGCGCACCTATTCCGACCGTGTGACCCTGATCCATATCGGCGCGCCCGACGCGCTCAGCCGGCGTGACGAACTGGAACGGCTGGGCGTCGAACTGATCCTGGCGCCGCTGGACGCGATCGACATCGAGAACGACCGGGTGACGGCCCTGAGCTACGCCGGCCAGAGCCGCGCATTCGACCTGGTCTATTCAGCGCTGGGCACATCGCCGAACGCCGACCTGGCCCGGGGGCTGGGCGCGCGTCTGGCCGACGACGGCCGGTTGGAGGTCGATCTGCACCAGGCCACCAGCGTGCCGGGCCTGTATGCCGCCGGAGATGTGGTGCGCGGCCTCAACCAGATCGCCGTCGCGACCGCCGAAGCCGCCGTCGCCGCCACCGACATCCACAATCGCCTGCGCCAGGCCGACGGCCTGACCGTCGCAGATTAGGCCTGGGTCGCGACCCAGCCGTCGACGATCCGTTCCAGCACCGACAGGGGTACGCCGCCGGCGGCGAGCGCGGTGTCGTGGAAGCCCTTGATGTCAAACCTGGACCCCAGGGTCGTCTTGGCCTTTTCGCGCAGGCGGACCCATTCGTTGTGGCCGACCTTGTAGGCGCAGGCCTGGCCCGGCCAGCCGCAATAGCGTTCGACCTCGGACGTCGCCGCGCCTTCCTGATCGCCATAGGCCTCCATCATGTAGCGGATGCCCTCTTCGCGGCTCCAGCCCTTGGAATGGATGCCGGTGTCGACGACCAGGCGCGCGGCGCGGAACATCAGCGATTGCAGGTAGCCGATCTGACCCACCGGATCGTTCTCATAGGCGCCCAGTTCGTCGGCCAGCTGTTCCGCGTACAGCCCCCAGCCCTCGACGTAGGACGAGAAGCCCAGCAGGTTCATCAGCAGCGGCGCCGACTCGCTCTCCTGCTGCAAGCTGATCTGCAAGTGGTGGCCCGGCGTCGCCTCGTGATAGGTCAGGGTCGGCAGGGTCCAGGACGGCCATTCCGCCGTGTCCTTCAGATTGATCCAGTAGATGCCGGGCCGCGTCCCATCCAGGCTGGGCGAGTTGTAATAGCCCATCGGCGCGCCGGCCTCGATCTCTGGCGGGACGCGCTTGATCTCGACCTTAGCCTTGGGCAGGCGGCCGAAGGCGTTGGGCAGGCGGGCCTGCATGTCGGCCATCTGGGCGTTCAGCTTAGCGATCAGCTCGGCCTTGCCGGCGTCGGTGTTGGCGTAGACGTATTTGGGATCATCCCCCAAGGCTTTGATCCGTTCGGCGACCGAGCCTTGCGTCAGGCCTTGCGCCTTCAGCAGGACATCGGCGCGCGCCGTCAGATCCGCCATCTGTTCCACGCCGGTGCGGTGGATCTCGTCGGCGGTCAGCCGGGTCGTGGTGATGTAGCGCAGGCTGTTGGCGTAATACTGCTCGCCCTGCGGCAGGCGGCGCACCGAGGCCTCGTGCACGGCGTTCGGCTGGGCCGCCTTCAGCACGGCGTTTTGGGCGGCCAGGGCCGGATAGACCCGCTCGGTCACAAGCCGTTCCACCTGCGCGCCCCAGTCGCCGGTCAGGCCCTTGGCGCGGGCCCGATCCACGACCGACTGGGTCAGGGGCGAGGTCGCCGCAGGCGTCGCCAGGACGCCGTCCTGCTGGCGGATCGCCTTGGCCAGGATGAAGTCGGGCGGGATGACGCCCAGCGCATAGTCTTCCTTCAGTCGATCCGTCTCGGCCAGCAGCACGTCGGCGAAGGCGTTGACGCGGGCGACATAGGCGTCGGCGTCGGCGGCCGTCTCGATGGTGTGCTGGTTGGCCAGGAAGTCGGGCGTGGACTGATAGGCGCCGCCTTGCTGGCTGACGCGGTACGGATTGGGCCAGCCGCCCTGGCCGTAAGGGATGTCGTAGGTGGCGATCACCCCGTCCAGATTCTGGGTCAGGCTGTCGTAGTAGTTGGCGTTGCGGGCATCGAGTTTAGAGCGGTCGATGCGGGACAGTTCGGCGCGTTGGCGACGCGTAAAGGCGCGCTGGTCGTCTTCCTCGGCGCGTGTCGGAACGGTCAGTTTGGACTTGGCGGCGGCGCGGTCGCCCTTGTCCAGGCCGAACATGGTGACGACCTCCGGGCTCTTGTCCAGCGTCTGCTCGAACGTGGCGTCCATGAAGGTCTTCAGCTGGTCGGCGGCGTCGCCCTCAGATGCCCCGGCCTGACGAGCCAAGGCGGGGCCGCCCACGGCGACGAGGCCGGCGCCCAAGGCGGCGGACTGAAGAAGACGACGACGATCGAACATGGAACGGCCTCTCGAAACTGGATGCGGCAATGGAGACCGCATGGGCCGGGGCGGCAAGTGAAATTCCCGACAGGCTTTGGCGGCGCCCAAGGAAAAGGCCCGGCGGATCGCTCCGCCGGGCCTCATCAGTCTGGGATGCGAAGCCGTTTAGTCGCGACGACGACGTCCGCGATCGCCGCCGCGATCACCGTCGCGCTTGGGACGACCGCCGGTGTCTTCCGACAGCGGGGCCTCGCCGCGCTCGGCGCGCTCGGCGTTGATCTTGTCCGTCAGGTCTTCGCCGGTTTCCTGATCGACGACCTTCATCGACAGCTTGGTCTTGCCGCGATCGTCGAAGCCCAGGAACTTGACCTTGACCTCTTGGCCTTCCGACAGGACGTCGGCCGGGTTGGCGACGCGTTCCAGAGCGATCTGGGACACGTGGACCAAGCCGTCCTTGGCGCCGAAGAAGTTCACGAAGGCGCCGAAATCGACGACCTTGACGACCTTGCCGGAGTAGATGGTTCCGACTTCCGGCTCCGAGGCGATGGACTGAATCCAGGCCTTGGCGGCGTCGATCTTCTCCTGGTCGTTGGCGGCGACCTTGATGGTACCGTCATCGCCGATGTCGATCTTGGCGCCGGTCTTCTCGACGATCTCGCGGATGACCTTGCCGCCCGAACCGATGACTTCACGGATCTTGTCGACGGGGATCTTGACCGTTTCGATCTTGGGCGCGTGTTCACCCAGTTCGGCGCGCGGCGCATCCATGGCCTTGGACATCTCGTCTAGGATGTGCAGGCGACCGGCCGAAGCCTGCGTCAGGGCCTGCTTCATGATCTCCTTGGTGATGCCGGCGACCTTGATGTCCATCTGAAGGCTGGTGATGCCTTCCGAGGTGCCGGCGACCTTGAAGTCCATGTCGCCCAGGTGGTCTTCGTCACCCAGGATGTCCGACAGGATGGCGAACTCGCCCGACGGCTCCAGGATCAGGCCCATGGCGATGCCCGAGACCGGACGGACCAGCGGCACGCCGGCGTCCATCAGGGCCAGCGACGAACCGCAGACCGTGGCCATCGAGGACGAGCCGTTCGACTCGGTGATCTCGGAGACCAGGCGGATGGTGTAGGGGAAGTCTTCCTTGGTCGGCAGCATCGGACGGATCGCGCGCCAGGCCAGCTTGCCGTGACCGATTTCGCGACGGCCGGGCGAACCCATACGGCCCGCTTCACCCACCGAATAGGGGGGGAAGTTGTAGTGCAGCAGGAAGTTCTCTTTGTAGGTGCCCTGCAGGCTGTCGATGTACTGCTCGTCCTCGCCGGTGCCGAGGGTGGCGACGACCAGGGCCTGGGTTTCCCCACGCGTGAACAGGGCCGAACCGTGGGTGCGCGGCAGGACGCCGACTTCCGACACGATGGCGCGGACCTTGTCGAGGGCGCGGCCGTCGACGCGGTGCGCGTTCTCGATGATGTCGCGACGCAGGACTTCGGCTTCGCACTCCTTGAAGGCGGCCGAGAACTTGGAACCGTCGACGCCGTCGGGGTTCTCGTCGGTCTTCACCAGCTTGGCGGCGGCGGCTTTCTTGGCGGCGTCGACGCCCGAACGGCGCTCGTATTTGCCGGCGTGGGTGTAGGCGCTCTTGATGTCTTCGCCGACCAGCGACTTGATCGAGGCGACGACGTCGGAGTGGTCTTCGGCCTGGAAGTCGAAGGGCTCCTTGGCGGCGTGTTCAGCCAGTTCGATGATGGCGTCGATCACCGGCTGCATGCCCGAATGCGCGAACATCAGGGCCTCGAGCATCTTCTCTTCCGACAGCTCCTTGGCTTCGGATTCGACCATCATCAGGGCGTCTTGCGTGCCGGCGACCACCAGGTCGAGGTCCGAGGACGGGATCAGGTCGATGGCGGGGTTCAGCACCAGCTCGCCGTCGATCAGGCCGACGCGCGCGGCGCCGATGGGGCCCATGAAGGGCACGCCCGAAATGGTCAGGGCGGCCGAGGCGGCGACCATGCCCAGAACGTCGGGGTCGTTTTCCATGTCGTGCTGCAGCACGGTCACGACGACCTGGGTCTCGTTCTTGAAGCCCTTGACGAACAGCGGGCGGATCGGACGGTCGATCAGGCGGGAAACCAGGGTTTCCTTCTCGGACGGACGGCCTTCACGCTTGAAGTAGCCGCCCGGGATCTTGCCGGCGGCGAAGGTCTTTTCCTGGTAGTTGACCGTCAGGGGGAAGAAGTCCAGGCCGGGCTTGGGCGCGCGGCCATAGACGACGGTGGCCAGAACCACGGTCTCGCCGTAGGTCGCCAGCACGGCGCCGTCGGCCTGGCGGGCGATGCGGCCCGTTTCCAGGGTCAGCGGGCGGCCGGCCCAGTCGATCGTCTTGCGTTTGATGTCGAACATATTTCGTCTTTCGTATCCCGGACGGCGTATTCCGTGCGGGGTCCCATCATGGGGCGGATGCGTCGGCGTTCAGTCCTTCGATCCAGAGGCCGCCGCGCCATCGCGACGACCGGGAGAGGACCGTCATGGCCCTCGCAGCTGCGCCGGTAAGTCCTGCGGCGCACAGGTCGTGTCTTGTAGTCGCGCTTCCCGGGCGGCCAACCGGCAGCCACTTGGCCTGGAAGCGCTTAGTTGCACAACGAGGCGCGGACGTGACCGCCCGCGCCTCGAAAGCGTATTCTACACTGTTCCGACGCCTTAGCGGCGCAGGCCCAGTTTGGAGATGAGCGCCTGGTAGCGACCGGTGTCGACCTTGTTCAGGTGGTCGAGCAGGCGGCGACGTTGCGACACCATCTTCAGAAGGCCACGACGCGAGTGGTTATCCTTCTTGTGGGTCTTGAAGTGTTCGGTGAGGTTGGCGATGCGTTCCGACAGGATCGCGACCTGAACCTCGGCCGAGCCGGTGTCGCCGGCGGAGCGGGCGTTATCGGCGATGATCTCGTGCTTGCGTTCAGCAGTAACCGACATCGTAGAGTCCTTTCTTGGCCTATCGCGCTTCGCGCTACTTGAGGCCGTGGGGTCTCGGCCCTTGCCGGATGGCGCGGGCCTAGAGGTTGAAAACGCGGTCGGGTTCTAGCCGGCCGGCCCGCAACTGACACAGCGCGACGAGGGTCTGGCCCTGAAAGGCTGAAACCGTGCGCGAACCGCCGGTAAGACGATCCTTGAGGGTTTCCACCTGACGGGGGAGCAGAACGATCGGGCGTCCCTGCCGAAGCGAGAAGGCGTCCTGTTCATTCACGGCCAGTTCCGGGATGTCGTCCAGAGCGGTCGCGACGGCAAGCAAGCCTTCCGAGGCGGCGCCCCTATGCACCATTTCCTCCAGAGAATCCAGAGTGACGGCGTTTTGCGTGCTGAACGGCCCCACGCGCTCGCGTCTCAGGGCGCTGACATGACCCTCGGCGCCGAGGGCGGCGGCCAGGTCGCGGGCCAGCGAGCGGACATAGACGCCCTTGCCGGTGCGGATGGTCAGTTCCACGTGGTCGGCGTCGGGCGCATCCGTCACCTCGGCCGAGTGGATTGTCACCCGGCGGGCCTGAAGCTCGAACTCCACCCCGTCGCGGGCGAGGTCATAGGCGCGGGCGCCGTCCACCTTGATTGCGGAAAAGCGCGGCGGCGTCTGGTCGATCTCGCCGACGAAGGCCGGCAGGGCGGCCTTCACCTGATCGACGGTCGGGCGCACGTCGGAGCGGCCGATGATCTCGCCCTCGCGATCCACGCTGTCGGTCGAGACGCCCCAGTTGATGGTGAAGCGATAGACCTTCTGCGCCTCCATCATCATCGGCACTGTCTTGGTCGCCTCGCCGAGCGCGATGGGCAGGATGCCGCTGGCCAGCGGGTCGAGCGTTCCGGCGTGACCGGCCTTCTGGGCGTTGAACAGGCGACGGATGCGGCTGACGGCCTCGGTCGACCCCATCTCGAACGGCTTGTCCAGGCAGACCCAACCGTCGACGATGTCGCCCTTCTTCTTGCGGGCCATTATGCTTGGCCTACCGCGCTTCGCGCTACTTGAGGCCGGAGGATCACTGATCGCCCTCGTCGTCGCGGCGCTCCAGGTCGGCGCGGACGCGGGGGTCGTCGAACAGGCGGTCGATGTGGCTGGCGGCGTCGAAGCTTTCGTCGTGGCGGAACTTCAGATCGGGCGTGAACTTCATGTCCAGGCGACGGCCCAGCTGGCCGCGCACGAATTTGGCGTGCACGTTCAGCGCCTTGATGATCTCGCTCTCATGGCCATTGGTCGGCGCGGCCTCGACGCCGGCGCCGAGAGGCTCGACGAAACAGGTGGCGTGTTTCAGGTCCGGCGACAGGCGCACTTCGGTCACGGTGATGGACACCCCGGCCAGGGCCTCGTCGCGGATATCCTCCTCGCGCAGGATGTCGACCAGGGCGTGACGGATCAGCTCGCCGGCGCGCAGCTGGCGCTGGCTGGGTCCGGCGGGGCCGGAGGCGTTGCGGGTGTGTTGCTTGTGGGCCATCGGCCTCTCCTTCTTGTTCGCCCGCTGGGGATCGGACCCGGCCGGATAGGCGAAAGTCGGGCGGTCTAGTCCCGCAGCGGAGGTCTGTCCAGTTTTCGCGCCCGTTCGGCGGCTCGAACCGAGCGCATCACCTCGCCCGAGGTGATGGCCGGAACCGGACGCATCGCCACGCCGCCGGCGTTCAGCACGCCGGCTGTCCAGTGATTGCACAGATGCAGGATGGAGAAGGTCTCGCGGCTGGCGAAGAAGCGCGCGTCGTCGCCGGGACGCAGGGCTGCGATGCGCGGCCGGCCGTTCGGCAGATCGAGCGAGGCCTCGACCCGCGTGGCCAGACGGTCGAACGCGGCGCGGCTCAGGGTCAGGGCGGCGCTGTCTTCGCCATAGGCCAGGCGCGGATCCTCGGCTCGAGGGGCCAGCATCAGCACCGATCGATTGCCGGGATGCAGAAAGGCGCGCGCCCCGTCGGGCAGCCGATCCGAAATCGGGCGCTGATCGACGTAGAATTTCGCATCGCCCCAGCCGATCAGGATCCAGTCGCCGGGCGCCAAGGCTTGGACCGCAAGCGCCAGAGGACCGCCGCGACGTTCAAGCGCGGCGCGCGGTAAGACGATGTCGGTGTGAAAGCCGTTGTCGAGCACCTGAATGACGACGGGGTCTGTCGCCCGATCCATCGCGCCCGGGCGGGTCCAGGTCAGAAGCGCCGCCGCCAGTCCTGCCAGGGCCGCCAGCACCAGGGCTCGCATCATCGGCTGAGGTCCAGCACGGCGCACAGGCGGTCGTCCGACAGCAGGGCGCCCGGAGGCGGTCCCTGTCGCACCGGCATCAGGACGAAGCCGTCGCGCCGCACGGCCAGGGCCAGCCATCCGACGGGATGACCACCGCACAGCCGCGTGTCTTCGTCAGTCGTGACGCGCCGCACCTCGATCTGGGCCATCGGCGGCACGGCCATAGCGTCGGTGAAACTTTTGGAGACGCTGGCCGGCTGATCCGCCTGAACCAGCCGATGCGGCGCCGAGGTCAGGCGGCCGCCCGTGGTCGTGCTCAGCGCGCCGCCGTCCACGTCGAGCGCCATGTCGGACTTGGCGGCGACGTAGCGGCCGGACAGCATGACTTCCCCGATAACGACCTGTCCATACACACGAGGTCCGACAGGGGCGTCGATCGGCGCGATCAGGCGATTAAGAGCCGGTTCGACTACCAGTGCGCCCAGCATGAACAGAGCAAAGGCGCCCGCGCCGACCGCCGCGATCCATTTCAGCGATGGGACGCCGGATGGCGGGGCGGTCGCGCTCATGCGGCGAATCTAGGGGGACAGGGGTTGAGGAATGGTCACCCGCCCTCAAGAACACTCTAGACTGAACGCCCTTAGTTGCGGCCGGGACGGCGGGTCGGATCGCTGAGCTGGAACAGGCGCGGAGACAGGCCAGACGCGGGCCGCAGCGCGGTCAACTGGGTCCGGGTGCGGGCGCCCTGCGGATCGGTGATGGTCCACTCTTGCAGACGCATCGGATTGCCGGCGAAGGCCAGCACGACCTGACCGTCGTTCGGGCGGTTGGAATCCCGCGCCGTGATGGCGAAGGCGCCCGAAGCCATCCGGGTCACGCGCTCGATGCGCACGCCCTGGTCCAGCCGCACATTACGCGCCAGGAAGGTAGACAGCGGGGTGCGACCCAGCGGCACCTGCTGGAAGCTGTTCAGGCGCGGATCGTAGCGTTTGACATTATAGCCGTCCGACACCACCAGCAGACCGGCGGGGTTGGTGTATTCGAACCGCATCTTGCCCGGACGCTGCAGATAGAAGCGGCCTTGGCGCGTCTGGCCGTTCGGACCCGTTTCGGTGAAGGTTCCTTGCGCCGAGGTCAGGGCCTGCAGATAGCCCTGCGCCTGTTGCACCACGGCGCGATCCTCAGCCGACAGGTTGGACTGGGCGTGGGCGGCGTCGAAGGCGACCAGCGCGATCAGGCCGGTCGTCAGGCCGGCGCCCAGCAGCAGGCTGCGGCGGTGCAGGTCGGATGTGGCCATAGCCACGGTCTTGGCGCGCGAGGTCATGAAGTTCGTCTCCCGTTCGGGATGGTTGTCGATCCTGCCGTCTTGCCCGGTCGGCTTGGCGTCGGAATGACGCGAGCCTGACCATATTCCGGCGCTGCGATGAAGCCCTGTTCATCGAAATGCTGAAGCTTGGACGCGATAGCGGGTCAGACAACGGCTCCGAGCCGCAGCCGTTCCTCGATTTTCGTCACACCATCGGCGGCGGGCCGGCCAGGACGTCGCGCTTGCCCGCGTGGTTGGCGGGGCTGACCACGCCTTCCTGCTCCATTCGCTCGATCAGGGAGGCGGCGCGGTTGTAGCCGATCTGGAGACGGCGCTGGACGTAGCTGGTCGAGGCCTTGCGGTCGCGGGTGACCACGGCGACGGCGCGATCGTACAGGTCGTCGCCCGATCCGCCGCCGCCGCCTTCGTCATAGCCGTTGTCGCCGTCGCCGTCCGGTTCGTCGGTGATCAGATCCAGATAGTCGGGCTCGGCCTGGGCCTTCAGGTGTTTGCAGACGTCCTCGACTTCCTTGTCGTCGACGAACGGGCCGTGCAGGCGGGTGATCCGCCCGCCGCCGGCCATGTAGAGCATGTCGCCCTGGCCCAGCAGCTGCTCGCCGCCCTGTTCGCCCAGGATGGTGCGGCTGTCGATCTTGGACGTGACCTGGAAGGAGATCCGGGTCGGGAAGTTGGCCTTGATGGTGCCGGTGATGACGTCCACCGACGGGCGCTGGGTCGCCATGATCAGGTGGATGCCGGCGGCGCGGGCCATCTGGGCCAGACGCTGAACCGCGCCCTCGACGTCCTTGCCGGCGACCAGCATCAGGTCGGCCATTTCGTCCATGACCACGACCAGGAAGGGCAGGGGTTCGGGGCGGATCTTCTCGGACTCATAGACCGGGCGGCCCTGGTCGTCGAAGCCGGTCTGGACCGTGCGTTCGAAATGCTCGCCCTTGGCCTGGGCCTCGCGGGCGCGTTCGTTGTAGCTGGCGATGTTGCGCACCCCCAGCTTGGACATACGGCGATAGCGATCCTCCATCTCGCGCACCGTCCACTTCAGGGCGACGACGGCCTTCTTCGGATCGGTCACGACCGGCGCCAGCAGGTGCGGGATACCGTCGTAGACCGACAGCTCCAGCATCTTGGGGTCGATCATGATGAAGCGGCATTCGGCCGGGCTGTGGCGATACAAGATCGAGAGGATCATGGCGTTGACCCCCACCGACTTGCCCGAGCCGGTGGTGCCCGCGATCAGCAGGTGAGGCATGCGCGCCAGATCGGCCACATAGGGTTCGCCGCCGATCGTCTCACCAAGCGCCAAGGGCAGCAGATGGCCCTTCTTGTCGTACTCAGCGCTGGCCAGAAGGTCGCGCAGATAGACGGTCTCGCGCTTGGCGTTGGGCAGTTCGATGCCTATGGCGTTGCGGCCCTGGACCACGGAAATACGACAGGCGCGGGCGGACATCGACCGGGCGATATCGTCGGCCAGAGCGACCACCCGGCCGTGCTTCACGCCCGGCGCAGGCACCAATTCGTACAGCGTCACGACAGGGCCGGGGCGGATCTGGTCGATCACGCCGCGCACGCCGAACTCCTGCAGCACGCCCTCCAGCATCTTGGCGTTCTGTTTCAGGGAGTCCTCGTCCACCGATCCGACGCGCTGGGCCGGCTTTGTCAGTATGCCCAGCGGCGGCAGGTCGAAGTCACCCTCGGGCCGCACGAAGTCGAAGGCCTGCTGGTCCACGTCGTCCTTGCGAGCCTTGGGCGCCTTGACCGCGGCGACACGCGGCTCGACCGGGCGGGCGGCCGACGGCCGGGGCGCGGGCTGGACGGCGTCGTCCTCCCAAGGCGGCAGGTCGTCATAGGCGGTCTGAGGCGGCTCTTCTGCATAGGTCGGGGCCAGCGGCGCCTCTTCCGGTGGGGCGGCGCGGGGCGCTCGGGCCTTGGCGGGCGCCTTTTCGCGGGCGGCCTGGGGCTTCGGCTGAGGCGGCGCGGGTGCGCGCAGCGACTTGCCCCAGTGCAGGGCGTCCAGAAAATCCATGGCGCGCAGGCCGATGGCGAAACCGACGAGCCACAGCCCGGCGATCAGGAAGATGACGCCAGCGATGATCCGACCGCCGGGAATATGCAGGGCGCCGATCCCGCGCGCCGCCAGACCCGTCACCGCATCGCCCCACAGACCGCCCAGACCGGCGGCGAGCGGCCAGGCGGCGGGCGCGGCCAGGGCGGCGAGCGCGCTGGACAGCAGCAGCACCCCGCCGGTCGCGGCCAGGGCCTTCAACGGCGTGGGCTTGAGCCTTTGCTGGATCGCATCGCCGACCGCGCGCGCCAGGCCGAAGGCGACCAGCAGCAGGGCGGCGGGCCAGGCCGCAAGTCCCAGCGATTGCATGAACAGATCGGCGAACAGGGCCCCGTTCGCGCCCAACCAGTTGGTCGTCGGCAGGCTTGAGGCCGCATTCAGGCTGGCGTCCGCCGGATTCCATGACACCAGGGCGACCAACAGCAGGGTCGCCAATAGGGCCTGCAGCACACCTCTGAACCGCACTACGAAGGGCGCGTCCCACAGGATGCGGGCGCTGATCCAGGCCTGACGGCCGATGACGAGGGCGGTGGACATGAAGGGTCGAACCTTCCGGCGGCTGACGTTCGACCGCCCTTGTCGCACCCACAGGGTTAAGGGGCTGTTTACCAGCTTGGCCTTGGCGATGGACAAACCGTCCTCTGGACCTTTGGCCGCGACGGCGCGACAAGCCTCGGATGGCTGACACCGAACGCTACGACATCGTCATCGCCGGCGCGGGGCTGACCGGGGCGGCCTTCGCTCTGGCGGCGGCGCAAGCGCAGTTGAAGGTCGTGATGGTCGATCCGCAGCCTTTCAGCCACCAGTTGGCGCCGACCTTCGACGGGCGTTCGACCGCCGTCGCCTTTTCGACGTTCCTCATGCTGGACGCGCTGGGCTTGGGCGAAACCCTGCGTCCCCACGCCTGCCGGATGGATCATATTCTGGTGACGGACGGGCGTCGGCCGGGCGCGGCCAGCCGGTCCGCCTCGCCCGCCTTCCTGCGCTTTGACGCCGACGAAATCGGCGGGCGCACCGGGGGCGAGCCGCTGGGATACATGGTCGAGAACCGTCGCATCCGTGCGGCCCTGGCCGAGGCGGTGACGCGCGCGGGGATCGCGGTGCGGGCCCCGGCTTCTGTCGCCAGCGTCGCGACCGATGCGGGCAAGGCGACCGTGACCCTGGCCGATGGATCGACCCTGATCGCGCCCCTGGTTGTCGGCGCCGAGGGGCGAGGCTCGACCGTGCGTCGCGCCGCCGGAATCGAAACCGTCGGTTGGGGCTATGGCCAGAGCGGGGTCGTGGCCACGGTGCGGTTGGGTCGCGACCACGGCAATGTCGCGCACGAATATTTCCTGCCAAGCGGCCCCTTCGCCATCCTGCCCCTGACCGATCAGCGCGCCAGCCTGGTCTGGACCGAGACGACGCGGCGGGGCGAGGCGTTGCGCGACGCCTCGGACGACGGCTTCCACGCCCATCTGATGCGGCGGTTCGGTGAGTTTCTTGATGGGGCGACGGTCGAGGGCCCACGCTTCGTCTATCCGCTGTCGCTGAGCCTGGCCGAGAAACTGATCGCGCCGCGCATCGCCCTGATCGGGGATGCGGCGCACGGCGTTCACCCCGTTGCGGGCCAGGGTCTGAACATGGGGCTGAAGGATGCGGCGGCTCTGGCCGAGGTTTTGGCCGAGGCCGCGCGTCTGGGCGAAGACATCGGGTCGGAAACCGTTCTGGAGCGTTACGCCCGCTGGCGCCGGTTTGACAATGCGGCCCTAGCGGCGGGCTTCGACGCCTTCGTGCGTCTGTTCTCCAACGACATCGCGCCGGTGCGTCTGGCGCGCGATTTGGGCATGGCGGCGGTCAACCGCATCGGCCCTCTGCGCCGCGCCTTCATGCAGGAGGCGGGCGGCGCGACAGGCGACTTGCCTCGCCTGCTGCGTGGCGAGGCCGTCGTCTAGTTCAACTGCATCCGCACGCGTTCGAAGGTCGTAAATCGCCGCGCCTCCTCGACGCCGTCCAGACCCTGAGCGCGAGCGAGAGCATCCAGAGAGCCCGCGAGCGCCCCCTGCTTCTCGCGCGCCGAGGCGACATCGAGCCACGGTCGGTGATCCTCCGGATCCAGCAGGGCGCGCCGTAGGGCCGACCGCTCCGCGCCCTCATAATCCCGACCGCGAATGGCGCGGCTGAACAGCACGTTCTGCAGCCGGATCAGCGACTGACGATCCGTCACCGGCGCCATCAGGATATCCAGCCGATCCGCGACGTGCGGCATCAGACCGGCGCGAAGCGCGCGCCGGGTCAGTTCGCTGGGCAGGATCAGCCGCCCCTGGCTGAACGGGTCCAGGGCAACGGGACCTTCGGGCGTCTCGACGCGAACCATGAAATGGCCGGGAAAATCGACGCCGGCAGCCGTGACGCCGGCCGCGCGCGCCGCGTGCAGATAGAAGACCGCCAGGACGGCGGACAGGCCGCGCCGCCGCTCGGCGACCGCGATGATGTCGGTGTTGTCGGGATGGTCGTAATGGATCAGGTCGCCGTTCAGCCGCAGGTCCGCGCACAGGGTTTCGGCCAGGGCCTCGTCGGGACCTTCGCCGCCGATCCGCTCCTTCAGCCGCTCGCAGGCGTTGCGGGCCAGGGCGCGCACAGGCTCGGGATCACGCAACGGATGGTCATGGATGGCGCAGGCGATCGCCGCCTCCAGCAGGGGGAAGGCGTCGTCTTCGGCCTGACCGGCGGCGGTCAGGACGGCCTCGGCCTCCTCGCGCGTCATGCGATCCCCTCGTCAGCGCCTCTCGACGCCGCGAAGATGACGTGGAACGCGCCAAGGAGCCAGCGCCACCATATCAATTCTCAAATCCAGACGTTGCAGACCCGGCCGATTGCGTCGGATCGCCTCGCCCGCTGCGACCAGTCGATCGTATTGGACCGGCTTCAGCGCCAGGAGGGCCGCCTCCATCGTCGCGCGGCGCTTGACCTCGACCACCGCCAGCACCCGACCACGACAGACCAGCAGATCGATCTCGCCGGCCCGGCTCTTCAGACGGAAGCCGAGAACGCGATAGCCGCGCAGGATGAGCCAGAAGGCTGCGATCCATTCGGCGGCGTGACCGGACTTGAAGGCCATCCCGCCCTTCGCCTGACGCCACGCCGCCTTGGGGCGACGGACCGGCGCGGGACGAGACAGGCGTTTCACTTGCCCTTCAGCTCCAGCGCCCGGCGATATAGGGTCTTTCGGTTCAGCCCCAGGGCCTTGGCCACCTCGGAGGCGGCGTCGCCGGTGGACAGGGTCTGAAGAGCGTCGATCAGGGCGGCGTCCGCGTCGGCTTCGGTCGCCTGGATCTCTTCGCCGGGGCCGACCACCACGACGATCTCGCCCTTGGGACTGTCCAGGCGCGGATCGACGGCCAAGTCGTTCAGCGTCCCGCGCACGCACTGTTCATAGAGTTTGGTCAGCTCGCGGGCGACGGCGGCGGGGCGCGGACCCAGCACGGCGGCCATATCGGTCAGGCTGTCCTTCAGGCGCGGCCCGCTTTCGAAGAAGACCAGGGTCTGGCGCTGACCCTTCAAGCCGTCCAGCGCGGCGGTGCGGCCGGCCGTCTTGGGCGGCAGGAAGCCGGCGAACAGCACCCGGTCGGCCGGCAGGCCGGCGATGCACAGGGCGGCCAGCAGGCTCGAGGCGCCGGGGATCGGATGGACGGGCAGGCCCTCGGCGATCACCGCGCGGGCGACGACGAAGCCGGGGTCGCTGACCAGAGGCGTGCCCGCATCCGAAACCAGGGCCACCACCTGACCCTCACGCAGCCGTTCGATCGCCTGTTCGGCGGCGCGGCCGGACGCATGGTCGTCGCACCGTTCCAGCTTCGCCTTCAGACCATAGGCGCTCAGAAGTTTAGCGGTGACGCGAGTGTCCTCGGCCAGCACCAGATCGGCGGCGGCCAGCACGTCCAGCGCCCTCAGCGTCATGTCGCGCAGGTTGCCGATCGGGGTGGCGACCAGATAGAGGCCCGGCTCCACCCGCCGGGGCGGCGGGGCGGCGGGTGGAAAGGGCGAAGGTTCGCTCAACGCTCGACCACGGCCGCGGGGGGACGCGGCGCCGAGGTCAGGCCCGAGCCCTGGAAGGCGGGACCGGCGTCATAGGCGGCGAAGGTGGCGGCGGTGATGATCTCGCTGACCGAGGCGCCCAAGCTGACGATCTGCACCGGCTTCTCCAGACCGACCAGCAACGGTCCGATCACGGTCGCGCCGCCCAGGGCCTGAACCAGCTTGGTCGAGATGGCGGCCGAATGGATGGCGGGCATGACCAGGACGTTGGCCGGCTTGGTCAGGCGGTTGAAGGCGTAGGCCGAATGCCCCTTGGGATCCAGCGCGACTTCCGGCGGCATTTCGCCTTCGTATTCGAAATCGACGCCCTTCTTGTCCAGGATGCGGATCGCCTCGCGCACCTTCTCGGCGCGGTCGCCGGGCGGGTTGCCGAAGGTGGAATAGGACAGGAAGGCCACGCGCGGATTGCGACCCAGCTTCCTGACCGTATCGGCCGCCTTGACGGCGATGTCGGCCAACTCCTCGGCGTTCGGCAGTTCGTGGATGGTGGTGTCGGCGACGAACAGGGTGCGGCCCTTGGCCAGCAGGATTGACAGGCCGATCAGGGTGTCGTCCACGTCCAGCACGCGCTGGACCTCCTTCAGCGCCATGTTGAAGTTGCGGGTCACGCCCGCGACCATGGCGTCTGCCCGGCCCTTGGCGACCAGGGTGGCGGCGAAATAGTTGCGGTCCTGATTGATCATCCGCTGCACGTCTCGGCGCAGATAGCCCCGGCGCTGCAGCTTTTCGTACAGCCAGTCGGTGTCCTCGACATTGTGGTCGGAGACGCGGGCGTTGGTGATCTCGATGCCCAGCTCGTCGAAGTTCAGACCGGCCTCTGCGGCGTTCTGACGGATCAGATCCTCGCGGCCGACCAGGATCGGCGTGCCCAGGTCGGCCTGTTTGAAGCCCCAGGCGGCGCGGATGACGGCGGGTTCTTCGCCCTCGGCGAAGACGACGCGCTTGTTCGGCCCGCCGCGCACGGCCGAGCTGATCTTCTGCATCAGGGCGGCGGACGGATCGACGCGCGAACGCAGCGCGTGACGATAGGCGTCCATGTCCTCGATCTGGACGCGGGCCACGCCGGTGTCCATCGCCGCCTGGGCGATGAAGGGCGGAATGTACCAGATCAGGCGCGGGTCAAAGGGCGTCGGGATGATGTAGTCCGGGCCGAACTTAAGCTTGCGTCCGCGATAGGCGGCGGCGACCTCGTCCGGCACGTCTTCGCGCGCCAGGGCGGCCAGGGCCTGGGCGCAGGCGATCTTCATCTCGTGGTTCACGCGGCGCGCGCGCACGTCCAGCGCGCCGCGGAACAGATAGGGGAAGGCCAGGACGTTGTTGACCTGGTTCACATAGTCCGAGCGGCCCGTGGCGATAATGGCGTCTGAGCGCACCGACTTGACGTCCTCGGGCGTGATCTCGGGGTCAGGGTTGGCCATGGCGAAGATGATCGGATTGGGCGCCATCGACGCGACCATCTCCTTGGTGATCGCGCCCTTGGCGGATAGGCCCAGCACCACGTCGGCGCCGACCATGGCCTCGGCCAGGGTGCGCAGCGGCGTATCGGTGGCGTGGGCGGCCTTCCACTGGTCCATGCCGTGGTCGCGACCCTTGTAGACGACGCCGTCGCGGTCGCAGATCACGGTGTTCTCGGCCTTGACGCCCGCCGCCTTCATCAGGGCGATGGAGGACAGGCCCGCCGCCCCGGCGCCGGCCAGAACGACCTTGATCTCTTCCAGCTTCTTGCCGGCGATATGCACGGCGTTGATCAGGCCGGCGGTCGAGATGATGGCGGTGCCGTGCTGGTCGTCATGGAAGACGGGGATGTCCAGCAGATCCTGAAGCTCGCTTTCGATGACGAAGCATTCGGGGGACTTGATGTCCTCCAGATTGATGCCGCCCCAGGTGTCGCCGATGTTCTTGACGACCGTGATGAACTCGTCCGGGTCGGTAGTTTTCACTTCGACGTCGAAGCTGTCGACGTCTGCGAACCGTTTGAACAGGACCGACTTGCCCTCCATGACCGGCTTGGAGGCCATGTGACCCAGGTTGCCCAGGCCCAGGATCGCGGTGCCGTTCGAGATGACGGCGACCAGGTTGCCCTTGGAGGTGTAGTCGTAGGCCTTGTCCGCATCGGCGGCGATGGCCAGGACCGGCACGGCCACGCCCGGCGAATAGGCCAGCGACAGGTCGCGCTGGGTCGCCATCGGCTTGGTCGGCGCCATGGAGATCTTGCCCGGCGTCGGGATGCGGTGGAAGTCCAGCGCTTCGTCGTCGGAGAAGGTTTGCTTTTCGGTCTGATCGGGCATCGGTCGTCCAGGGCGTCGGCGTGGCTGTAACCGTTCGTGTCCTAGAGGCTGGGACGGGCCGCGCCAACCCTTGACGCGGAGGAAGCCTTAGCAATCGGCCCGGAGCCTTACCTGCGCGTCAGCGTCACCGCCGTCAGATCGACAGCACGCCCGTCCGTTCGATCTCGACCGGCCCGGTCATCAGGACGTGATCGGTTTCCGCATCCCAGTCGATGACCAGTTCGCCGCCATCGACGACCACCGTCGCCTTGCGCTCGGTCAGGCCGCGCCGCGCGGTGGCGACCAGGGCGGCGCAGGCGCCGGTGCCGCAGGCCTTGGTCAGGCCGGCCCCACGCTCCCAAACCCGGAGACGGATGTAGTCTCGGTCCAGCACGTTTGCGAAGCCGACATTGACCCCTTGCGGGAACAGCGGGTGATGCTCGACCAGCGAGCCGGATCCGGTGACGAAGCCGTCGTCCTGGCGGTCGGTGAAGAAGACCACGTGCGGATTGCCCATGGAGACGGCGCCGGGCGTGTGCAGGAGCGGCGCGTCGATCGGCCCGACCTGAAGCTCGATCCCTCGCGTGTCCATTTCTTCGGCCAGCGGCACCTGGGTCCAGTCCAGGCGAGGCTTGCCCATGTCCACGGTCACACGGTGGTCGCCGGCGCGCGTCGCCGTCGTCGGGCCGCCCGCCGTGTCGATCACCACGCGGTCCGACGCGGTCGCCTGCATCAACAGCCAGCCAACGCAGCGCAGGGCGTTGCCGCAGGTCTCCACCATCGATCCATCGGCGTTCCACACCCGCATGAAGGCGTCGGCCGTGTCTGACGGTTCGATGGCGATCAGCTGGTCGAAGCCTTCGCCCGTCTGGCGGTCGCCCAGCGCACGAATCTGGTCCTCGCCGGGAGCGAACGGCTGTTCCAGCGCATTGACGACGACGAAGTCATTGCCGGCGCCGTTCATCTTGACGAAAGGACGGGTCATGCAGGCCATATAGGCCCAACCCAGCGTCGCGGAAACCAGCGTGTCCCAGACCGAAACCGACCCCAAGGACAACGGCCTGCGACTGCGCGCCCGGCTGCGCTACCTGTATCACGGCAGTCAACCGCCGGCGGTGCGGTTCCGCTTGACCGTCATCGTGATCGACCTGGCGATCATCGGCTTTTTCCTTGCGGCGCCCATCCTGAAGAACATGGGCTGGGCCTTCTATGCGCTGGACTATTTCATCGCCGCCATCCTGGCCCTGGACCTGGCCGCGCGGGCCTATGCCTATGCCAACATCAAGGATTGGCTGAAGCGGCCGATCGTCTGGGTCGACCTGTTCGTGCTGGCGACCCTGCTGTTTCCGGCCTGGCTGTTCAATCTCGGCTTCCTGCGGATGCTGCGGCTGTGGACCCTGCTGAACTCGGACTTTTTCTGGCGCACCGTGGGGGCGCGGTTCGACGATACGCGGGTTGAAGGGATCGCGCGCGCCCTGGCCAATCTGATCACCTTCGTCTTCGTGGCGACCGGCTTCGTCTATGCGACCTTCAGGGGGCATGACGGCATCGCCGGCTATGTGGATGCGCTGTATTTCACAGTGGCCACCCTGACGACGACCGGATTTGGCGACGTCACCCTGCCGGGGCCGTGGGGGCGGTTGTTGTCCATAGCCGTCATGCTGGTCGGCATCACCCTGTTCCTGCGCCTCGCCCAGGCCCTGATCCGACCGCACAAGGTGCATTTTCCCTGCGATCGCTGCGGCCTGCAGAACCACGACCCCGACGCCGTCCACTGCAAGGCGTGCGGCAATCTGCTTTGCATTCCCGACGAGGGATGATGCGGCGCGTTCCGCCGGTGTGACAAAACGGTAAGGTCGCACGGCTTGCCGCACGGGAAGGCGTCGTTAAGGTGCCGGCTTCGTTTTCGGGGACCTGTCCATGATCCGTGCTTCCGCCGTCGCGCTTGCGACGCTTCTCGCCTCCACCAGCCTGACCTCGGTATCCATGGCCCAGACCCCAGCCTCCTCACCCGCCCCCGCATCTGGCGGTTTCGCGACCAGCGACGCGACCGACCCCTATCTGTGGCTCGAAGAGGTTGAGGGCGAGCGGGCGATGGAGTGGGTCAAGGCCCACAACGAACGCACCTTCGCCGTCCTGCAGGGCGATCCCCGTTACGAAACTCTGCATCAGCAGGCGCTGGAGATCGTCCAGGCCCAGGACCGCATCCCGTCGCCAGGCTTCACCCACGACGGCCATATCGACAACTTCTGGCAGGACGCCCAGCATGTGCGCGGGCTGTGGCGCCGCACGACGCTGGACAGCTATCGCACCGCCACGCCCGAGTGGCAGACCATCCTCGACATCGACGCCCTGGCGGCGGCCGAGGGCCAGAACTGGGTCTACAAGGGTTCGACCTGCCTTCAGCCCGAAGAACGCTATTGCCTGATCAGCCTGTCGAACGGCGGCAAGGACGCGGTGACCCTGCGCGAGTTCGACACGGTCGAGCGCAAGTTCGTCGACGGCGGCATCACCCTGCCGGAATCCAAGGGCGGCGCATCCTGGATCGACAAGGACACCCTGCTGATCTCGCGCGACTTCGGTCCCGGCACCCTGACCAACTCGGGCTATCCGATGGTGGTCAAGCGGATGAAGCGCGGCCAGACGCCCGACCAGGCCGAGACCCTGTTCACTGGCCAGCCGACCGACGTGTCGGTGTCCGGCTATACGCTGCGCGACGCCGACGGGGTGGTGAAGGCGACGCTGATCAACCGTTCGGTGGACTTCTATTCGTCCGAGACCTGGCGCCTGGGTGACGACGGCGCCCTGACCCAGCTTCAGCTGCCGGCCAAGTCGGACATCACCGGCCTGGTCCAGGGCCAGCTTCTGGTGTCGCTGAAACAGGATTGGACCGCGCCGTCGGGTCAGGATTTCAAGACCGGCGACCTGATCGCCTGGCCGCTGGAGGCTTGGCTGGCCGACCAAGCGACCCCGGCTCAGCTGGTGCTGCGTCCGACCGAGCGTCAGGCCATCGAGGGCGTCAACGTCACGCGCAACAGGCTGGTCGTGGCCCTGTACGACAATGTGCGCGGTTCGGTGCGGGTTTACACCCCCGGTCAGGGCGAATGGGCGCACACGACGCTGGACCTGCCCCAGAACGTCTCGGTCGGCGTCGGTTCGGCCTCGGAGAGGGACGACAAGGTCTTTGTCAGCGTCACCGGCTATCTGACCCCGTCCAGCCTGTGGCTGGCGGATGCCGCGACCGGCGCGGTCGATCAGGTCAAGTCGATGCCGGCCAAGTTCGACGCCGCCGGCATGACGGTCGAACAGCACGAGGCCCGTTCGGCCGACGGGACGATGATCCCCTATTTCGTGGTGCACAAGGCGGACATGCCGCTGGATGGCTCCAACCCCACGCTGCTGTACGGCTATGGCGGGTTCGAAAGCTCGCTGCTGCCCGGCTATTCGGCGACGGTCGGCAAGCTGTGGCTGGAGCGGGGCGGCGTCTATGTCATCGCCAATACGCGTGGCGGCGGCGAGTTCGGACCGCGCTGGCACGAGGCGGCCCTGCAACAGAACCGCCAGCGCGCGCATGAGGATTTTCAGGCCGTGGCCTTGGACCTGATCGCCCGTGACATCACCAGCCAGCCCAAGCTGGGCATCATGGGCGGCTCGCAAGGCGGCCTGTTCATGGGCGCGATGCTGACCCAGCGACCCGACCTGATCAACGCCGCCGTCATCCAGGTGCCGCTGTTCGACATGCTGCGCTTCCACAAGTTGCTGGCCGGAGCCTCGTGGATCGGCGAATACGGCAACCCGGACATCCCCGAGCAGCGCGCCTGGATTCAGCAATATTCGCCGTATCAGAACCTGCGTGCGGGCCAGCCCTACCCGGAAGTCTTCATCCATACCTCGACCAAGGACGACCGCGTCCATCCGAGCCATGCCCGCAAGGCGGCGGCGCGGCTTGAGGAGCTGGGCTATCCGGTCCTGTTCTACGAAAACGTCGATGGCGGCCACGCAGCCGGGGCGAACCTGCGCGAAACCGCGCGTCGCCTGGCGTTGGAATACACCTATCTGTCGCGCCGCCTGATGGACACGCCGGCGCAGGAATAGTCTCTGGTTCCGCTCATCCCCGCGAAAGCGGGGACCCAGTGCTTTCGCAAGGTTCGGCGACTGGGATCAGATTCAGTACGAACGGGCGACGCCGAACGCCCAAAGGTCTGGGTCCCCGCTTTCGCGGGGATGAGCGGAAAGTTTTGAAGCCATGCGTCACCTGATCCTGTCCGCCGCCATCCCGGCTCTTCTCATGGGCGCTTGCGCAACGGCACCGGTCGCGACCGGCGGCGATGCAATCATGGTCTCGACCAACGACAGCCCTCCGCCTCACTTCCCCCGCGACCTGACCCCGGCGGGCGTCGCGGCGGCGGACGATCATTTGGCGCTGGAGCAGGTGGACGGGGCAGAGGCGATGGCCTTTGTCGCTGAGGAGAACCGCAAGTCTCTCGCCGTCCTGACCGGCGACCCGCGCTACGAAACCTTCCGCGCCGAGGCCCAGGCGATCCTGACGGCGACCGATCGCATCCCCAGCCCGTCCTTCCTGGGCGACGGCATCGGCAACTTTTGGCAGGACGCGACCAATCCCAAGGGCGTCTGGCGTCGCACGACGCTGGCCAGCTACCGGACCGCAACGCCGCAATGGGAGACGCTGCTGGACATCGACGCCCTGTCCAAGGCGGAGGGCAAAGACTGGGTGTTCAAAGGCGCCGGCTGCCTGGCGCCGGACGACACCCGCTGCCTGATCAATCTGTCCGACGGCGGCAAGGACGCGGTGGTCGTGCGCGAGTTCGACCTGACGACCAAGCGTTTCGTGGACGGCGGGTTCAGCCTGCCCGAAGGCAAGCACCGCATCGAATGGCTGGACCGCGACACGCTTCTGGTCGCCACCGATTTCGGCGCGGGCACCATGACGGAGTCCGGCTATCCCTTCATCGTCAAGACGCTGAAGCGCGGTCAGACCCTGGCCCAGGCGACCGAGGTCTATCGCGGCGAACAGGGCGACGGCGGATACGGCGTGAGCCCCGCCGTCTATCGCGCCAAGGACGGCAAGGTGACGGCCGTCATCATCACCCGTCCGCTGGACACCTTCCGGTCCGAGACATGGCAGTTGGCGCACGACGGCAAGACGACCCAGCTTAGGCTGCCCGCCCGCGTCTCGGTCTATGGCGTCCTGAACGACGCCCTGATCTTCTCGCCGGAAGAGAACTGGAGCCTGACCGGCGGGACGGCGTTCAAGGGCGGCGACCTGCTGTCGATGCCGTTGGAGGTGCTGCAGGCGCGGGCCGACGGCGAGACGGTTGTCAGCAACGCCGCGCCGCTGATCTTCTCGCCTGACGCGCGTCAGGCTGTAGGCGACGTTCGCGTTCTGTCGGATCGCGTGGTCGTTTCCTACACGGACAATGTGCGTGGACGTGCTGGCGTCTTCCGTTCGAACGGCGAGCGCGGCTGGAGCCGTCAGGACATCACGGTCCCCGACAACCTCGCGGTCGGTCTCGGCGACTCGTCCAAATCACGCGGCGAGGTCTTCGTCTCGACCCAGGGCTTCCTCGTTCCGCCAACCCTAAGCCTGGCCGATGCGGGCGCCGCGACCCTGACCCCGCTGAAGTCAGCGCCAGCCAAGTTCGACGCGTCGTGCGACGTGACCGAACAGTTCGAGGCGACCTCGACCGACGGGACCAAGATCCCCTATTTCGTCACCCGCCCGCGCGACATGAAGCTGGACGGGTCCAACCCGACCGTCATGCTTGGCTATGGCGGTTTCCAGGTCAGTCTCAACCCGGCCTACAAGCCCGAGATGGGCAAGCTGTGGCTTGAGCGGGGCGGCGTCTTCGTGCAGGCCAACATCCGCGGCGGCGGCGAGTTCGGCCCCGACTGGCACCAGGCGGCCTTGGACGGCGATCGTCAGAAGGCCTTTGACGACTTCGCCGCCGTAGCGCGCGATCTGGAACAGCGCGGGATCACCAGCCCGCGTCGCCTGGGCATCTATGGGCGGTCGAACGGCGGGGTCCTGACCTCGGTGTCGATCACCCAGCACCCTGAACTGTTCAATGCGGCGGTGATCGAGAGCCCGCTGGTGGACATGCTGCGCTATCACGAACTGCCGGCCGGGGCGTCGTGGATCGGCGAATACGGCGACCCGCGCATCCCGGAAGAAGCCGCGTGGATCGCGAAATATTCCGCCTATCAGCAGCTCCGTCCGGGCCAGCCCTATCCGCGCGTCTATCTGACCACCAACACACGCGACGACCGCGTCCACCCCGGCCATGCGCGCAAGTTCGCTGCGCGCCTGGGGGATATGGGCTATGACCACCTCTATTATGAGGACACGGCCGGCGGCCACTCCAACGACGCCGACCCGGTCGCCAACGCCCGTCGCTGGGCCCGCCACTATGTCTATCTGTCGCAACAACTGATGGATTGAATGAATCGGAGAGAGCCTCACGCGAATATGAGGCGCTCCATTGCAGCCCAAGGGCTAAGAACGACGGCATGAACACCAAGGGCTGGATCATCGCGGGCACGGTCATGGCGGGCGCCCTTGCAGCCGTCGCCTCGGCGGCCCAGCCGGCGGCGGGGCGTCCGCTGCTCGCGCCGCGCCATGCGACGGCCAACGGCCCGCCGGTGGTGGTCGAACTGTTCACCGCCCAAGGCTGTGGCGGCTGCATCGAGGCGAATGCGGCGGTGGAGAAGGCAGCGGCCCAGCCGGGCGTCATCGCCCTGACCTATGGCGTCGACTACTGGGATTATCTGGGCTGGACCGACACCTTCGCCCGGCCAGAGTTCGTTCAGCGCCAGCGCGCCTATCGCGCCGCCCTGCGCCAGCGCGGCGTCTCGACGCCCCAGGTCGTGATCGACGGCCGACGTCAGGTGTCAGGCGCCCGCAGCGTCGAGCTTGAAACCGCCATTGATCAGGAGGCGGTGCGTCAGGCCTGGCCGCCGGAAATCGAATTCCGCGAGAACGGAGCCGGCGTCGGCGTCGGTTCCGGCCGCGCGCCGGTCGGCGGCGCTGAGGTGGTGGCGGTGACCTATACGCCCGGCCCTCAGGTGGTCGAGGTCCGCCAGGGCGAGAACCGCGGCCAGGCCGTGCGGCACATGAACGTCGTGCGCGGTGTGACGCGCCTGGGCGAATGGCGCGGCCGCCCGATGCTCTACGCCCTGCCGTCCGCCCGCCCCGGCGAGGCCGTGGCGGTGCTGGTGCAAGGCAAGACGGACAAGCGCATCCTGGGCGCCGCCGTCAGGGACTAGGCGCCTGCCTGCTTCGCAAAGGCCCACGCCGCGTCGCTGAGCGGACCGACCTGGGCCGCCATGGTCCTGGCGTGGGCGCTGGCGGCCGTGCCGTCGCGGACGCGGCCGGCGATGCCCTGGCAGATCGCGGCCAGGCGGAACAGGTTGTACGCGTAGAGCCAGTCGAGGTTGGCGGGCCGCATGCCTGTCGCGGCGGCGTAGTGTTCGACGGTCTCCTCCACGGACGGGATGCCCAGGGCCTCCAGATCAGCCCCGGCGAGGCCGTTGCGCAGCGAAGCCGGAATGGCCCAGGCGATCAGCAGATAGGAGAAGTCGGCCATCGGATCGCCCAGGGTCGACAGCTCCCAATCCAGCACGGCGCGAACCTCTGCTCGATCCGGCGCGAGGATCATGTTGTCGAGACGAAAGTCCCCGTGGACGATGCGGCTCGGGCCTTCAGCCGGGAGGCTTTCGGGCAGGAAGGCGATCAGCCGGTCCATCGCCGGAACCGGCTCGGTCTCAGACGCCCGATACTGCTTGGTCCAACGGCCGACCTGACGCGCAAAATAGTTGCCGGCCTTGCCGTAGTCGCCCAGGCCGATGGCGGCCGGATCAAAGGCGTGCAGCCGGGCCAGCGTGTCCGTCTGGGCCTCATAGACGGCGCGCCGCTCGACGGGCGTCAGGCCGGGCAGTTTCAAATCCCAGAAGATCCGACCCTCGACCTTGTCCATCACATAGAAGATCGAGCCGATGACGGTTTCGTCCAGGCATAGGGCATGCGGCTTGGCGACGGGGAAGCCTTGCGCGGCCAGGGCCGAGATGACCTGAAACTCGCGGTCCACGGCATGGGCGCTAGGCAGCAGGACGCCGGGCGGTTTGCGACGCAGCACATAGGCGGCCGAGGGCGTCACGAGTTCATAGGTCGGGTTCGACTGGCCGCCCTTGAACTGTCGCACCGTCAGCGGGCCGGCGTATCCCGAGACGTGGGCTCGCATCCAGGCGTCCAGCGCCGCCTCGTCCAGGCGATAGCGCGGATCGACCTCGCGCGTGCCGGAAAAGGCGCTTTGGGCGTCCAGCGGGGCGGCGTCGGTCATGCGGCAGTCCTCATCGTTTCCTTGAGCCGTCCGGATCTCACGCCCGGTCCGACGCGGCGATGATGGCGGCCTTCACCGCGCGACGCCAGCCGGAAAGCAGACGCTCGCGCTCGTCCGCCTTCATGCGTGGTTTCCAGCAGGCGGGCGCCTCGGCCGGGCGCGCCTCCAAGTCCGGCAAAAGGCCGACGCCCAGGGCCGCGAGGCGCGCGGCGCCCAGGGCCGTCATCTCCTGGAAGGCAGGACGCTCCACCTCGACCTCGCAGATGTCGGCGACAAACTGCATGGCGAAACTGTTGGCGGTGACGCCGCCGTCCACCTTCAGCGTCTTCAGCGGCGGCGCGCCGTCGGCGGCCAGGGCGTCGAGCAGGTCGCGCGTCTGATAGGCCAGGGCTTCCAGCGCGGCGCGCACGAAATGGGCCGGACCGGAATCCCGTGTCAGCCCGACGATGGTCCCCCTCGCTTCCGGTTCCCACCATGGTGCGCCCAGACCCGTGAAGCCGGGGACCATATAGACCCCGCCGTTGTCATTGAGGGTCTGCGCCATCGCCTCCGATTGGCGCGACTCTGAGATCAGCCCGACCCCGTCTTTCAGCCACTGGATCGCCGAGCCAGCCGAGAAGATCGACCCCTCCAGCGCATAGGCGGACTGGCCGTCGGCCTGATAGCCGAGCGTGCCCAACAGACGCCGTGTCGAGGCCACGGGCTCCGCGCCGACATTGGCGACCAGAAAGGCGCCGGTGCCATAGGTGATCTTGGCGTCCCCAGCTTTCAGCGCCCCGTGCCCGACAAGGGCCGCCTGCTGGTCGCCCGCCGATCCGGCAATGGGCAGAGGCTGGCCAAACAGCGCCGGATCGCTCTCTCCGATCACACCCGCGCAGGGGACGATGTCAGGTAGGGCTTCGCGCGGGATGTCGAACAAAGCGCATAGGTCGTCCCGCCACTCGACCGTCCTCAGATCCATCAGAGACGTGCGCGACGCGTTGGTCGCATCGGTGGCGTGGACCCGGCCGCCGGTCAGTTTCCAGATCAGCCAGGCGTCGATCGTGCCCAGCTTGACCTTGCCCTTCGCCGCCCGCTCGCGCGATCCGGGCACAGTATCCAGCAGCCAAGCGAACTTGGTCGCTGAGAAATAGGGATCAAGGATCAGGCCGGTCGCGGTCTGCACCATCGGCTCGTGGCCCTGGGCGGTCAGGCGGGCGGTGACGTCGGCGGTGCGGCGATCCTGCCAGACGATGGCGCGATGCAGCGGCTCGCCGGTCGCCGCGTCCCAGATCACGGCCGTTTCGCGCTGATTAGTGATGCCGATGGCGTTGAAGCGGGCGACGCCGCCGGCCTTGCGCACCACCTCTCGACAGGTCTGGAGCGTCGCGGTCCAGATTTCGGCGGCGTCATGTTCGACCCAGCCGGATTTGGGGAAATGCTGGGCCAGTTCGATCTGGCTGACCGCGACGGGCCTCAGGTCCCCTTTTTCTTCGCCTACCGCGCTTCGCGCTGCCTGAGGCGCGACCTCGAAGGCGATGGCGCGGGTCGAGGTCGTGCCCTGGTCGATGGCGAGGATCAGGCTCATGGTTCTCTCCCGGCTGCGTCTTGGGCTAAGGGGAGCATATGACGACGCACCTGCCCAGCTATGAAGGCGTCCTCGACGCCGCCCGCCAGATTGACGGAGTCGCCGTCCGCACGCCCCTGCTCGAAAGCTCGGCTCTGAACGCGGCGGTCGGCGGGCGGGTTCTGATGAAGGCGGAAAGCCTGCAGCGCGCCGGAGCCTTCAAATTTCGCGGCGCCTACAACCGCATCAGCCGACTGACCGACGAGGAGAAGGCGCGCGGCGTCGTCGCCTTCTCGTCCGGGAACCATGCGCAGGGCGTCGCCGCTGCCGCCGCCATGGTCGGGACGCCGGCGATCATCGTCATGCCGTCGGACTCGCCCAGGGTGAAGGTCGAAGGCGTGATCGGCTTCGGCGGCGAGGTGCGCTTCTACGACCGCTGGACCGAAAGCCGCGAGGCCATCGGCGCGGCCATCGCCGCCGAGCGCGGCTCGATCCTGGTTCCGCCGTTCGATGATCCCTTCATCATCGAGGGTCAGGGGACGACGGCGCTGGAGATGCTGGATCAGGCGGATGCGCCCTTCGACCAGCTGCTATGCGGGGCGTCCGGCGGCGGGTTGATGGCCGGGATCAATCTGGTGATGGCTGAACGCAGTCCCGCGACGAAGGTGTTCGTGGTCGAGCCCGAAGCCTTCGACGACACCGCGCGATCGCTGGCGGCCGGGGAGCGGGTCGGGCATCCACAAGGCGCGCCGTCGATCTGCGACGCTCTGATGTCGCCGATGCCGGGGATGCTGACCTGGCCGATCAATCGACGGCTGGCGGGGGCGATCACTGTCTCGGATGCCGAGGTCGCGGAAGCGATGCGGTTCGCGTTCCGCCATCTCAAGATCGTCCTCGAACCGGGCGGCGCCGTCCCGCTCGCGGCCCTGCTTGCCGGAAAGATCGGGACGACAGGACGGACGACAGCCATCGTGCTTTCAGGCGGCAACGTCGATCCGACGCTGTACGCCGAGATCATCGAGGGGCGCTTCGGCGGCTGAAGGGCTTCACTTGATCGCGCGGGTCGGCCAACCTCGCCTCACAGGCACAGAGGAAACGCACGATGACCAAGACGAGTGAGCTACAGGCATTGATCGGACAGGAGGTCGGGGTGTCGAAATGGTTCGATGTCACCCAGGCCCGGATCGACGCCTTCGCGGATTGCACCGAAGATCACCAGTTCATCCATGTCGATCCCGAAGCCGCCAAGGCGACGCCGTTCGGCGGAACAATCGCGCACGGCTTTCTGACCCTGAGCCTCGCATCGGCCATGAGCTATGATGCGGTGGCGCCGCTGGAGGGCGTCGTCATGGGCGTGAATTACGGCTTCGACAAACTACGGTTCCTGGCGCCGGTGCCGGCAGGGTCACGCATTCGCGGTCGTTTCAAACTCATTTCCGCCGACGACAAGGGCGGCGGACGCTGGTTGCTGAAGCACGAACTGACGGTCGAGATCGACGGGGCCGACAAGCCGGCGCTGATTGCCGAGTGGCTCGGGATGCAGATGGTCGATCCAAAAATCGAGCCGTGACGCTCGCATAGGTTATAGTGTCGCGCCGTCGTGGATTGTGACGCGCCGAAGGCTGGACGTTAACTATTCTGTGCCTTGGGGCCAAATTCATCTGTATCATCAACGCCACGGTCTCGCCTCTGCTGATCGATACCGTCACGTTTCCGCCTCGACCTTATACGGCAAGGCTGGTAAGACCCGCGTAGGCGGTAGACCCGCCCCCTACTATAACAGAGGCGGAGGGATACCCCCCTATGCGTATGAAGACTTTCGTGCTGGCCTCCAGCGCAGCGGCCGCCCTGGCCCTGTCTGCTGGTGCTGTGTCGGCGGAACCCAATGGCTGGTACGGCGCCATCGACGCCGGCTACCACATGATCGACGATATCAACGCTGAATCGTCCACGACCGGCGCCAACTGGAACTGGGAAGTGAACGACGGCTGGGCGGCGTTCGCTCGCCTCGGCTACCGCTTCAACCCGAACTGGCGCGTTGAACTGGAAGGCGGCTATCGCTCGGGCGACATCGGCAAGGTTCGCGCCGTCACCGGCACGCAAGGCCTGTGCAACCTGACCCCGGCGACGGGCGGCTGCTTCTCGCCCGAAGGCGACATCGAATCCGCCACCCTGATGGCCAACGTCATCTATGACTTCGGCTTCGAATACTGGGGCGTTCGTCCGTTCGTCGGCCTCGGCGCCGGTGTGAACCGCGTCGACACCAACACGATCGGCGCCCTGCGCGCCAACCGTCTGGCCACCTTCGCCGCCGACGACACCTCGACCAAGTTCGCCGCTCAGGCGATCGCCGGTCTGGCCTGGGCCATCGGCGACCGCGCCAACATCGACCTGACCTACCGCTACCTGACGGGCGACGCCAACTTCGCCTCGACGACGGCCGGTACGGGCGTGGGCGCCACGCAGTTCGGCGAATGGGACGGCGACTACGACCAGTCGCACACCGTGACCCTGGGTCTGCGCTACAGCTTCGGTGCGGAAGACGTCCCGCCGCCGCCGCCGCCGCCGCCGCCCCCGCCTCCTCCGCCCCCGCCGCCCCCGCCGCCCCCGCCGCCGGTCGCTCAGAAGCCGGTCGCTCGCCAGTTCGTGGTCTACTTCGACTGGGATCGCTCGGACCTGACCGCGGAAGCCCGTTCGGTGGTGACGCAGGCCGCCAACTACGCCAAGTCGGGCGCACCGACGCGCGTCCTGATCGTCGGTTACACCGACACCTCGGGTTCGGCCGCCTATAACCTGGGTCTGTCCAACCGTCGTTCGCGCACCGTCGCGGACGCGCTGGTCGCCTCGGGCGTCAACGGCGGCGTGATCGCCCTGGACGGAAAGGGCGAGACCAACCTGGCCAAGCCGACCGCCGACGGTGTGCGCGAACCGCTCAACCGCCGCGCGACCATCGACATCAACTTCTAAGACTTTCCAGGAGCCGATCTGGTTCGTCCGGATCGGCTTCAACCTTCGAAGTTGTCGAAAGACAGAACGCCGCTTCCGACAGGAAGCGGCGTTTTTCTTTGCGCCGTCTCACTACTGCGCGACGCGTCTACGCAGAGAAAAGGGCGACGCCTCGCGACGCCGCCCTCAAGCATTCTGATTTTGACGCCGATCAGCCGGTGAACGGACGGATCAGGATTTCGACGCGGCGGTTCTGCGCCTTGCCTTCGGCGGTGGCGTTCGAGGCCACCGGATTCCGCGAGCTATTACCGGCGACGTAGAGGCGTTGGGCCAGAACGCCACGGCGCACCAGTTCAGAGGCGACGCTGCTGGCGCGGCGCTCCGACAGAGGCTGGTTGATCGCGTCGCCGCCTGAAGAGTCGGTATGGCCGATCACGTCCACGGTCGACTGGTCGTACTGTTGCAGAACACGGGCGACATCGTCCAGCACGGGCAGGAAGCGCGGATCGATGGAGGACTGGTTCGTGGCGAAGGTCACGTCCGACGGCATGCGCAGCACCAGCAAGTCTCCCTGACGGGCGACGCCGACGCCGGAGCCGGATAGTTCGGCCTCCATCGCGCGCTGCTGGCGATCCATATACTGGCCGACCGCCGCGCCGCCCAGCGCGCCGATCCCGGCGCCGATCAAAGCGTTCTTGCGGCCCTGTTCGCCGTTCGAGGTGTTGGTCAGATAGCCAAGAACCGCGCCACCCAGCGCACCCGCGATGGCGCCGGTCCCGGTGTTGTTGCGAACCGGACCCGAACGATAGGGGTCGGTGGTGGTGCAGGCGGCTGCCCCCAGCAGGGCGGCGATGGAAACACTGGCGACGATGAACTTGGCGCGCATGGAATAGTCCCTTTCTTTTGAGCGATCTGGCGCGGAAACGTGCGCTTACTGTGAAGGTTCCAATCTGTACGGGGCATGAATGCCTTCCACGTCCGCACGCGCCATGACCCTGACAAGGCCGCCGATTAGGCGTATGGGAACCGCCGCACATCCCCAAATCGAGGACGACGCCGTGAGCGTGACCCAGACGGACCACACGACCGACCGCGCCATTCAGCCGGTTTCGATGACGCAGTACGACGCCGATTTTCAAGAGTTCAGCGACGCATTGGGCGCGTCCTTCTCCCGCTATGGCTTCGCTGTCGTCGCCGACCATGGTCTGGACGAGACGCGCATCACCGCAGCCATCGACGACGCCAAGGCCTTCTTCGCCCTGCCGGAAGAGGTGAAGCGTCAGTATCATCAACCCGGCACCGGCGGCGCGCGCGGCCTGACCCCGTTCGGGGTCGAGGCGGCCAAGGATGCCAAGACGGTCGATCTGAAGGAGTTCTGGCACGTCGGCCGGGAACTGCCCGAAGGCCACCCCTATCGCCGCTATATGCGCGACAACGTCTGGCCGACCGAGGTCGAGGGCTTCCGCGAGCATCTCTATGGCATGTTCGAGGACCTGGATGCGCTTGGCGCCAAGATCCTGCGCGCCATCGCCCGCTATCTGAAGCTGGGCGACGACTTCTTCGCCGACAAGGTGGACATGGGCAACAGCGTCCTGCGCATGCTGCACTATCCGCCGGTTCCGGCCGATGCACCGGGCGTGCGCGCCGGGGCGCACGAAGACATCAATGTCATCACCCTGTTGCTCGGCGCCGAAGAGGCCGGTCTTCAGCTAAAGGAAAAGGACGGCAGCTGGCTCGACATCGCGCCGCCGCCCGGCGCCTTGGTCGTCAATATCGGCGACATGCTGCAACGACTGACCAACCACGTTCTGCCATCGACCACCCACCGCGTGGTCAATCCGGCGCCCGAGCGTCGCGGCTTCGCCCGCTATTCGACGCCCTTCTTCCTGCACTTCAACCCGGACTTCCCGATCGAGACCCTGGCCAGCGCCATCACGCCGGACAATCCCGATCGCTATGCGGGCAAGACCATCCTGGCCGAGGATTATCTGACCGAACGCCTGCGCGAAATCCGCCTGCTCTAGGCCGTCAGCGGGAAATCCGTAGTCGGGTGATGTCGCGTCCGATGGCCTGGAAGTCGTTGGACAGGTCCGCGCCCGACTGCGGCAGGAAGGCCTTGTCCTTGTCGGTAGCGCAGGTGCTGAGGATGTTGGCCGCGTCGCTGCCGGGCGTGATCGAGAAGCCCACGGTGTAGACGATCACGCCCTTGGCCTTCATGCCGGTGCACAGTTTTGCGGCCTGATCGAACGGGTCGCCGTTCGTCGCGTCGCAGGCGATCTTGTCGTAGAGATTGCCGGATCCGGACCCGGCGTCGCGAGCGATCACGCCGCCACAATAGGGGGTGTTGAACTCGCCGTCCGTCATCAGGATCACGGCCTTCAGCACCTTGGTCGGCGCATAGGCGGCGGCCGGGTTTGAGGACCACAAACCATTGAACTGATTGGATACCGTGTACCAGCCCCAGGCCAGACCGATCTGGCCTGCCGTCGAGCCTGTGACAGACAGCCCGTTCACCAGGCTGGTCAGGGTGTCGATATTGGACGTCAGTGGTTGAACGGTCGCTGCTGGGCAGGGATTGCGTGGAGACGCGTAGTTTCGGCCGACGTAGGCAGAACTGGGGGCCGCGTCGGTATAGGCGGACGATCCTGCGCGTTCGCTGACGCAGGTCGTATTGTCGAATACCGTCAAGCGATTGTATTGCGGATCGCGGAAGACACGTTTGGCGCATCCGTCGCGGCCGCACTGAACAGCGCCGCCGTTGGAATAGTCGGCGTAGGTTGTGCCCCCGACCGGCACGACGAAGGCGTCCTTTGATGTGCGCTCGTAAACTTCAAAGAGGCCGCTGCTGTTATTCAGCGCTGTCATGCCGTTCACGCCAGTGATCTGCACACCCTCGTCCTCAGACAAGCCGTGATTGGTGGACGTGATGGTGACGAAGCAGTCGGAGCGCATGCATTTGCGGATCTGACCGCCAGAGCTGTAGCTGCTGTATCCGTTGCCGCTGGTGGTGTTCAGCGCATACCAGTTCGCGCCGGATTGATATTGCAGAGACACCCGATTGGCGTCGATCCGCACGACCTTGTAGGCGCGGTTGTTGATCTGGGTCATGCCGCTGACGCCGCTGATCCAGACGTAGTCGTCGGTCGATAGCCCGTGTCCGTTGGCGGTCACGACGCCCGGCGAAGCCCGCGTGATGCCGGAGATCGACTTGGCCGCCGCCGCCGCCCATGCGGCTCCGGTGATGTCGGTCGATCCGATCGAGGCGCCGCGTGCGGCGTCGGCGCGAGAACCCAGGTTCACGCCGATCGAATAGGGCACAATGGCCATGCGGGAATAGTAGGGCGTCTGTTTCGCGGCCGGCTGAACGACCAGTTTGATCAGCTGGTTCGCGGCGTTCTTCAGATCACCGATCCGATTGTTGCTGCCCATCGAGCCGGTGATGTCGAGCACCAGCGAGACCTCGATGTCCTTGGACGATCGATTCACCTCGGAGTGGACGCTCACGGGCAGGGTGTCGTCCAGAATCTTGCCGTAGGGGGGCAGGACGACATTGGCGATCAGCGTCTTCACCTGGACCTGGATGTCGGCGATGACGATCTGCTCTTCCGTCAGCTCGATCTTGACGGCGTCATCGGCGAACGGCTCCACCGAGGCGTTGCGCAGATTGGCTCTCAGCGCCACCAGGGCGACGGTCTTCAGGTCTTTCGGATCGGTGTAGGACGAGCGCGCTGCGGCCAGGGCGGCCGCGTCCAGCGCGTCCTGAACGCGGGCCTTCGCCGTCGTCACGCGGTTGATGTCGATGCCGCCCAGGGTCAGCATGATCAGCGCCGGCATCACCAGGGCGAAGATCATCACGACATTGCCGTCGCGGTCCGACGAGAGGCGCGACGTAAACATGCGCAGAGCCTTCACCGCCCTGCCGATCCGATTGGAAACCTTCACCATGCCCATCCCAAAGGACGCGGACCGCCCGATTAGCGCTCAGATTGCCATCGGGCGGTTAAGGGAATTGTGAAGGGGACGGTTAACGCCGCCGCGGGCTCAGGCGGCGCTCCATCCGCACTGGTGACCGCGGTTCTGTTCCTGGAGCCAGACGTTCAATGGGGCGAAGTAGTCGGCGATGGCCGAGGCGTCGTTGCCGTCATCGCCGGTGAAGGCCTTCATCGCCTCCTGCCAGGGTTGGGACTGGCCCATCTGCAGCATCGCGTTGAAGCGCGCGCCCACCTCTTTGTTGCCATAGACGGAGCAGCGGTGCAGCGGCCCGGTCCAGCCGGCCTGTTTGCAGGCCGCGCGCTGGAACTGAAACTGATAGATGGCCGCCAGGAAGTAGCGGGTATAGGGCGTGTTTCCGGGCACATGGTATTTGGCGCCCGGATCGAAGACGTTGGCCGGACGCGGGCCCGGCGGAACCAGGCCCTGGTATTGCAGCATGTCGGCGGTCCAGGCGGTATTGTAGGCGGCCGGCGCCGTCTCGCCTGAGAAGACGTCCCAGCGCCAGCGGTCGACCATCAGGCCGAACGGCAGGAAGGCGATCTTGTCCAAGGCCATCTTGAGCAGGAAGGGGATGTCCTCCTCTGCGCCCGGGGTGGTTTTGAGCAGGCCGATCTGGTTCAGATAGGTGGGGGTCAGGGCCGATAGGCCGACGAAGTCGCCGATGGCCTCATGGAAGCCGTCGTTGGCGCCGTTGCGGAACAGCATCGGCTGGTTCTTGTAGGCGCGCTGATAGTAGTTGTGACCCAGCTCGTGGTGGACGGTGTAGAAGTCGTCGCCGTTGACGTTGGTGCACATCTTGATGCGGATGTCGTCGGCGTTGTCCAAATCCCAGGCCGAGGCGTGACAGACGACTTCGCGGTCGCGCGGGCGGGTGATCTGACTGCGTTCCCAGAAGGTCTGAGGCAGCGGATCAAGGCCCAGCGAGACGTAGAAGCCCTCACCCGTCTTGACCATTTTCGTCGCGTCGTAATCGGCGGCCTTGAGCAGTTCGGTGAGGTCATAGCTGGAGGCGCCGCCACTGGACGGGGCGACGACGTCATAGATGTTGCCCCACTGTTGTGACCACATATTGCCCAGCAGATCGGCGCGGATTGGGCCGTGATCGGGTTGCACCGCATCGCCGTATTTGGCGTTCAGCCGAGCGCGCACATAGCAGTGCAGGTTCTCGTAGAAGGGCTTCACCTGGGCCCACAGCCGGTCGGTCTCGGCGGCGAAGTCGTCGGCGGGCATGTCATAGCCCGAGCGCCAAAGGGCGCCGGTGTCGGCGAAGCCCAGTTCGCGCGAGCCCTCATTGGCGATCTCGACCATGCGGGCGTAATCGTCGCGCATGACCGGCGAGATGGTGCGCCAGCCTTCATACAGCGCCTTGGTCTCGGCGGGATCGCGGCTGTCGGCCAGGATCAGCGAGGCCTCGTCCAGGGTGATCGGCTTGCCCTTGAAGTCGAACTTGCCGGTCGAATAGGTCGAGTCCAGCCGCGTGGTGATCTGGGCCAATTCCTCGGCCGCGCCGGGGCGGTTGGGCGCCGGCAGAACCAGGCTGAGCCGCAGCAGGTTCAGCTTGCGCCGCACGACGGGATCAACCTGGACGTCGTTGAACTTGGCCGCTTGATTGGCCAGCTGGACCTGAAGCTCGGTCGCCTCGGCGTTGGCCTTGGACTCCAGCCACATGGTGTCGAAGGTGATGTTGGTGGCGCGCGCCCACTGGATGCGGGCGACATATTCGCTGACCTCGGCCCATTTGGTTTCGGCGTCGGCGATGAAGGCGGTCGCGCCCTCGGCGGTGATGGGATAGTCGGCGCGCATGCCGCTGACGGCCGGCGCGGGCGTCGTCGAGGCCGTCTGTTCGACGCCCGGGGCTGCGGCGGCGGGTTCGCTGGTGCTGGCGCAGCCGGCGGCGAAGGCGAGGGCGCAGACCGCGACGGCGGTCATCATCTGACGCTTCATGATGGATCTCCTGAACAGCGCGGGCAGGAGAGGTCAGGCCCGGTCGCCCGTCAAGCGTGACGGTTCAGCGACCGACGACGCAGGTGTTCAGACCTTCATTGCGCACCGTACCCATAGCCGCCTGAATACGCGCGGCGCGCCGACGCACATAGGGGCCGGGCGCGGCGGCTTCGTAACGACGCGGGGCCGGCAGGATGGCGGCCAGACGCGCCGCCTCACGCGGGCTCAGATCGCGTGCGTCTTTGCCGAACCAGTGGCGCGACGCGGCCTGGGCGCCATAGACGCCGGGCGCCCATTCCACCACGTTCAGATAGACCTCCATGATCCGGCGCTTGGACCACACGGCCTCGATCAGGACGGTGTAGCCCGCTTCCAGACCTTTTCGGATCCAGTCGCGCCCGGGCCAGAGGAAGACGTTCTTGGCCGTCTGCTGACTAATGGTCGATCCGCCGCGCAGGCGCCCGCCCTCGGCGTTGTGGTCCAGGGCCTTCTGGATCGCCTCCATGTCGAAGCCGTGGTGGCTGCAGAACCGGGCGTCCTCGGCGGCGATGGCCGCATTCACCAGATTGGGCGAAATCTGGTTCAGACCGCGCCACTGGTAGTCCATGCCGTCGCCCCTCGCGAGCTGGCGCAGCATCAGTATGGTGGGCGGCGGCGGGACAATGGCGACGATCAGCACGCCCGCGACCGGGATCAGGGCCAGGATCAAAAGCGCGGTCAGCACCACGCGACGCCAGCTCTTGCGGCCCGTCGCCATCAGAGGATCAACACCCCGGCGGCGCCGTCTTCGTCGGCCCAGGCCACCTTGTCGACGGCGGGGCTGAGCGACAGGGCGACGATGGCCGACCCCTTCTCGGCCTTGACGAAATTCAGACCCTGGGCCGCCGGATGCGCGACCCAGACCCGACCGTCGGTCAGGCCGGCGGCCAGCAAACCCTGATCGGCGCGGGCCGAGACCAGATTGACCAGGGTCGTGTCGTCATAGCCGATCTCGGTCGCCTCGCGCCCCATCGGTCCGTTCGATCCGATGAAGGGCCATAGGACCGCGCCCTGCGCGCCTGAGGTCGCCATCAGCTGACCATTTGCCAGGAAGGCCATCGAGCGCACCTTGCCGGGATAGCCGCCCATGCGCAGATTCTTGGCGTCCTTAATGCGCCAGCCGTGCATCTGATTGTCCTGCATGGTCGTGACGACGAAGGCGCCGTCGGGCGAAAAGGCGACGCCGGTGTGCGACCCGGCCCAGGCGAGCTTAACCGGCTGCTGCTTTTCGATCCGCGCATACCACAGCGCCGCCCCGCCATAGGTCGAGGTGGCGATGCGCCGGCCCTTGGGCTCAAAGGCGACGCCGGAAACGGTGCGCTCGTGCTGGAAGTCGCGCCGGAAGCCGACCTCCTTGGGGTCGATCACCGACAAGGTGCGGCCGAAGGAAAAGGCGATCAGGCCCGAGGCCGGCGAGGCGTCGATGGCGTCGATCCACTGGTTCTTGGCCGTGGCCAGAACGACCGGGTCTTCGTCGCGACGGATCCAGACGACCTTGCCGTCATCGCCGCCCGTGACGATCCCGTCGCCGGACGGATGAACGCAGGCGCACAGCACGGCACCGTCGTGCGCCTCCACCCGCGTTCGGTCCTCGAAGCGGACCGAGCCGTCGCCAAGGGCGAAGACAGCGCCGGTGTTGTCGAACAGGGCGGCGGTGACCTGGGCGTCGAAATCAAAGTTCATAGGCCGCATGTAGCGATCCGACCTCGCCGCGTCACCTTCTGCCTGCCTGCTAGACCGGATCGGTCGGCTTGGGCGTCACTGGCGCCGGCTCCGCTTGGGCCTTTGCGGGTTCGTCGGGCAGGGGGATGAACTCCAGATCGTCCGCGTCCGGCAGCGTCATCCGTCCCGCCTTCCAATCGGCCTTGGCCTGATCGATGCGGGCTTGGCTGGAGGCGACGAAGTTCCACCAGATCAGCCGTTCACCCACCGGCTCGCCGCCCAGGACCATGACGGTCGACTGGGTCAGGGCCTTGATCGTCGGCTCGGCCGTCGGCTCCAGCACGATCATCTGGCCCTCATGGAAGGTGCGGTCGCCGACCTCGATGGAGCCCTTGGCCACATAGAGCGCACGTTCGCTCATGCCGCCGGCGCCCTTCCCGGACGGCGGAGCGGTGCGCACGCCGGGCTGAAGCTCCCAATGGATATAGAACAGCGGCGAGGACACCGACACGGCCGCCTTGGCGCCGTAGGCCTCGCCAGCGACCAGACGCGCGAACAGGCCGCCGTTCTCGTAAGCCGGCTGGGCGTCCTCGCCTAGGTGATGGAAGGCCGGATCCATCTCCTCGGCCTCGTCGGGCAGGGCGACCCAGGCCTGCATGCCGTGCATCGGCCCGCCCTTGCTCTTCTTCAGCGGATCGGTGCGCTCTGAATGGACGATGCCCTTGCCGGCGGTCATCCAGTTGACCTCACCCGGCCGGATCGCCTGATCGTAGCCGAGATTGTCGTGGTGCATGATCTCGCCCTCGAACAGATAGGTCAGGGTCGACAGGCCGATGTGCGGATGCGGTCGCACGTCGATGGCCGTGGCGCCCGGCGCGAACTCGGCCGGTCCCATCTGGTCCAGGAAGATGAAGGGCCCGACCATCCGCCGCGAATGGAAGGGCAGGACGCGCCCGACCTCGAACCCGCCCAGGTCCTTGCGGCGTGCCTCGATCACCAGTTCGATCATGTGTCGGCTCCCAAAGCGGCCCGCGCCGCCTGAGCGACGTTATCCGACGTGAGGCGTGATGATGCCAAGAGGCAGGGCGGTCACATTCTTCACGCCGCGCGTGACGATGTGGCTTTCGCAGTCCGAGACGATGCCCAAGGCCAGCAGCTTCTCGCGCAGGAACAGGTCGAAGGCGTGCATGTCCGAGGTGATGATGCGCAGCACATAGTCCTCGCGCCCCGTGATGGTGGCGCACTGGACGACCTCGGGCCACTTGGCCACGGCGGCCTCGAAGACATTGAGATTGTCCGCCGAGGGCAGCATCAGTTTGACGATGGCGTAGACCTCGAAGTCCAGGCCCAGCAGCTGAGCGTTCAGCAGGGTGACGCGCTTGGTGATCAGGCCGGAGTCTTCCAGCCGCTTGATCCGCCGCCAGCAGGGCGAGGCCGACAGCCCGACGCGATCGGCGACCTCTGCGACCGACAGCCCGGCGTCTTGTTGCAGGATATCCAGGATGCGGGCGTCGATGGGGTCGAGTTCGTCGGCCAATGCGTTTCTCCGATTATGATTATCGCGAAATAAAATACCCGATATCGGGATTGCGCAAGGTCAAATTGAGCGAGCACCTGCTTAAGCGGCGTGTTATCACACGTCCAGAGGAAACACGGACGGACCCCAGAACGGATATGGACGCCCGCATGAACGACAAAATGAACAAAAAGAACAGCCAGCCCCTGTCCTTGCGCGTGCCGGAGCCGTCGGGCCGTCCCGGCGATACGCCGGACTTCAGCCATCTGCAGATGGATCCTGCCGGTGTCGTCGAACGGCCCGAGGTCGGATCGACCCCCTATCAGATGCGCGATCTCGCCTTCCGCCTGATTCGGGTGCTGGACGATGAGGGCGCCGCGGTCGGTCCGTGGAACCCGCGCCTGGATCCCGAGACGATGCGCCGGGGCCTGAAGGCCATGATCCTGACGCGCGCCTTCGACGACCGGATGCACCGCGCCCACCGCCAGGGCAAGACCAGCTTCTATATGAAGTGCACCGGCGAAGAGGCTATCGCGGTCGCGCAGGGCATGATCCTGAGCCGCGAGGACATGGGCTTCCCCACCTATCGCCAGCAGGGGCTTCTGATCGCGCGCGGCTATCCGCTGGTCGCGATGATGAACCAGATCTATTCGAACGCCGAAGATCCGATCAAAGGCCGCCAACTGCCGATCATGTATTCGGCCAAGGACTATGGCTTCTTCACCATCAGCGGCAATCTGGGCACTCAGGTCCCGCAGGCCGTGGGCTGGGCCATGGCCAGCGCCTATAAGGGCGACGACAAGATCGCCATCAGCTGGATCGGCGACGGCGCCACGGCTGAGGGCGACTTCCACAACGCCCTGACCTTCGCCTCGGTCTATCGCGCTCCGGTCATTCTGAACGTCGTCAACAACCAGTGGGCCATCAGCTCCTTCCAGGGCATCGCCGGCGGGCTTGAGACCACCTTCGCCTCCAAGGCCATCGGCTATGGTCTGCCGGCCTTGCGGGTGGACGGCAACGACTTCCTGGCGGTCTGGGCGGCGACCCAGTGGGCCGAGGAACGGGCGCGGTCGAACCAGGGGGCGACGGTGATCGAGCTCTTCACCTATCGCGGCGCCCCGCACTCGACCTCCGACGACCCCAGCCGCTATCGCCCCGGCGATGAGCATGAGAAATGGCCGCTGGGCGATCCGATCGAACGTCTGCGCCAGCATCTGACCGTCATCGGCGAATGGGACGACGAGCGTCACGCCGCCGCCCTGAAAGACGCCGTCGAGCAGGTCCGCGCCGCCGGCAAGGAATCCGAAGCCATCGGCACCCTGGGCCAGTCGCGCCCCAGCGTGAAGACGATGTTCGAAGAGGTCTATGCGACCGAAGACTGGCGCCTGATCGAACAGCGCCGCGAGGTGGGGGTCTGACCATGAGCGAGCAAACCACCTTCACCGACGCCGATCGCAACGACGGCGTCGAGCCCGACATGGTCGATCAGAACGCCGCCCCCGCCTCGGAAGCAACGGGCGCGGGCGTGGTCCCCATGAACATGATCCAGGCGCTGAACTCGGCCATCGACGTCAAGATGGCCGAAGACGCCAACGTCCTGTCGTTCGGCGAGGACGCCGGCTATTTCGGCGGCGTCTTCCGCGTCACCGACAAGCTGCAGCAGAAGCATGGCCTGACCCGCAGCTTCGACGCCCCGATCTCGGAATGCGGCATCGTCGCCGCCGCGATCGGCATGGGGGCCTATGGCCTGCGTCCGGTCGTGGAAATCCAGTTCGCCGACTACATCTACCCGGCCTACGATCAGATCGTCTCCGAAGCAGCCAAGATGCGCTACCGCTCGGGGGGGCAGTTTACCAGCCCGATCACGGTGCGCAGCCCCTATGGCGGCGGCATCTTCGGCGGCCAGACGCACAGCCAGTCCCCCGAAAGCCTGTTCACCCATATCGCGGGCCTGAAGGTCATCATTCCCAGCAATCCCTATGACGCCAAGGGCCTGCTGACCGCCGCCATCGAGGACGACGATCCGGTCGTCTTCTTCGAGCCGAAACGCCTCTACAACGGCCCATTCGATGGCTGGCACGAGAAGCCGGTCAGCCCGTGGAAGGCCCAGGACCTGGCCCAGGTCCCGACCGGCAAGTATGTCGAGCCCATCGGCAAGGCGCGCGTGATGCGCGAAGGAAACGACGTCACCATCCTGGCCTATGGCACCATGGTCTGGGTCGCCCTGGCCGGCGCGGAACACGCGGGCGTGGACGCCGAGGTCATCGACCTGCGCTCGCTCGTGCCACTGGACATCGAAGCCATCGAAGCCTCGGTGAAGAAGACCGGCCGCTGCGTCATCGTGCATGAGGCGCCCAAGACCTCGGGCTTTGGCGGCGAGCTGTCGGCTCTCGTTCAGGAGCGCTGCTTCTATTCGTTGGAGGCGCCGATCGCGCGCGTCACCGGTTGGGACACGCCCTATCCGCACGCTTTTGAATGGGAATATTTCCCCGGACCGCAAAGGGTCGCAGACGCCTTGAAGAGCGTCATGACGGGAGGTCGATAAGATGGGTCGTTTCGTCTTCAAACTGCCCGACGTGGGCGAAGGCACCGCCGAGGCCGAACTGGTCGGATGGCACGTCAAGGTCGGCGATGTCGTCGCCGAGGACCAGATCGTCGCCGACGTCATGACCGACAAGGCCACGGTCGAGATCACCGCCCCGGTCAGCGGCAAGGTCCTCGCCCTGCACGGCGAACCCGGCGCCATGGTGCCGGTGCGCGGCCCTCTGGTGGAGTTCGAGATCGAGGGGGCGGGCAATGCCGATGACGCCCCGACGCCCGTCGCCCCCGCCGCCGCCAAGCCGGATCCCGCACCCGTGATCGCCGAGGCGCCGAAGGTCGAGACACCGGCAGCCCCCGCTGTCGAGGCGCCGACATCCGGCAACTATGTCTTCAAACTGCCCGACGTCGGCGAAGGCACGGCCGAGGCCGAACTGGTCGGCTGGCACGTCAAGGTCGGGGACGCGGTCGAGGAAGACCAGATCATCGCCGACATCATGACCGACAAGGCCACGGTCGAGATCACCTCGCCGGTCGCCGGAACGGTCGTCGCCCTGTACGGCGAGCCGGGCAAGTCGGTGCCGGTCGGCGGACCGCTGGTCGCGTTCGATGTCGAGGGTCGGGGCAATGTCTCGACGCCCGTCGCGGCGCCGAAACCGGCCTCCAAGCCGACCGAGAATGCGACGACGGCTTCCGCCGCGATTCCGACGGCTCAAAGCGCGACTTCAGCGACTGCGCTCTCAAAGCCCGTTCCCGCCCTGACGGGACGTGCGCCCGGCGAACGCCCGTCGGCCTCGCCGGCCGTGCGCAATCGCGCGCGGGACCTGGGTGTAGATCTGACCTTCGTGCCCGGTTCCGGCCCGGCGGGTCGGATCACGCACGAGGATCTGGACGGCTTCATCGCGCGCGGCGGTTCGCAACCCGCGTCGGCGCCGTCCGGCGGCGGCTCGACCTATGCGAAGGCGCAAGGGACGACCGAGGTCAAGATCATCGGCCTGCGCCGCAAGATTGCGGAGAAGATGGCCGAGAGCGTGCGCCGCATTCCCCACATCACCTATGTCGAGGAAATCGACATGACGGCGGTGGAGGAGCTGCGCGCCCACCTGAACGCGACGAAGTCCAAGGATCAGCCCAAGCTGAACGTCCTGCCCTTCATCGCCCGCGCCATCGTGGTCGCCCTGCGCGACCAGCCCCAGATCAACGCCACCTATGACGACGAAGCCGGCATCCTGACCCAGCACGCCCCGGTCCATCTGGGCATTGCCGCTCAAACGCCGAACGGCCTGATGGTGCCGGTGGTGCGACACGCCGAGGCGCGCGACCCCTATGACACGGCGCTGGAAATCGCGCGCGTCTCGGGCGCGGCCAAGGACGGTTCGGCCAAGCGCGAGGAACTGTCGGGTTCGACCATCACCATCACCTCGCTGGGCACGCTGGGCGGGGTGGTCCACACCCCGATCATCAACCACCCCGAGGTCGCCATCGTCGGTCCGAACAAGATCGCCGAACGGATCGTGGTCAAGGACGGCCAGATGGTCGTGCGCAAGATGATGAACCTGTCGTCCAGCTTCGATCACCGCATCGTCGACGGTCACGACGCGGCGGTGTTCGTGCAGCGGATCAAGGGGCTTCTGGAAAACCCGGCGACGCTGTGGATGGGGTGATGCCCATTCTCTAAGCGGGAAAGCGAGGTCCGCCCGCGCCTATGGCTATCACCTCGAATTTGGCGCCATGGCTCTTGATGATCCTCTCTCCTCGCCGAGAGAGGATCATCGGGAATCGGAAGGGTAATGTGATGCGGCAAATCAAAGTCAAAGCGCTGACCATCGGCGCCAGCCTGCTAGCAGCCGTCGGCGTCGTCGCCTCGTCCGCTAACGCCTGCATTCCCGAGCCGCCGCCGGCTTGGTCGTCTCTGCTACGGACCGATGGGCCGGCGCTGTTCATCGGGCGCGTGACGACCGTGGAGCGTTTGGCTGAACCCAGCCGGACGCCGACCATCGAGGTCATTCAGTCCAAGGCGACCATCGCCAGACTGGAAACGCTTCAAGGCACCCCGCAAGAGACATACACCCTGACCGCTGCAGAAACCGCCCGTCCGTTGGGCGGCTATCAAGGCATGATTTGCGTCGATTTTCAGCGCGTCAAACCCGGCGACGTCGTACTGGCCATGGAAACCCAGACCGGCGCGGTCCGCGTTTTCGAACCCCAGCAAGTTCCTCCGCAGTTCAGCACCCGCCTTGAGGCCAATCGTTGACCCAGACCCTGAAAACCAAAGTCCTGATCATCGGCGCGGGCACCGGCGGCTATGTCGCGGGCATTCGCTGTGGCCAGCTGGGCCTCGACACCGTGTTGGTCGATGGCGGCGACGGGCTGGGCGGGACGTGCCTGAACGTCGGCTGCATTCCGTCCAAGGCCATCATCCATGCGGCGGGCAAGTTCGAGACGGTGGCCAAGGCGGCCGGCGGCGGGACGCTGGGCATCACGGCGGCGGCGCCGGCCATCGACCTGTCGCAGACGGTCGAATGGAAGGACGGCATCGTCCGTAAGCTGAACGCCGGGGTCTCGGCCCTGCTGAAAAAGGCCAAGGTCAAGGTGATCAAGGGCTGGGCCGAGTTCGCCGACGCCAAGACCTGCGTGGTGAAGACCGACGAAGGCGACATCCGTATCACTGCCGAACATGTCATCCTGGCGACGGGGTCCGAGCCGGTCGAACTGCCCTTCCTGCCCTTCGGCGGCGACGTCATTTCATCGACCAAGGCGCTGAGCCTGTCGGAGGTCCCCAAGAAGCTGGTCGTCGTGGGCGGCGGCTATATCGGCCTGGAACTGGGCATCGCCTATCGCAAGCTGGGCGCCGAGGTGGCCATCGTCGAAATGGCCGAGCGTATCCTGCCGCTCTACGACAAGGCTCTGACCGATCCGGTCGCCAAGTGGCTGGAGAAGCATGGTGTCGAGCTGCACCTGGGCGCGCGCGCTGGGGGCTTCGGTGACGGTAAGCTGTCGATCACGACGAAGGACGGCGAGCCGCTGCAGCTGGACGCCGACAAGGTGCTGGTCACGGTCGGTCGGCGTCCGCGTACGCAAGGCTGGGGCCTGGAAAACATGGGCGTGGCCATGGCCGGGCCATTCGTGAAGATCGACCAGCGCTGCGCCACCAGCATGAAGAACGTCTGGGCGGTCGGCGACCTGACCGGCGAACCCATGCTGGCGCACAAGGGCTCGGCCCAGGGCGAGGTGGTCGCCGAAATCATCGCCGGCCACGACCGCATCTTCGACCCCGTCACCATCGCCGCCGTCTGTTTCACCGAGCCGGAAATCGTCTCGGCCGGTCTGGGCCCGAACGAGGTCGCGGGCCGCGATGATGTGATCCAGTCGGTCTTCCCCTTCGCCGCTATCGGTCGCGCCCTGGCCATCGAGGCGGGCGAGGACGGCGGCTTCGTGCGGGTGATCGCGTCCAAGACCGACCACCGCATCCTGGGCATCCAGGCGGTGGGCCAGCATGTGTCGGAACTGTCCAACAGCTTCGCCCAGATGCTGGAGATGGGCGCAGTGCTGGAAGACGTCGCCGGGACGATCCACGTCCACCCGACGCTGGGCGAAGCCTTCCATGAGGCCAGCCTGCGCGCCCTCGGGCACGCCATCCACATCTGATCAAATCCGGTCCAGTCGCTTCGCATGGTTCGCCACCATGCGGAGCGCCAGGCCATCGGGCAGGAAGCGAGCCAGTCCGGCCATGACGTTGTTCATGACGCCGGGGGTGACGCTGGGACGGTTGGCCTCGCAGGCGTCATAGCCGATGCGCGCCACGCGCGCGGCGTCCATCCACATCCAGGCCGGATAGGCGCTGGAGACCTGCTCGCGCGAGCCGTTGACGTCGTGGAACTCGGTCAGGGTGTAGCCGGGGTTCAGCACGGTGACGTGAACGCCGGTCCCCTGCGTCTCAAGATGCAGGCCTTGTGACGCCTTGATCAGGAAGCTCTTGATCGGTCCGTACAGGGTGTCGCCGCCCGTCGCGGGCATCTGGCCGGCCAGGGAGGCGACGTTCAGCACCCGGCCGAAGCCCCGCTGGATCATGCCGGGCAGCAACAGGCGCGACAGCTCGACCGGCGCGGTCAGCATGACCTGGATCATGGCGCGGTGGGCGCTCAGGTCGGTGTCCAGAAAGCCGGTGACACGGCTGAATCCCGCATTGTTGACCAAGCCGTCGACGGTCAGGCCGCGGGCTGCGATGGTCGCGACCAGCCGCTCGGGCGCCGCGGGGTCGGACAGGTCTTCGGGGATCACGGTTGCGGTCACGCCGTGGGCGGCGGTCAGTTCGTCAGCCAGCGCCTGCAGCGGGGCTTGGCGACGCGCTGTCAGGATCACATTCCAGTCCCCGGCCGCATAGGTCCGGGCCAGGGCCGCGCCGATGCCGGCCGAGGCGCCGGTGATCAGAACGGTTCGATTCACGACGCGATCAGGCCGCGACGGGGCAGGACTTGTGCGGCGCGAAGGCCGCCAGCGCGATCGGGTTGTCGGCCAGAAGGTCGGCGATGGTTATCTTGGACAGGGCTTCGGTCGCGGCCTCGTCGGCGGCGGTCAGGGCCTTGGCGACTTGGCGCGGGATATGTTCGCTGATCGGGCAACCCTTGGCGCCGGCGGGGGGCGAGCCGATGTGGGCGCAGCCGTTCACCGCCTTCAGCACCTGATCCAGCCGAATGTCCTCTGGCTGCCGCAACAGCCAGGAGCCGCCGGTCGCGCCCGGGCGGGTGGCGATCAGCCCGGCCTTGGCCAGCAGGGCGGTCACGCGGCGCACCACGACGGGATTGGTCGGGATCGAGGACGCCAGCACGCCGCTGGGCATCGCCTGCGCAGGCCCGAACGCGCCCTTGTGGGCCATATAGGCCAGGGCGTGGGCGGCGACGGGGAAGCGTTGGCTATCTGACATGGTTCTGTTCCTGATGCGAAAATAGGCGTTCAGGGGCCGAATCACAAATCGCGCCGCAGAACGCCGAAACCGAATCCATCGCGGCGCGATTGAAGACCGCGTGGAATGAGCCTAAAGGCTCGCCGCTTTGAAGGGACCGACGCCGCGTCGGAGACCCGGAGGATACGCATGGCCGGGGACACTCCCCACGACGCGAGCGCTCCCTCGCCCGCGTCGAACACGCCGGACAAGCCCACCCACGCCACGGGTCCGGAATCCCACATCCCGGGCGGCCAGGCCGCCAAGCACGGCGGATTCTGGGCCCTGACCATCGGCGCGATCGGCGTGGTGTTCGGCGACATCGGCACCAGCCCGCTCTACGCCCTGCGCGAGGCGATCGACCATGCGCGCTCCGGCGTCGGCGGCGATCTGGCCGTGATCGGCGTCGTGTCGCTGGCGTTTTGGGCGCTGATGGTGGTGGTGACGTTCAAATACGTCTTCTTCCTGATGCGCGCCGACAACAAGGGCGAGGGCGGCACCCTGTCGCTGATGGCCCTGGCCCAGTTCGCGGTCGGTCGGCGCAGCGCCTGGATCTTCATTCTGGGCGTTTGCGGCGCGGCCCTTTTCTATGGCGACGGCATCATCACGCCCGCCATCTCGGTCCTGTCCGCCGTCGAAGGCCTGCAAGACGCGCCGGGTCTGGCCGGGCGGCTGGACTCCTTCATCGTGCCGATCTCGGCCGGCATCCTGATCGCCCTGTTCCTGGTCCAGTCGCGCGGCACCGCCAGCCTGGCCAAATATTTCGGCCCGATCACCGCTGTCTGGTTCCTGAGCCTGGGGGCGCTGGGCCTGTATCATATCTTCGACGACGTCAGCGTGCTGCGGGCCCTGTCGCCCCACTATGGCGTCATGCTTCTGCTCAACGACGGCTTCCTGGGCTTCGTAATCCTGGGCAGCGTCTTCCTGGCCGTCACGGGGGCCGAGGCCCTCTATGCCGACATGGGCCATTTCGGAAAGGCGCCGATCCGCATGGGCTGGCTGGCCTTCGTCCTGCCGTGCCTGACGCTGAACTATCTGGGCCAGGGCGCCCTGATCCTCGACAATCCGGCCGCGTCCGAGAACCCGTTCTGGAACATGGTGCCGCAGTTCGCCTATTGGCCGATGCTGATCCTGGCGACCGCCGCCACCGTGATCGCCTCCCAAGCCGTGATCACCGGCGCCTTCTCGGTGACGCAACAGGCGGTGCAACTGGGCCTTCTGCCGCGCATCGACATCAAGAACACCTCCGAGACCCAGGCCGGCCAGATCTTCGTGCCGGCGGTCAACACCTTCCTGATGGTGGGCGTGCTGGTCCTGCTAGTCGTGTTCCAGAGCTCGCATAACCTGACCGCCGCCTATGGCGTGGCGGTGACCGGCACCATGCTGGTCAATACGCTGATGGCCTATTCGGTCATCCGCAAGGGTTGGAAGTGGCCGATGTGGGCGGTGGCCGGAACCCTGATTCCATTCGCCTTCATCGACAGCGTCTTCCTGACGTCCAACCTGCTGAAGATTCCGGACGGGGCGTGGATGCCGCTGGTGCTGGGCGCCCTGCTGGTCGTGGTGATGTGGACCTGGGTTCGCGGGACGCAGATCCTGACGGGCAAGACGCGCAAGGACAGCCTGCCGCTGAACGATCTGATCGAGATGCTTCAGGCCCGTCCGCCGCACCGTGCTCCGGGCATGGCCATCTTCCTGACCTCGGATCCCGATGTCGCGCCGGTCGCCCTGATGCACAATCTCAAGCACAACAAGGTGCTGCACGAGAAGAACGTCATCCTGACCGTGCGCACCTCCGAGCGGCCGCGCGTCAAGGAGGCCGACCGGGTGCGGATGGAGCCGATCAACGACGATTTCAAGAAGGTTACGGTCACCTACGGCTTCATGGAAACGCCGAACGTGCCGCGTGCGCTGGGCCTGTGCCGCAAGCAGGGGCTGAAGTTCGACATCATGTCGACCAGCTTCTTCCTGGGTCGCCGTTCGCTGATCCCGTCGGCGCGTCAGGGCATGCCGCTGTGGCAGGACAAGCTGTTCATCTTCCTGATGCGCAACGCCGCCAATCCGACCGACTTCTTCCACATCCCGCCCGGCCGCGTGGTCGAGCTGGGCGCGCAGGTGGCCGTATGAGCACCGAGAGACAGGGCGGGCAGAGCTCGCAGGCGCGCGGCCGTCGCATGGCCACCAAGGGCCGCCCGCGCCCGGCCTCGGCCGAGGCCGATCAAGGTCCGTCGCAGGACGACATCGGCGTCGAAGCCCGCGTCGTCGCCGGCATTCTGCTGAGCGCCGCGCTGGAGAAGCGCAACGGATTGGACGAAGCCCTGTCTCAGCCCGCCGCACGCGCGCTGGAGCCGGTGGACCGCGCCTTCGCCCGGGCCGTGGCCATGGCGGCCCTGCGCCGTTTGGGCGAGATCGACCAGATTCTGGATCGCCGCCTGAAGAAGTCGCCGCCCGAGGCTGTGCGCACCCTGATGCGCATCGCCCTGGCCCAGACTCTGGTGCTGGAAACGCCCGCCTTCGCCGCCGTCTCGACAGCGGTGAAACTGGCCGAGCGCGATCCCAAGACCCGGCCCTACAAGAATCTGGTCAATGCGGTGCTGCGCGGGGTTGGGCGTGAAGGCCCCGGCCTGACGACGGCCGAGAGCAATCTGCCGGACTGGATCGCGGCGCGCTGGAAGGCGACCTATGGCGAGGCCGCCTTGGCGGGTCTGGCCTTGGCCGCGCGCGAAGAACCCGCGACCGATCTCAGCCTGAAGCCAGGCGTTGATCCCGCCGCGGTTGCCGCCGCTGTCGAGGGCGAGGTTCTGTCCGGGGGCACGGTTCGCACCGGCCGTCGCGGCGATGTCGCCGGCTGGCCCGGTTTCGAGGACGGCGACTGGTGGGTCCAGGACGCGGCCGCCGCCGTACCCGGCCGGCTGCTGGATGTGAAGCCCGGCGAGACGGCGCTCGACATGTGCGCCGCGCCTGGAGGCAAGACGCTGCAACTGGCGGCCGCCGGCGCCGCCGTCGTCGCGCTCGACCGTTCGGCCCCGCGGCTGAAACGCCTGACGCAGAATCTCGAGCGGACCGGCCTGACCGCCGAAGTCGTCGCCGTCCCGGCCGAGGACTGGGAGGACGCCCGCACCTTCGACGCCGTCCTGCTGGATGCGCCCTGCACCGCGACGGGCACTTTCCGCCGCAATCCGGAGGTCCTGCGCGCCACCAAACCGGCAGAGGTCGCCAAATTGGCGGACGTCCAGCACCGACTGCTCGACGCCGCCGCCGAGCGTGTGAAGCCGGGCGGCCGTCTAGTCTATTGCACCTGCTCGCTGGAGCGTGAGGAGGGCGAGACCCAGATTATCGCCTTCCTGCGTCGCAATCCTGCCTTCCGCACCGTCGCCGCCGATCCGACCGCCGTCGGCGCTCCGCCCGAGGCGCTGACGCCCGAAGGTTGGTTGCGCATCCTGCCCTCCATGTGGGCCGAACACGGCGGACTGGACGGCTTCTTCGCGGCAAGGCTGGAACGGGCATCCTGAGCGGGAGCGCCTTGCTCCTGCCCGCAACCCGCCTTATCCGGAAGGCCATGGCCGTTACCCCTCTGATCTGCCCATCGATCCTCGCCAGCGATTTCGCGCGGCTGGGTGAAGAAGTCCGCGCGCTGGAGGCGGCGGGCGCCGACTGGATCCACGTCGATGTGATGGACGGGCATTTCGTGCCGAACATCACGCTTGGCCCCGACATCGTGAAGGCGATCCGACCGCACACGACCTTGCCGTTCGACGTGCACCTGATGGTCGCGCCGGTGGATCCTTGGCTGGAGGCGTTCCGCGGTGCGGGCGCCGACGTCCTGACCGTTCATCCTGAGAGTGGGCCGCATCTGCATCGCACCCTGGGTCGCATTCGTCAGTTGGGCGCCAAGGCCGGCGTCGTGTTCAATCCGGCGACGCCGCTGTCGATCCTGGAAGAGGTGGTCGATCTGGTCGATCTGGTGCTGATCATGTCGGTCAATCCGGGCTTTGGCGGTCAGAAGTTCATCGAAAGTTCGTTGAAGAAGATCGCGGGCGCGCGGGCCATTCTCGACCGCGCCGGTTCGTCGGCTCACCTTCAGGTAGACGGCGGCGTGACCTCCGCCAACGCCGGGGCCTGCGTCGCCGCTGGGGCCGATGCTCTGGTCGCTGGGTCGTTCGTGTTCAAGGGCGATTACGCGACCAACATCGCCGCCCTGAAAGCCGCGCCGGCTGCTCAGAGCCTCTCGTGAGCCCGCTCGGCCCCTTCGCCCCGCGGGGCCAGGAAACGACGCTGGACGTCGCCTCGGGTCAGATCCCCGGCCTGCCTGGCGCGCCGGTGCGCACGCCGGTGCGGTCGGGCGACACGGTCGCAGGACCCGGCCTGTGGCCCGCCATCGCTGGCCGACTGGCGACGCGACAGCTGTGGATCGAGCTTTACGGCCTGCCCGGTTACGGCCTGACGCTGGGGTCGGCTCTGGGCGGAGGCAAGGTGACGGCGTTCGCCGCCACGCCGCGCGATTTCCGCCCTCATGATCCGGCGCCGGGGCGCAATGTCCTGGCCGGGCGTTTCATGTTGGCGGGCGCCTCGATGGAGGTCGAGCCGCCGACCGATCCGTGGAACCGACCCAGTCCCTCGCGGCCCTTTGCGGTCGAGCTTCACGCCTTCGCCTGGTTGCCTGGCCTGATGGCTCAAGGCGACCGTGGCGCGCGCGAGGCGCTGCGTCTGACCCTTGCCTGGGCTGACGCCTTTGCACGGTGGTCGCCCTTCGCCTGGGGACCGGAAATCCTGGCGCGGCGGGTCGTCAATCTGGCGTGCGGCGCACGGCGGATGGGCGCCGTCGCGACCGAGGCCGAGCGGCTGAAACTGGCCGATAGTCTGGCGCGCCAGACCCGGCAACTGCTGCGTCCGCCCGGCGGTCTGGCCAGCCGGGCCGAGCGGTTGACGGCGGCGGCCATCGGCGGCTGCGTGCTGGCGGGGGCGCCAGGGCAGGCCTTGCGTCGCCGCGCGCTGTCGCGGCTGGACGGCGCCCTGAAGACGACGGTGCAGGCCGACGGCGGCCACGCCTCGCGCAGTCCCGAGGCGGGGCTTGAGCTGCTGCTCGATCTGCTGACGCTGGACGACGCCCTGTCGCAACTGTCCGAACCGACGCCGGAGAGCATCTCGGCCGCGATCGCCCGGCTGACGCAGGGCCTGCGCCTGCTGACCTTGCCCGATGGTCGTCTGGCCAGCTTCCAGGGCGGCGGCCCCTCCACGTTCGAACGCGTCGCGGCCGCCTGCGCCCACGACGACGAAGCGATGGCCAGCGGCGACGTAGCGCCTGCAGCGACCGGTACGGTCGCCGGCTTGACGCGCATCGCCAGCCCCCTGCTCACCATCATCGCCGACACCGCCCCGCCGGCGCGCGACGCCTGGGGGGCGGCCGCCTGCGCCCAGCCGCTGGCGCTGGAGATCGCCTGCGGCAAGGATCGTCTGGTGACCGGCTCGGGGTGGACGCCGGCCTCGACCGACCGCCAGGCCCTGCGGCTGACGCCGGCCCATTCGACCCTGACCTTGGGCGAGCGATCGCTGAACGAACCGCTGGGCGGCTGGAAGGGTGAGCTCTTGGGCCCGCGCTTGGTCGGACCGCCGATCCATGTGACCACCGACCTGCGCGACGGAGACGGCGCCGTCTGGCTGGAGATGGAACACGACGGCTGGAATGAGTTGTTCGGCCTGAACCATCAACGCCGGCTCTATCTGGACCAGCGCTTGGACGAACTGCGGGCCGAAGAAAAACTCTTCCCCACACCCGGCCGCAAGGAGATGGTGCGCCAGATTGCGGCGCCCTATGCCATCCGCTTCCATCTGGAGCCGGGGGTTCAGGCCTCTCTGGCGCGCGACCGACGCTCGATCCTGCTGCGCGGCGCCTCGGGCCGGGGCTGGTGGTTCAGGACCGACGGACCGGACGTGGCCATCGAGCCCAGCGTCCATATCGACGCCGGTCTGACGCGGCGCTCGCTGCAGATCGTCGTGCGTGGCTCGGCCCGCACCGACAGCGAGACCAAGATCCGCTGGAAGCTCAGCCCGGCCGGCGCGAGCGGCGAACCGACCTGAAACCGTCCGTGGGGTGACGGCGAAGCGGTTTGGGTCTAGACGGCGCGCCATCCTCCCCTGCCATCACGGACGCCGCCCATGCCCGCCGCTCCCGACTTTCCGCCCGCCCCTGACCGGGTCAAGCCGCAACGCGCCCTGATCTCTCTGTCCGATAAGGCCGGGCTAGAGGACGCAGCCCGCATCCTGCACGATCTGGGCGTCGAACTGGTCTCGACCGGCGGAACGCGCGCGGCGATCGAGAAGCTGGGCCTGCCGGTCAAGGACGTGGCCGAGCTGACGGGCTTCCCTGAGATGATGGACGGCCGGGTCAAGACCCTGCACCCCATCGTTCACGGCGGCCTCTTAGGCGTGCGTGACGCCGCCGACCATGCCCAGGCCATGAGCGACCACGGCATCGGCGCCATCGATATCGTCTGGATCGACCTTTATCCGTTTGAAAGCACCGTCGCGGCCGGCGGCGCGTTCGAGGCGGCGGTCGAGAATATCGACATCGGTGGGCCGGCCATGATCCGCTCGGGCTCCAAGAACCACGGCTATGTCGCCGTCGCCGTCGACGGCGAGAGCATCGGCCTGATCCTTGAGGCGCTGAAGGCCGAAGGCTGCACAGACCTGGCCCTGCGCAAGCGCCTGGCCGCCCGCGCCTTCGCCCGCACCGCCGCCTATGACGCCGCCGTCTCCGGCTGGTTCGCCGGTCAAATCGAGGATGCCGCGCCGGTTCGCAAGTCAATCGCGGGCGCCCTGGCCCAGACCCTGCGCTATGGCGAGAACCCGCATCAGACGGGCGCCTTCTATCGAACCGGCGAGCGCCGTCCGGGCGTAGCCTATGCCGAACAGGTTCAGGGCAAGGAACTGGGTTACAACAATATCGCCGACGCCGACGCCGCCTATGAGCTGGTCGCCGAGTTCGAACAGCCGGCCGTGGTCATCGTCAAACACGCCAACCCGTGCGGCGTGGCCGTGGGCAAGGACCTGTCCGAAGCCTATGCCCGCGCGCTGGAATGCGACGCCGTTTCGGCCTTCGGCGGCGTGATTGCGGTCAACCGTCCGCTTACGGCTGAGGACGCCCGCGCCATTACTGGCATCTTCACCGAGGTCGTCATCGCCCCCGGCGCCGACGACGAAGCCAAGGCCGTCTTCGCCGCCAAGAAGAATCTGCGGCTGCTGATCACCGACGGCCTGCCCGATCCGCATGGGCCGGGCGAGGTGTTCCGTTCGGTCGCCGGCGGCTTCCTGGTCCAGAGCCGCGACCGGTCGCTGATCAAGCCATCGGACCTGAAGATTGTCACCCAGCGTCAGCCGACCCCGACCGAGATCCAGGACATGCTGTTTGCCTTCACCGTGGCCAAGCACGTCAAGTCCAACGCCATCGTCTACGCTAAGGACGGCCAGACTGCCGGCATCGGCGCCGGCCAGATGAACCGTCGCGACAGCGCCCGCATCGCCGCTATTCGCGCCAAGGAGGCTGGAGAGGCCAAGGGTCTGACCCAGTCGCTTGCCGAGGGTTCGGCCTGCGCTTCGGAAGCCTTCTTCCCCTTCGCCGACGGCCTCTTGGAAGCGGTCGCGGCGGGCGCCACGGCGGTGATCCAGCCGGGCGGCTCCATGCGCGACGCCGAGGTCATCGCCGCCGCTGACGAGAAGGGCATCGCCATGGCCTTCACCGGCGTGCGGGTCTTCAGGCACTAATCTTGGAAGGAAGGGCGCTAACGCTCGACGCCCGGCGTCTCACTGATTGAGCGCCCTTCTTTCCGTTTTAAAGAGCGCCTTATCGTGACTGGACGACTGCCGTCAGCCGTGATGCTCTGACGTCTTTCCCGCGTTGGAGCGTCCCATGACCGTGCTGATCCGCCCCGAAGGCCAGACCGCCGACGACCTGAAACTGAGCCGTCGAACCCTGGGCGCCTTGGGGGGCTTGCTGTTTTCCGGCTATGCGGTCGCGGCCCTGGCCAAGGAAGCCAAACCCATCACGACTGACGCCGAGGGCCTGTCCACCGAGACCGTGACCTATGCCACGCCGGACGGGTTCCAGCTTCCGGCCTATGTCGCCCGGCCGGAGGGCGACGGCCCGTTCCCGGTCGTGGTGGTGGTTTCCGAGATCTTCGGCGTCCACGAATATATCCGCGACATCTGCCGCCGTCTGGCCAAGCAGGGATACGCCGCTATTGCGCCGGCCTTCTTCGTCCGGGTCGAGGATCCCGCGCCGCTGTCGGACATGCAGCGGATCATGCAGATCGTCGGGGCGGCCAACTATGAGCAGGTTATGGGCGACCTGTCGGCGACGCTGGAATGGGCCAGCCAGCAGTCGTGGTCCAAGGACGGCAAGGTCGGCATCACTGGCTACTGCTGGGGCGGCAAGGTGGTGTGGCAGGCGGCGGCCCGCTTCGCCGCCATCGGCGCGGGCGTGGCCTGGTATGGCCGCTTGGCCCCCGCCGCAGACGCCACGCCGGTTCAGATCTCATCGGGCCAACCCTGGCCGGTCGACATCGCCGACGATCTCAAGGCGCCCGTGCTCGGCCTGTACGGCGGCAAGGATCAGGGCATCCCATTGGCCAGCGTCGAACGGATGCGCGAGGCCCTGGCGCGCGCCGGCCAGACCGGCAGCCAGATCATCGTCTATCCCGACGCCCAGCACGGCTTCCACGCCGACTACCGCGCCAGCTACTCGGAGGCGGACGCCAAGGACGGCTGGTCCAAGCTGCTGGCGACGTTCGATAAAGCGTTAAAGAATTAGGGCGTTACTGGCGCCAGGGCTGCGGGGAGCAGCCCGAGTATGGGAGGGTAGGACGTGAACGGATTGCGGCTTCGCGGGGCGATCGTCCTGGGTATCGGCCTGCTGTTTCTGCCTCTCGCAGCGTGCGGAGGCGGTGGTGGAGGCGGTGGCGGCGGCGGCACGATCACGCCCCCCGTTCCTCCGCCCCCGCCACCCCCGCCGCCTCCCCCACCACCGCCTCCGCCGCCTCCGCCTCCCTCGGTTACGTCGAGCGAGTATCTGCGGAACTACGGCTTGGCCAATATGAAGGTCCAATCCGCTTGGCAGGCCGGGGCGACTGGAGCCGGCGTCACCGTCGCCGTCGTCGACTCCGGCATCGCCAATACCTTGCCAGAGTTGGAGGGGCGTATCTCCAGCGCCTCGACGGACGTCGTCGTGGGGCGCAATACGCCCTATGTGGCGTCAAGCAGCCACGGCACGCGCGTGTCGGGCGTGATCGCCTCGAACTTCAACGGGTTCGGTACGATTGGCGTGGCGTACAACTCGACCATCCTGTCGATCCGCACCGATATCTCTGACTGCACGGACAAGAATACGGACGTCTGTTTCAGCAGTTCGGATCTGGTGCGCGCGCTGGACTACGCCGTCGCCAATGGCGTCAAGATCATCAACATGTCGCTGGGCGGCGATGGGCGGCTGGGCTCGGCGTTCGAGGCGGCGCTGCTGCGCGCCGTCAACTCGGGCGCCGTGATCGTGGCTTCTTCGGGCAATGACGGAAACGCCAATCCGGGCTGGCCCGCGCGTTACGCCATCGACCCCCGGTTCGCCGGCAGCGTCATCGCGGTCGGATCGCACGGCGCGACCGATGCGATGTCCAGCTTCTCGAACCGAGCAGGGGATACGGCGGCCGGGTATATTTCAGCGCCGGGCGAGGATGTGATCACTGGGTGCGAGGGCACGTCGTGTTGGCGCGTCAACGGCACATCCTTCTCGGCGCCGCATGTGTCCGGCGCGCTCGCTTTGCTGATGCAGGCCTTCCCCAATCTGTCGGCGCGTGCGGCTCTGGATATCTTGCTGACGACCGCACGCGACGCCGGCGATCCCGGCACGGACATCGTCTATGGGCGCGGCCTGCTGGACATGGCCGGCGCGTTCAGACCGGTCGGAACGACCTCGACGCCGATGGCGGACGGAAGCTCCATCGTCAGCATGAGCGAACCGGGCAGCTTCGTCGGCGCGGCGTTCGGGGACGCTTTCGGTCGCCAAACGGCGCTGAACACGGTGCTGTACGACGCCTACGATCGGATGTTCGCCGTCCAACTGGGCGGCGCCTATCCGACTGCGCCGAGCCGATCCTATCAGGCGGCGCCGTTCGAGCAGAACACCACGGCGACAACCACCCTGGCCCTGCCGGGCGGCGGTCGATTGAACCTGATTGCGGCCCAACCCAGCGCCCGACCTGACCCGATCGCGCCTCGTCACGATCTCTATGATGCGCCCTGGATGGGGGACGAGCCGCGGCAGGAGGCGATGCTGGATGTCGCCACGGGTCGGATGAATTTCTCGGTCTGGCAAGGAAAAGGCGGGGCTACATCGCCGTTCAACGGCGCGGCGGGCGACGGTTTCGCCGCCCTGGCCCAGGCCGACCACGCCGTGCGGGGCGCCCTGCGCTTCGGCGCGGTGACGGTCTCGGGCGAAAGCGGAGGCGGCGATCGCCGGATGCCGCTGCGTCGTGTCGAGCAGGACGCCTCGACCTATAGTCGCGCGGCGATCGGATGGCGCGGAGCGGAGGGCGGTCTGTCTTTCAGCGTCGGCGCCTTGGATGAACGTCTCGGACCCTTGGGCGCCTTCCTGCCGGGTGAGTCCGACTTCGCCCTGCCGTCACGGACCAGCTTCTATGCGCTGGGCGGCGACTGGACTCTGCGGCCGGGCCTGCGCCTGATCGGCGAGGCGGGGATGGGGGCGACCCAAGTCGAGGGTCGGTTCCTGTCGATGGATCAGGCGGCGATCAGTTCGAACTGGCGGCTGGGGCTCCTGACGGGCTGTTCGATGATCTGCGACCGGATCAGCTTCACCTTGGCTCAGCCGCTCAGGATCGAGCGCGGAACCTTCTCGGCCATGCTGGCGGACGTGCCGGTCGAATATTTCGATCCGCTGACCTATTCGCGCCGCAGCTTCTCGGCGACGCCCAGCGGCCGCCAGATCGACTTCATCCTCGGTGGCGAACGTCGGCTGTGGGATGGGTCCAGCATGACGCTGCAAGCGGTCGCCAGCCGCGAGCCGCGCCATGTCGCAGACTCGCCGCCGGAGTTCGCCTTGATCGGCGCCTGGCGGCGTCAGTTCTGACCGACGCCGCCTGACGACTGCGGATCAGGCCTTGCCGTCGAAGGCCTGACCGTCGGCGGCGGGGGCGGCGCCATAAGGGTTGGGAGCCTGGGCGCCGGATCCCTTGGCGGCGACGACCACCATGGCGGGGCGGACGGTGCGGCCGAACAGCTCGAAACCGGACTGCATGGTCTGGATCACCGACCCGCCGGGCACGGTCTCGGACGGCTGTTCCATCATCGCCTGATGCAGATGCGGGTTGAAGGCTTCGCCCGCCTGGGGCGCGACGCGCTTCAGGCCGTTCGCGTCGAAGGCCTGCAGCAGAGCCTTCTGCGTCAGTTCCAACCCGGTCACCAGACCGGCGGTCGCGCCCTCGGCGTCCTTGGGCGCAGCCATCAGGGCGCGTTCCAGATTGTCGGCGACGCCCAGCAGGTCCTTGGCGAAGCGCTGGATGGCGAAGGCGCGCGCGTCGTTCTGCTGCGTCTCGGAACGGCGCTTCAGATTCTCCATCTCGGCGGCGACGCGCAGGGCGCGGTCCTTCCATTCGTCGCGCTCGGCGATCACGGCGTCCAGCGGCGCCAGATCGTCTGACGGATGGGCGTCCAGGCCGTGTTCGGCGTTGGTTTCGGCCATGTCGGCGTCCACGGCGTTCAGTTCGTCTTTAAGAGGCTTGTCGCTCACTTGTCGTTCCCGTCCAGCATCCGGCCCAGCACCCGGGCGGTATAGTCCACCAACGGAATGACACGGGCGTAGTTCAGTCTTGCGGGGCCTATGACGCCGATGGCGCCAAGAACCCGCTGTCGGCCGCTCATATAGGGCGCCGCGATCACGGCGGAACCCGAAAGTGAAAACAACCGTGTCTCCGCGCCGATGAAAATGCGTACCCCTTGCGCCGCATCGACGCCGTCCAGCAGGCCGATCAGCTGTTCCTTCTGCTCCAGATCATCGAAAAGGACGCGGACCCGCTCCAGATCGGCCAAGCCTTCCCGGTCCTGAAGCAGGTTGGCGCGGCCCCGCACAATCAGGGCGCGCTCGCGATCCTGGCCGCCGGACCACGCAGCGAATCCGTCCTCGACCAGGCGGGCGGCCGTTTGGTCCAGTTCACGCCGTGCGATTTCCAACTCTTGGGTCATCTCCCGCTTGGCGTCGGCGAAGGGGCGGCCGCGCAGGCGGGCGTTCAGGAAGTTGGAGGCCTCGACCAGGGTCGAAGGCGTGACGCCGGCCGAAAGTGTCATGATGCGGTTTTCGACCGTGCCGTCGTCAGCGACGATGACCGCCAGGGCCTGATCGCCGCCCAGGGCGACGAACTCGACATGCTTGACGCCAGAATCGCGTACCGGGCTGGACACGACGCCTGCCCCGCCGGCCAGGCCCGACAAGAGGTTAGACGCCTCATCCAGCGCCGCTTCAAAATTCCGGCCGCGCCCGGCGAGCCGCCCGTCGATCTCGCGCCGCTCTTCCTTGGTCAGGTCGCCGACCTCCAGCAGGCCGTCGACGAACAGGCGCAGGCCCGCGTGGGTCGGGATCCGCCCGGCCGAGGTGTGTGGCGCGGCCAAGAGGCCCGCAAGGGTCAGATCCTGCATTGTGTTGCGGATCGAGGCTGGCGACAGGGCGATCCCGCCCAGCGACAGGGTCCGCGACCCGACCGGCTCGCCGGTCTCCAGATAGCTTTCCACGATGCGACGGAAGATGTCGCGCGCCCGCGCATCCAGCCCCGCCAGACCCGCGAGGGACTGGCCGGCGTCGAACGGCGGGTTTTTCGGGGCATACAGGCTCACGGTTTCAGGATAAGCACCGCCGCCACAGCTTCCAAGGTCAGACTTCCAAGGATCCCGCCCATGCGCCATTCGCAACGCACCGACGATCAACTGCGTCCCGTGACCATCGAGACCGGCGTCAACCGCTATGCCGAGGGCTCGTGTCTGATCAGCTTCGGCAACACCAAGGTGCTGGTGACCGCCTCGATCGAGGACAAGGTGCCCGGCTGGATGCGCAATTCGGGGCAGGGATGGGTGACGGCCGAATACGGCATGCTGCCCCGCGCCACCCACACGCGCGGGCGTCGTGAAGCCGCCGCCGGCAAACAGTCGGGCCGCACGCAAGAGATCCAGCGATTGATCGGCCGCTCGCTGCGCGCCGTGGTGGACCTGAAGGCGCTCGGCGAACGTCAAGTGCTGATCGACTGCGACGTCATCCAGGCCGACGGCGGCACGCGCACGGCGTCGATCACCGGCGCCTGGGTCGCCATGAGCTTGGCGCTGAACTATCTGCGCGACGAGGGTGTATTGAAGGCCGACCCGATCACGGACCAGGTGGCGGCCGTGTCGTGCGGCGTCTGTGACGGCGTGCCGGTGCTGGACCTGGATTACGAAGAAGATTCCGAGGCCGAGGCGGATTCAAACTTCGTCCTGACCGGCTCGGGCCAGATCGTCGAAGTCCAGGCCACCGGCGAGAAGCGCGGCTTCTCGCGCGCCGAGTTCGACCGGCTCTTCTCGCTGGCCGAGACCGGCTGCACCGAACTGTTCGCCCTGCAGAAGGCGGCCTTGGCGGCGGTGAAGCGATAAGGGGGTTTCACCTCGGGGCGCGGACGGGCATCCTCGTTCGGTCAGTCCTGACCGGAGACAAGTCGATGCGTCGATCCCCCTGGCTTTCGATGGCCGCCTGCGTTGTGTTGATGGCCGGATGTCAGCGCGCTGATCCAGCCGATCAGCCTGCGTCCGGAGACGCTGCGGCAAGCAGCAACGTCATCGACGCGGTTCCACTGGCGCCCGACGCCCCGCCGCCTGCCCCGCCCGCCAAGCTGGCGGCCGCGGAGAAGGAAGCGACCAAACCGGCCGAGGACGACGAGGCCAGCATTCCCGAGGGTCCCGACATGCCCGCTCAGCCGGCTCCGGTCAGCGAGGTCCCTTGCCGCGACGCCATCGGCGCCGCCGCCTCGGCCCGGCTGGTCGAGCGCTGCATCCAGGTCAGCCCGGCGACCCGCCCGCCCTGCAACGCCGCCAACCCCTGCGATCTGATCCAGGGAGAGATCGACCGGTCCTGCAAACTGTGGGAACGCGACGGCGAGCCGCCGGCGGCGTGCAAGCCCTAGGCTGAGCGCACCGCGCCCGCGACATCGGCCACCACCCGCTTGACCAGCGCCTCGTCGTCGCCCTCGGCCATGACGCGGATCAGTTTTTCCGTCCCAGACGGTCGCACAAGCAGCCGTCCCTGACCGCTCAAGGCCGCTTCGGCCTCGGCGATGGCGGCCTTGACCGTGTCGGTCTCCAGCGGCTTGTCGGCGGTGAAGCGGACGTTCTCCAGCTTCTGCGGCACGGGATCGAACTGGCGGGCCAGTTCGCTCATCGGCTTGCCGGACTCGACCAGGACGGCCAGCACCTGCAGCGCCGCCATCAGGCCGTCGCCGGTCGTGGCGTGGTCGTGCAGGATGATGTGGCCCGACTGCTCGCCGCCAATGTTGAAGTCGCCTTCGCGCATCCGTTCCATGACATAGCGGTCGCCCACCTTGGTCCGCTCCAGCGTCAGGCCTTCGGACTTCAGTTTGCGCTCCAGCCCCAGGTTGGACATGACGGTGGCCACCACGCCGCCGCCGGTCAGGAGGCCGCGCCTGGCCCAGTCCAGCCCGACCAGGGCCATGATCTGATCGCCGTCCACGACCCGGCCCGTCTCATCGCAGATGATCAGCCGGTCGGCGTCGCCGTCCAGGGCGATGCCGATATCGGCGCGGTAGCGTTTGACCGCATCGGCCAGGGTCGCTGGATGGGTCGAGCCGCACTCGGCGTTGATGTTCGTCCCGTTGGGGGTCACGCCCACGGGGAAGACTTCGGCGCCCAGTTCGAACAGGGTGGTGGGCGCGACCTTGTAGCCGGCGCCGTTGGCGCAATCGACGGCGATGCGCAGCCCTTGCAGCGTCAGCCGCTTGGGGAAGGCCTGTTTGGCGATCTCGATATAACGCGCCTGAGCGTCGTCGATGCGTTTGACCCGGCCCAGCTTGCTCGACGGCGCCAGGCCCTGATCCAGGCCCTGGTCCATCATGGCCTCGATCTTCAGCTCGATCTCGTCAGACAGCTTGTAGCCGTCCGGCCCGAACAGCTTGATCCCGTTGTCGGCATAGTCGTTGTGCGAGGCCGAGATCATCACGCCCAGATCGGCGCGCATCGAGCGGGTCAGCATGGCCACGCCGGGCGTCGGCACGGGTCCGAAGGTGCGTACGTCCATGCCGACCGAAGCAAACCCGGCGACCAGGGCTGGCTCGATCGTATAGCCGGACAGGCGGGTGTCCTTGCCGATCACCACCAGATGGCGGCGGTCGTCGTCGGTGCGGAACAGTTTCCCGGCGGCCAGACCCACGCGCAACGCGACCTCGGCTGTCATCGGATAGGTGTTGGCGCGGCCACGAATGCCGTCGGTGCCGAAATATTTTCTGTCGCCCAAGGTGCGGTCCTTTGTTTCGGGTAACGTTCCGAAACCCCTTTTTTGATGCGGCCTGCCTTAAGATTGCATAGACGGCCGATGGGGCTTGATGTGTGGCTTAGCCCCGGATCGCCGCCAGTGCAAAGCGGCGCCCTTTTCCTGACTTCTCGGAGCCTTCGCTCATGTGCGGCATCATCGGCGTCACCGGCAATGATCCTGTCGTTCCCCGGCTGATCGACAGCCTGAAACGGCTGGAGTACCGCGGCTATGATTCCGCTGGCGTCGCCGCAGTCGTAGACGGCTCGGTCGAGCGCCGCCGCGCCAAGGGCAAGATCCGCAATCTGGAGGGCGTCCTGGCCGAGAATCCGATGACGGCGACGGTCGGCATCGGCCATACGCGCTGGGCCACGCACGGCGCCCCCACGACGGAGAACGCCCACCCGCACAAGGCCGGTCGCGTCACCCTGGTCCACAACGGCATCATCGAGAACTTCGCCGAGCTGAAGGCCGAGCTGGCCGCCGAGGGCCATGTCTTTGAAAGCCAGACCGACACCGAGGTCATCGCTCACCTGCTGGACGCCGAGCTGAATACGGGCCGCAGCCCTCTGGAGGCGTTCAAGACCACTCTGGACCGCCTGACCGGCGCCTATGCGCTGGCGGTGCTGATCGACGGGACGGACGACCTGATCCTGGGCGCCCGCCGTGGTAGCCCGTTGGTGGTCGGCTGGGGCGAGGACGAGATGTATCTGGGCTCGGACGCGCTGGCGGTTGGTCCATTCACGCAGAAGATTTCCTATCTGGAAGAGGGCGATTACGTCGCCGTGACAAAGGCCCGCGCCCAGATGTTCGACGTGGCGGGCAAGCCGGTCGAACGCGCCATCGTCCAGGTCTCGGCCTCATCGGCCATGGTCGAGAAGGGCGAATATCGCCACTTCATGGAGAAGGAAATCCATGAACAGCCCGACAGCGTCCAGCACACCCTTTCGGAATATCTCGACCTGGTGACCGGCAAGGCCAAGACCAATCCCGTCGATTTCGCCGCCATCGACCGCATCCAGATCGTCGCCTGCGGCACCGCCTTCTACGCCGGCCAGATCGGCCGTTACGCCTTCGAGAAGCTGGCGGGCCTGCCCTGCGACGTCGAGATCGCGTCGGAGTTCCGCTATCGCTCGCCGGCCGTCTCGAAATCCACCCTGGCCGTCGCCGTCAGTCAGTCCGGCGAGACGGCCGACACCTTGGCCAGCCTGACCTGGTGCAAGGCGCAAGGGTTGCAGACCGCCGCCGTCGTCAATGTTCACTCGTCCTCGATGGCGCGCGAAGCCGCCGTCCTGTGGCCCACCCATGCCGGGCCCGAGATCGGCGTCGCCTCGACCAAGGCCTTTACCGCCCAGGTCGCCGCCCTGCTCTCCCTGGCCGTGGCGGCTGGCGTGGCGCGCGGCCGGATCGATGCTGCGACCGAGGCCGAACTGGTGAAGGCTCTGTTCGAAAGCCCGCGCCTGATCGCCGAGGCCCTGACGATGGGCGACAGCATCCGCGCCGTGACTCATGATCTGTCAAAAGCCGACGACGTGCTGTTCCTAGGCCGGGGCGCCATGTTCCCGCTGGCGATGGAAGGCGCGCTGAAGTTGAAGGAGATCAGCTATATCCACGCCGAGGGCTATGCTGCCGGCGAGCTCAAGCACGGCCCCATCGCCCTGATCGATGAAGAGACCCCGACCATCGCCCTGGCTCCGCTTGACGATGTGTTCGAAAAGACCGCGTCCAACCTGCAGGAGGTCGCCGCACGGGGCGGCCCGGTCATCATGATCGCGCCGGAAAAGGCGCCCGATCCGCACGGCGCCGGCATTCGCCGCATCCACGCCCCCGACTGCCATCCGCTGATCGCGCCTCTGGTCTATGCCGTGCCGGTGCAACTGCTGGCCTACTACACCGCCGTGCAGAAGGGGACCGATGTGGATCAGCCCCGCAATCTGGCGAAATCCGTCACGGTCGAATAGGTCGCGTCGGTCATCCGCCGCAGGGCGTCTACATCGGTGATCTGGATCGCGCCGCGCCGCAGCCGCACGGCGCCGGCGGCGCACAGTTCGGTGCAGGCGGTCGATATGCTGGCGCGTCGCACGGCCATCAGATGCGACAACTCGGTTTGACGCAGGGCCAGGACGTCGCCTCCCCTTCGGTCGTGAACGTCGAGCAATAGGGCAGCCAGACGCTGGCTGACTTTCAATGTCGCGTGGCGCGAAAGCTCAGCCTGAAGGGCGATGTTGCGTCGACGAAGATCAATCAACGCCATCTCGACCAGACTGCCGCGATCGATCTTTTGCGCCAGTTTGCGAGCGGAGACGGTCAAGTACCGTCCGGCAGTCAACCAGACGGCCGACTCTGGCTCCCCGGCGCCCAATACAGCGTCGAAGCTGATCACGTCGTCGCTGGACGCCAGCCCATGCGACAGAGCGCCGTCGAGCCCGATCCGCGCCAGAACACCGGACAAGATCAGCGTGACGACAGCCTCGCCATTCTGTGTGGCTGAGGTTCGTGCACCAGCCTCGGCGAAGAAGGCGTCGCCTTCGTCGAGGCCCTGCACCGCAAGGGCGGACAACAGGGCGTGGGCGAGGTTCGACTGGGACATGCCCCGTCTAGACGGCCGATCGCCGTTCGGTGCGATAACATGCGTTAAGCGCTCAGACGGGCTCGCATTGCAGACGTAGATAGGTGGGGTCGAACTCAGCGATTTCGGCCAGACGACGCCAGTCGAGGATATCGATCCGCCCGCCCGACCAGGCGACGACGCCTTCGCTGCGGAGTTCGGAAATCAGGCGGCTGACATGGACGGTCGATAGACCCAGCGCATCACCCAGCGTCGTTTGCGTCAACGGAAGATCGAATGACAGATCCCCCGTCTGGCCGACGGCCTGGAGGCGCAGGTAAAGCTCGCACACCAGATGCGCCAGATGGCCCAGACCGCTCCGTCGGCCCATGGCCACGAGCCATTGTCTATGGATGGCGGCGTCGATGATGGTGTCCAGCCAAAGCAGTCGGCTCAGGTGTGGATGTCGCTCGGTGATGTCGATCAAGTCGCTGTGCGGCGCCTCTGCGATCACGCAGTCGGTCAGGGCGACGACGCCATGATCCATCTGCTTCATCAGCAGGCTGTGCAGGTCGATGAAGTCGCCCGACACATTGATTTCGGTGATCTGGCGCGCCCCGTCTTCCAGCGTGGAATAACGTGCCGAAAAGCCCGAGACTAAAAGGGTGCTGTGCAGCGGGCGGGTGTGCTCGCGCACGATATCGGATCCGGCAGAGACGGTTTTGGGCGCTTCGAGAACAGCGCTCAACGCCTCGATCTCTTCGGGATTGAGCCGGTCTCTAAGCGACAATTTGTCGACCAGCGTGGTGATCTTTGAGACGCTGCCAGCCTTGGTCATCACGCGTCCCCCGCCAATGTCCAGCCCTCGGGCGCCTGATCAGACGCAGCCGCCGTGACGCTGACGACCGTTCGACCCTCGGTGTCCGTGACGATGACGCTGAAGGCGCGGGTCGTCCAGAACGATGCGCCCCGATAGCGCAGGATTTCGCCCAGCACGGCAACGGCTTCCTCGCGAGCCGCGTCAACGCTCCTCAGTTCCTCGCCCTGATCATCGCGGATGCAATCTCCGTTCTGGGTATGGAAAAAGTAGCGCGGCAATCTTCCCTCCTGGGCTCAGCCGAGAGGGAAGCGGTCACGGGCCCGATTGGTTCAGTCTGCGTGGCTAATCGCTTGCCAGAGATCAATATTTTTGCGCGGCGCCGCTACGCGCTTTGAAAGCGTCCAACGCCGTGCCGAGGTACTGGCCATACCGGCTGCCTCCCAACTTGGCGGCCAGCGCTGCAAATTCGTCGATGGATATGAAGCCTTTTTCTAGCGAGATTTCTTCCAAGCAGGCGATCTTGAAGCCCTGCCGCTTTTCAAGAATCCTGATGAACTCGGCTGCTTCCGTCAGGCTGTCGGGCGTCCCGGTGTCCAGCCAGGCATAGCCGCGGTCCATGATCTTGACCGACAATCTGCCGTGTTCAAGATACGTGCGGTTTATATCCGTGATTTCAAGTTCTCCGCGGGCAGACGGCCGCAGTTCTCTCGCAATATGTACGACATCGGCGTCGTAGAAATAGAGCCCCGTCACCGCCCAGTTCGACCTCGGTTGAGCTGGCTTCTCCTCGATGGACAAGGCCCTCATGTGTTCGTCGAACTCGACAACCCCATACCGTTGAGGATCGTTGACCTGATAAGCGAAGACGGTGCCTCCCGCAGGCTGCATCATCGCCGACGAAAAGAGGTCCGTGATGCCGTGACCGTAGAAAATGTTGTCGCCCAGGATCAGGGCCGACGGGTTGTCGCCCACGAACTCGGCGCCGATGATATAGGCTTGGGCGAGACCGTCCGGGCAGGGCTGGACGGCGTACTGGATGTCAATGCCCCATTGCGATCCGTCGCCGAGCAAAGCCTGGAAGCTGGGCATGTCCCGCGGGGTGGAGATAATCAACACCTCGCGAATCCCGGCAAGCATGAGAGTCGACAGCGGATAATAGATCATCGGCTTGTCGTAGACAGGCATCAGTTGCTTCGATGTGACCAGGGTCATCGGATGCAAACGCGTGCCTGATCCCCCGGCCAGGATTATGCCTTTCATGGCATGTTTCCTTCGGCTTTCAGTTCCTGGATGATCTCCTTTACGGCCGTCTGCCACGACCGAGGCTTGATACCATAGTCGCGGGTCAGCTTTTGGGTTGATAGAGACGAATTAGACGGGCGCAGGGCTCGGGTCGGATAGTCACGCGAGGCGATTGGCTGAACCTCAGCAAACGGGCCTTCGACGGCGGCGCTCAAGGCGAAAATCTCGTCGGCCAAACCGGCCCATGTTGTCTCTCCGGCATTGACGAAATGATAGAGGCCGGTTGGGGCATCGGCATCCGCGATCATCTTCAAGGTGATGGCTTTCAAAGCCGCAGCGATGTCACGCGCTGAGGTAGGGCTGCCGTGCTGGTCGCTCACCACGCGCAGGAATGGCTGATCGGTAGCGAGCCGCAGCATGGTCTTGAGGAAGTTGGCGCGATGAACGCTCAGAACCCACGCGGTGCGCAGAACGACGGAGCGCGGATTGCCCGCCAGAACCGCGAGTTCCCCCGCAAGTTTGGAAGCGCCGTAGACGCTCAGAGGCCCACTTGGATCAGTCTCGACATAGGCGCCGTCCTTGGAGCCGTCGAACACATAATCAGTCGACACCTGGATCAGCGGGACGCCAGACTTGCGTGTGGCCTCAGCCAGGATCGCCGGCCCCATGGCGTTCGCGGCGAAGGCTGTAGCGACCGCGGTCTCAGCCATGTCCACGGCTGTGTAGGCTCCGGCGTTGATCACCGCCGAGAATGGCGTGGCGGCGAAAGCAATCTGCACCGAGTTAGAGTCAGCAAGATCCAGCTCCGCCCGTGTCGGAGCGTGCAGGATGACATGCTCAGGCCAGTCTGCAGACTGAAGTTCAAGGCCGACCTGACCAGCGCCGCCGATGATAAGGATGTGGAGCGGATCAGCCATTCGGCGCACGCGACTGCCGTTCTGAATTACGGGCGACCAGAATGTCTCGCCACCAGGATTCGTTCTCCAGATACCAAGTCACCGTTCGTTCGATGCCCTCGTCGAAGGTGACAGACGGCATCCAGTTCAGATTTCGGCGAATCTTGGAGGCGTCGATTGCGTAACGATGATCATGGCCAGGACGGTCGTTCACATGGGTGATCTGGTCAGAGTAGAGCCCCTGAGTCTTGGGCCGCAATCTGTCTAAGGTAGCGCAAATTGCTCTCACGACCTCGATGTTCCGACGCTCGGCATTGCCGCCAATATTGTAGGTTTCACCCGGCGCGCCCTCTTCGAACACGGTCTGCAGGGCGCGGACATGATCGTCGACATAGAGCCAGTCGCGCACATTCGATCCGTCGCCATAGACCGGCAGCGGCTCTCCGCTCAGAGCCCGGATGATGATCAGGGGAATCAGCTTCTCGGGAAAATGATAGGGCCCATAGTTGTTGGAGCAGTTGGTCACCAAAACCGGCAGGCCATAGGTATGCCCCCAAGCCCGAACGAGATGATCCGACCCCGCCTTCGACGCCGAGTAGGGCGATCGGGGATCGTAGGGCGTTGTCTCGGTGAACATGCCGTTTTCCCCCAAGGAACCGAACACTTCGTCCGTCGAGATATGGTGAAAGCGGAAGGCTTGCTTTGCCGCAGCGTCCAGACCCTGCCAGTAGTTAAGTGCCTGGCTCAGCATGACATAGGTTCCGACCAAGTTGGTCTGGATGAAAGCGCCGGGATCGGCGATCGATCGACATGGCTCTCAGCGGCCAGATGAGCGACCACGTCCGGCTTAAACTTTTGAAGGGATTTGGTCACCGCGTCGGCGTCGCAGATATCGGCCTGAACGAAGGCGTAACGACTGCTGTTGGCCGCAGGCTCGAGTGAGCTCAGATGGCCGGCATAGGTCAGATTATCAAATACGAGAACATGATGTTGCGAATGCTCTATAAGACGACGCACGAGCGCCGACCCAATGAATCCCGCGCCGCCGGTCACAAGTATGCGCATATTTGGCGGTCCGTCAGTGTTGGATTCAAGTCAACGAGAGATCTTTGAGCGGATATCCATCGTACTCGAAAGGGCTTTCCATATCGCGAAGTTGTGGGAGATTTTTGTCTTTCTCCGAGATTACAATATCGCGTTCTGAGACACCCCAATCGATCCCGATTTCGGGGTCATTCCACACAATCCCGCCCTCACAATCGGGTGCATATATTTCAGAAACCTTATAGGCGATTTCGACGTCACATTCGAGCGTGATGAACCCGTGCGCGAACCCGACGGGCACGAAAAGTTGTTCGCCGCCTGCCGCCGTCAGCTTGGCCGAAACATATCTCCCGTAAGTCGGAGATCCGCGTCGAATATCGACCGCATAATCCATGACGGATCCCCGCACACAACGAACCAGTTTGGCTTGAGCGTGTGGATGGCGCTGGTAATGCAGTCCGCGGATCGTGTTTCGATTGCGCGAAAAAGACTGATTGTCTTGCACAAAATCGTCCGCAATCCCTGCCGCCAATGCAACGGATCGCGAATAGGTTTGCATGAACCAACCTCGCGAATCCGAGAGCCGATCTGGTCTCAAAATAACGGGAACGGTCATGGCGATCGCTTTCGGAAAACTATCAGACTGACGTCATCAGGCCGACAGCGCGACCTCATGACGGTCAGATTTCCTGATTGAAGGCGCCGATTTCGCGATAGGCGGCGAGGCGCGGCTTGATCTCCTTGCGGAAGAGGTCGCGCATGTCGTCTTCGGAACGCATGCTCTCGACCACCACGACCAGTTCCGGCTTGTTGGACGAGGCGCGGACCAAGACCCATGAGCCGTCGTCCAGGTGCACGCGAACGCCGTTGACGGTGATAGCCTCGACGATCTTGCGACCCAGGATTTCGCCGCCCGCTGCGGCCAGATCGGAATACTCCTTCACGATCCGCTCTAGCACGCCGTATTTCAACTCGTCGTCGCAATGGGGCGACATGGTCAGGCTGGTCCAGGCATCCGGCAAGGCTGTCTTCAGTTCACTGAGTTTCTTGTCCGGATTGCGATCCAGCATGGCCAGCACCGCGCCGGCCGCGACCAGGCCGTCGTCGTAGCCGTGGCCCAGATCGCCGGCCATGAAGAAGTGGCCCGACTTCTCGAACCCGGCCAAGGCGCCCAGTTCGGCGGTCTTGCGCTTGATGTAGGAGTGGCCGGTCTTCCAGTAGACGACCTCGGCGCCGTTCGCCTTCAGGATATCGTCGGTCTTGTAGAGGCCGGTCGATTTCACATCGACCACAAAGGTGCTGTCCGGATAGACCTTGGACAGGTCGCGCGCCAGCATCAGGCCGATCTTGTCGGCGAAGATTTCCTCGCCCGTGTCGTCTACGACGCCACAACGGTCGCCGTCGCCGTCGAAGCCAAGGGCCAGATCGGCGCCCGTCTCACGCACCCTCTGGGCCATCTGCAACAGCATGGCGTGATCTTCCGGATTCGGATTGTATTTCGGGAAGGTGTAGTCGAGGTCGGTGTCCATCTCGATCACCTCGACGCCCATTCGGCGCAGAGCGTCGGGGGCGAAGGCGCCGGCCGTACCGTTGCCGCAGGCGCATACGACCTTCAGCGGTCGCTTGATCTGCACCTTTGAGGCCACGTCGGCGACATAGGTTTCGCGGAAGTTTTCGACCCGAACCAGCTTGCCGCCGGGGCGGCCCACGCCTTCACCATTGAGAACGATTTCTTTCAGACGGCCCATTTCCTCGGGGCCGAAGGTCAACGGCTTGTTGGCGCCCATCTTCACGCCGGTCCAGCCGTTCTCATTGTGGCTGGCCGTGACCATGGCGACGCAGGGCGCATCCAACTCGAACTGGCCAAAATAGGCCATGGGCGACAGGGCCAGGCCGACGTCCAGAACCTCCATCCCGCCTTCAAGCAGGCCGATGATCAGGGCCTGTTTGACGCTGAGGCTGTAGCCACGAAAGTCATGGCCGGTGACGATCTTGGGCGCGACGCCGATCTCGTGGACATAAGTGGCCAGGCCAAGGCCCAGCGCTTGAATGCCGAGAAGGTTGATCTCTTTTTCCAGGATCCAGCGCGCGTCATATTCGCGAAAACCGGTCGGCTTGACCAAGGCCTGAGTTTCGTAAGCAGCCGTGTTCGGCTTCAGGTCCTGACGGGGTTTCATCATGGCTTGTCCTTGGGGCGGCTCGACGGGCCGATCGATCAGGCGGCGGCGCGTTTGCGAATGCGGGCGATGCGCCGCAGGCGACGCCAAAAGCGACCGCGCTCGGGTTCGGGATAGGGTTGCAGGTTCTCGACGAACTGTTCGGCCGAGGCGCGCCAGCTGAACTCCTCCGCATAGGCGCGCACAGCCTTGCGATCGAGATCGAGGCACTGCAGGCAGGCGGTCTTGAGGTCCTTGTCGATTGCGCCGGCGTTCGATCCCGGAATGATGTCGATCGGGCCGTGGGCCGGATAGGCCGCGACCGGCGTGCCGGCGGCCATGGCTTCCAGAATCACCAGACCGAAGGTGTCGGTCCAACTGGGGAAGACGAAGACGTCGGCGTCGCGGAAACAGCGGGCCAGGTCGTCGCCGAACTTGGCGCCGAGGAATTTGGCGTCCGGATATTTCTCTTCGAGCTCGGCGCGGGCCGGGCCATCGCCCACGACAATCTTGGTGCCGGGCAGGTCCAGTTGCAGGAAGGCCTCGATGTTCTTCTCGACCGCCACACGGCCGACGTTCAGGAAGAAGGGCCGCGGCCAGTCCTCGCCGCCAAGCTCGTCGTAGATGCGCTCCAGATCGGGGTTGAACACATCCGTGTCCACGCCCCGCGACCAAGGGGAGACGTTCTTGAATCCATGCTCGACCAGTTCGTCGCGCAGGGTCGGCGTCGCCACCATCAGCCGTCCGGACGGCTTGTGGAACCATTTCATGTAGGCGTAGCCGACCTGAACCGGGATCGGGAAACGCGCCGAGACGTATTCTGGGAATTTGGTGTGATAGCTGGTCGTGAACGGCAGCTTCCATTCCACGCAGATGCGGCGGGTGGCGATACCGATGGGGCCTTCGGTGGCGATATGGACGGCCTCGGGTTCGAAGGCTCGCAGCATCTCGCGGATCTCTTCTTCCGCTCCCAGCGCCAGCCGGATCTCCGGATAGGTGGGGCAGGGGATGGTCTTGAACAGGCTGGGTTCGATGACCTCAACCTCATGGCCCATGCCGCGACATTCCGCGACCGTGCGCGTCAGGGTGCGGACGACGCCGTTGACCTGAGGTTCCCAGGCGTCGGTGGCCAGAACGATGCGCATTGAGGCGGGCGGACCCTGAGCCGTTGAGTAAGGGGCGAACTTCTAGACGGTTAGAATGACGAAGGCGAGACGGACTTGCGATAGCCCGTCAGGCCGTGAAGCGGATCGCCGATCGTCTCGTCAAAACAGATTGAAGGAAGCAGTCTTCTGGGGGGCGATCACTCCGACGGTCTCCCGCACCTGAATGTAGGCGGCCATGATATGGTAGAACGAACTTGCCGGCGCCGGTTCGTCGATGAAACTACCGTTCTCCAACATCTTGTCATGCCACAGGCCCTGCGGCGTCAGATAGCGCCATACCGCCCGCTGTGCGCGTGCGGCCTGGTCAAGGCATTGTGCACGTCTGACGTCGTCATTGAGCGTCGCCAAAATCAACGACGCCTTCAGCCACTCCGTCTGAGGCCACAGACGAGAGCGCGAACTGCGCACGCTGCCGTCGATGTTCAAGGCATCCATCGCAACGCCTCGTTTGGCGTCCACGCCCTTCAGTCCCGACTCGTACAGGCGCCACGCGTCCGAAAGGACCCCCGCGTCGTTCCGGCTGCGGCCATAGCGCGCCAAGAGCCAGGCCCACTCGAACTGATGGCCGGGCTCGACCAAACGCCCGTCTTCGCCAGTGGCCGGCGACCACTGCGCGTCAAAGAACTCACGCAGACTGCCGGTCTCTGCGTCGATGAACCGCTTGCGGGCCAGATGCACAAGCTGATCGGCAAGCGCACTCCATTCGCGGCCTCCGCCGTTCTCCTCCCAAGCGAGGGCGGCCTCGAGTAGATGCATGTGGGCGTTGGACTGATAGGGGTGGCTGCCGGATTCTCGCAGGCCGCCGTGGGCGTCTACCTGGCGCAGCAACAGATTGCGAACCGCCGATGCCTCGACCTCAAGCGCGGGCTGCGCCGTCGCGTTGGAAATGCTGGCCAAGGCGAAGATCAAAAAGGCCTGATCATAGATCATCGCCGTTTCGTCCAGCGGCGATCCGTCAGCCGCCAACAGTGTCCGCATCTGCCCATCAAGGCGCAGATAGGCGGTTCGTAGCTGATCTAGTCCGGTCTCGACGACCGCCTTCCAAGGGCCTCGCCAGCCTTGACGGCCGGCTTCCGCGTAGACCTGCAACTGGCGCGCCTGAACGCGCGCCCGTCGCGAAGCCGAGATGTGTCGACCGTCCAGCCCCAGAACCTCTTCAAAGGCTCCGTTCTCGGCTTGGCCCAGCGTGGACCAGATCGGCAAGGCCGACTGCCTGAGCCACGCTGCAAAACGCGTCGCGCCGGCCTCCAGCGACTCCAGGGGCTCGGGCGCCGGGAAGTCGAGATGTTGCGGTGACAGCTTGCGCAGTCTTTCCACCACCTTTTTGACGTCCTGACTCTTTTTCAGATCCGTCACCAGAACCGCATCACGTTCCACGATGATTCCGACATCGCGCAGGCCGATCGCAGCCACCATCACGCCGTCGCATGCTCGAATCAGGCAGCTCTCCGAGTCCTCAAGGATGTGAAGCCCCACATCGCCTTCGCCGGATGCATGAACCGAATCCCAGGCGCCCAAGTCGGACCACTCGAAGCGGACCGGCAGAACGGAGGCGCGCGTCGTCTTCTCCATGACGGCGTAGTCGATGGAGATTTTGGGTGCTGCTTTGAACCCGGCCCCTAAGGTGAGGCATGAACCATCGATCTTGGCGCCAGCCACCGCGCTGCGGACGGCTTCGCTTACCGCAGGCGCCCGTTCGGCGATTTCCTGACACAGCACGTCGGCGCGGACGATGAAGTTGCCGCTGTTCCAGAGGTAACCCTCCGAAATATAGCGACGCGCGGTCGCCTGATCGGGCTTTTCGACGAAAGCGGACACGGCTGAGAGGTCGGGTCCTGATGGCGCGATGTATCCGTAGGCGGATGAGGGCTCGGTCGGGACGACACCCAGAGTGACAATCCGGCCCTGAGCGGCCGCAGATGCGGCTTTGCCGACGGACTGTCGGAACGCTTCGGCGTCTGGAATGTGATGGTCTGAGGCAACAAAGAGATTGATGGCCTCGGGCGCGCGCTGCGCCGTCCATTCGGCAGCGGCGGCCATGGCCGCCGAAGAATCTCTTCCCTCGGGCTCCAGCAGAATGACGGCGCTAACGCCGATTTCCTCTAGCTGATCCAGAATGGCGCGCTTGTGGCTCAAACCCCCGACCACAACCAACTCCCCGCCGTTCTGACAAAGCCCAGCCACGCGAGCCACGGTTTCTTGGAACAACGATCGATTACCGGCCAGCGGGATGAACTGCTTCGGTAGCGAGGGCCTCGAGGCAGGCCACAGGCGCGTTCCGGAACCGCCGCACATGATGACGGGATAGATAGTGGCCATTGTCTACGCTGTGATCTGTTAGGTGCAATCAGCCTCTTAGGTCAGGCGCCGTCACACGTCACCTGATTTCGCCGACCGGAAGTTGTGACCAAGCGTAGACGCTGTTGCTTATCGACACCTTGGCAGATGTATGGTCACAAAGGCAGCACCGTCGTCGATTTTACTTCTTCCAGCACCGCATATGTTCGGGTTTCTCGCACACCCGGCATCCGCACCAGAACGTCGCCCAGGAAGGCGCGGTAGGCGTCCATGTCGCCGACGCGGGCCTTGATTAGATAGTCGAAGCCGCCGGCGACCATGTGGCATTCCAGCACCTCCGGCTGACTGCGAACGGCGTCGGCGAAGGCTTCGAAGACGTCGCCGGTGGTGCGGTCCAGTAGGACTTCGACGAAGATCAACAGATCCCGACCGACCTGGGCCGGGTCGATCATGGCGGCATAGCCGGTGATGATCTTCTTTTCGCGCAGCCGTTTGACCCGTTCGAAACAGGCGGCGGGCGACAGATTGCACCGTCGCGCCAGTTCGGCGTTGGAGATGCGGGCGTCGGTCTGGAGCACCCGCAGGATTCGGCGGTCGACGGCGTCGATATCGATCATCGGAAATCACGGCCTCGCACCGAATGATCTTCGGTTTGGCTGTGTATCATACGAAGCACTTTCAATGAACTCCGGCATATACGGCTAAATCCACAGGATTTGTCGCCCATGACTACGCCCGCTTTCATGCCTTCGAGCCTGGCCGCCTGGGACGGTTTGGATACGCACAAGTTCCGTGACGAACATGAGGCCGTCGCCGCTAATCTGGCGCGCATGCCTCTGGATGTGACCGAACGGGCCGATGTGGTCGCCGAGGCGACGGCCCTGGTCGAACACGCCCGCCGCAGCCAAAAAAAACAGGGCGTCGTCGAAAGCTTCCTGCAGCAGTTCTCGCTCGGAACCCGAGAGGGTCTGGCCCTGATGTGCCTGGCCGAGGCCTTACTTCGCGTGCCGGACGAGGAGACGCGGGATCGGCTGATCGCCGAGAAGATCGGTTCCGCCGACTGGGCTTCGCACCTGGGCCAGTCCGACAGCCTGTTCGTCAACGCCTCGACCTGGGGTCTGATGCTGACCGGCAAGCTGGTCGATGTCGACGACGAGGCGCGCACCGATCTGCCCGGCTTCCTGAAGCGGATCGCCGGCCGACTGGGCGAGCCGGTCATCCGCCAGGCCGTGGCCACCGCCGTCAAGATCATGGGCGAGCAGTTCGTGGTCGGCCGCACCATCCAGGGCGCACTGAAACGGTCGAACAAGGAAGGCTGGCTGTGCAGCTTCGACATGCTGGGCGAGGGCGCCCGGACCATGGCCGACGCCGACCGCTATGAGAAGATCTACGCCGACGCCATCGAGGCGGTGGTCAAGACGTCAAAAGGTCAGGGACCGGAACACGGCCACGGCGTCTCAGTAAAACTGTCGGCCCTGTCGCCGCGCTATGAGGCGACGCATGAGGATGATGTCTGGGCGACCCTGTATCCCCGCATCCTGCGCCTGGCCCAGATCGCGGCAAAATACGACATCAACTACACAATGGACGCCGAGGAGGCGGACCGTCTGGCTCTGTCGCTGAAACTGCTGGACCGGCTGGCGCACGAGCCGTCGCTGGGCGGCTGGACGGGCCTGGGTCTGGCGGTTCAGGCCTATCAGAAGCGCGGTCTGGAAACGATCGAACGCGTCGCCGACCTCGCCCGCCGCTCGAGCCGTCGTCTGATGGTGCGCCTGGTCAAGGGCGCCTATTGGGACACCGAGATCAAGCGCGCCCAGGTGTTCGGCCACACCGACTATCCCGTCTACACGACCAAGGCGGCGACCGACCTGAACTATCTGGTCTGCGCCAAGGCCATGATCGCGGCCGCGCCGGCTATCTATTCCCAGTTCGCGAGCCACAACGCCCATACGCTGGCGGCCGTGCGGCGTATGGCGCGTGATCATGGCGTCACGGTCGAGCATCAGCGCCTGCACGGCATGGGCGAGGCTCTATACGACGCCGCGCACGAGGCCTGGGCTGACGAGACTGTCATCGTCCGCGCCTATGCCCCCGTCGGCGGGCACGAAGAGTTGCTGCCCTATCTGGTGCGGCGTCTGCTGGAAAACGGCGCCAACTCCTCCTTCGTCCACGCCCTGCTGGACGAGCGCGTGCCTGCCTCGGCCGTCGCGGCCGATCCCATTTCCCTGGTCGAGCAGGCGCCCGACCGTCACCCCAAGATTCCGGTTCCGAAAGACATGTACGGCGATCGTCAGAACTCCCTCGGCCGCGATTACTCTCAGGCCGCCGACCGCGAAGCTCACGCCAGGGCGCTGGAAGAGGTCGACCGCGAGAAGTTGACCAGCGGCCCGATCATCGGCGGCAAGCTGCGGGCCGGCATCGACGCCCAGGACGTGACCAATCCTTTCGATCAATCACAGGTCCTGGGCCACGTCTCCGAAGCCGAGCCGGCCGACATCGACTCCGCCGTCCAGGCGGCCGCCGAGGCTCAGGTCAAATGGGATCGCCAGGGCGGCGCCAAGCGCGCCATCGTCCTGCGCGCCATGGCCGACGCGCTGGAGGGCGATCTGGATCGGCTGGTCGCCTTGCTCAGCCGCGAGGCGGGCAAGACCCTGAACGACGGCGTCGCCGAGGTGCGCGAGGCCGCCGACTTCTGCCGCTACTACGCTCTGCTGGCCGAGCGTGACTTCACCGCTCCGGAAACGCTGAAGGGCCCGACCGGCGAGACCAACCAGCTGTTCCTGCACGGACGCGGCGTCTTCGCCTGCATCTCGCCGTGGAACTTCCCCCTGGCCATCTTCACCGGCCAGATCGCCGCCGCCCTCGCCGCCGGCAACGCCGTCCTGGCCAAGCCCGCCGAACAGACGCCGTTGATCGCCGCCGAGGCCGTCCGCCTCTACCACAAGGCGGGCCTGAACCCTGACCTGTTGGCCCTGGTCCCTGGGCGTGGCGAGACTGTCGGCGCGGCCCTGGTCACCCATCCGGGCATCGACGGCGTCGCCTTCACCGGCGGCACCGACACGGCCGCCGCCATCAACCGCTCCATCGCCGCCCGGCCCGGCGCCATCATCCCCTTCATCGCCGAGACCGGCGGCCTGAACGGCATGTTCATCGACACGACGGCATTGAAGGAGCAGGTCATCGACGACGTGATCCAGTCGGCCTTCGGCTCGGCCGGTCAGCGCTGTTCGGCCCTACGCGTCCTCTATGTGCCCAAGGATTCGGCCGACGCCTTGATCGAGGGCCTGAAGGGCGCGCTCGCCGTTCAGACCGTCGCCGACCCCGCCGACCCCAAGACCGACATCGGCCCAGTCATTGATCCCGAATCGCGCCGGGCCTTGGAAGCCCACGTTGAGCGCCTGTCGAAGGAAGCAAAGATCATCGCCCGCGCCGCCCTGCCGATGGGCGCCGAAAAGGGCGACCTGTTCGCCCCCACCATCGCCGAAATCCCCACGCCCGACTTCCTTGAGCGCGAGGTCTTCGGCCCCATCCTGCACATTTACCGCTACGCCCCGTCCGACCTGAAGTCGGTCGCCGGCAAACTCGCCGCCCGCGGCTACGGCCTGACCCTGGGCGTCCACAGCCGCATCGAAGCCTTCGCCGCCGAAGTCGTCGACCTGGTCCCCGCCGGCAACGTCTACGTCAACCGCTCGATTACGGGCGCGGTGGTCGGCGTTCAGCCGTTCGGCGGCGAGGGGCTGTCAGGCACTGGTCCAAAGGCTGGCGGGCCAAACAGCCTGATCCGCTATGCGGCCGAGAAGGCGATCAGCGTGAATATCGCGGCGCAGGGCGGAGATCCTGCGCTGCTGAATCTCTAGAAGGGGTTGACGATCAGCGCCTGTCATCGTCCATGACCCTTTTGGCGTTCTTCCGGTAACCATGACATCGATTTGCATCGACGGCTTCAACTTGGCGCTCGCCAAAGGATCCGGCATCGCCACCTATGGTCGCAACCTTCTGGAGAATGTGCGGGCTATTGGATATGGCACTGAGGTTCTTTACGGCCCGCCCGGTGCTCAGAAATCTCAGAACGTTCTTAATGAAGCGATGCTCGTCGATGCCGAGCGTGCGCCGCAACGGCTAAGTCGAAAACAAAAGTATCGGCGATGGAAAAGAACGCTGACCTCACCCATCGGTCGATCACCATTTGCGATCATTCCGTCGGGGGAGGTGATCTGGCCTTCGCGCTCTGGCGGCATGCCAGCGGCCGACAAGTTTTGGGCGGCTCAGGATCTATACACGCTCGCGAACCGCGCTTTCCAAGCCTATGGTCGCTTTACGCCCGTATCGTTCCCTTCGTCTGAAGCTACTCCTGCACCTGACATCATGCACTGGACGGCGGCCTTGCCGCTCCAGGCCAAGGGCATGGCGAATATCTACACCATTCACGACCTGATCCCGCTGCGTCTGCCTCATACGACGCTGGACGATAAGGCCGGCTTTATGAAGATGTGTGCTGATATTGTGCGCCGTGCGGATCACATCGCGGTTGTATCCGAGACCACAAGGCAAGATGTCATACGCCTTTTGGGGGTAGACGAGCGCCGAGTAACCAATACCTACCAAGCTGTCAGTATTCCCTCAGTACTTTCTGAACGCCCTCAATCCGAGATCGAACTGGAACTTGAGGGTGTTTTTGGTCTGGAGTGGAAGGGCTATTTTCTCCACTTTGGGGCTATTGAGCCGAAGAAAAACCTCGGCCGGATCGTTGAGTCCTATCTCGCGTCGGGCAGCAAGTCTCCGCTGGTGATAATCGGAGGCCGTGCGTGGCTTGATGAGGGCGAAACCGCGCTCTTGGCTCAAGTGAAGCGTGACGGCGGACCAAACGCTGATCGGATACGACAGTATGAGTATATGCCGTTTTCTATGCTGGTCACTTTGATCCGTGGTGCAAAGGCAACCCTTTTCCCGTCCCTGTATGAAGGATTCGGGTTGCCTGTGCTGGAATCAATGGCGCTTTCGACAGCGGTGCTCACATCGACTGGCGGCGCTTTGCCTGAAGTGGCGGGCGAGGCGGCGCTGATCGTCGATCCTTATGACACTCGAGCGATCGCAAAGGGAATTCAGGCTCTGGATGATGATGCCGATCTACGCGACAATTTCGAGATGCTGGGTAAAGCGCAAGCCAATCGTTTCAGCCCTGACGCCTATCAGCAGCGTCTCCGGGACCTTTACGCCAAGCTCGCTCGATGATGGGCTGGGCTTGACGTCGTCGGCTAATCGCGCGCAAACGAGAGATGGGACGATCTGCTCGGTCGGGGTCCATGCTCGGTCCATCTTGGCGGCTTTATGATTGCGTCCATTAAAAGACATGCAAGGACCATCCTCTCTCTGCTGATGAGAGAAATCATCACGCGGTTTGGCCGAGAAGGGCTGGGATTTGCGTGGCTTGTCGCTGAGCCGCTTGCCTTTTGTTTCGGCGTCATGGTGCTTTGGAGCTTCACAAAGCCAGCTTACGAACATGGGATACGTCTCGCGCCGTTCGTCATGACGGCTTACATGTCGCTGATCCTTATGCGACATTTGATCGGTTACCTCGCTGGCGCATTGCAGGGCAATATGGGCCTGCTCTACCATCGCCAGATTGGTCCTTTACACATATTCAGCGCCCGCATTCTTTTGGAGCTCGCTGGTGCAACGATAGCTTATGCTATTGTTTACGTTTTTTTGCTGGCGATCGGGCAAGTAAGTCTGCCTAGCAACTACCTTTTGCTGTACGCTGGATGGTTTTTGTTGGCCTTCATTTCTTCAGGATTCGCTCTGATATTGACGGGCTTGGCTATGCGCTTCGATGTCATGGAGCGGCTCATTGGTCTGATCGGCTACCTCATGATTCCTTTGTCGGGCGTATTCACGATGGTCGCTTGGCTACCGCATGGGTTTCGTCACGTCTTGCTCCTATTGCCCTTCGTTCATCCCGTAGAGATGATGAGGTCGGCGGTTTTCGGTGAGTTTGTAAAGACGTATTACGACATTCCTTATGCGCTTGCCTTTGGTCTGGTATTTAACGTCGCAGGCCTTTTGCTGGTGTCCAGCGCGAGGCATTTAATTGAAACTGACTCCTAACTCCCCCGGGCGATCGTAGATGAGCGAAACGAAGATCAATTATGTGGGGCCTATTCCACAACTCCTTCCATCTGGTCGGAAGACAAAAAAGTGGTGGGAGCATTTGCCGGTTGGGTTTTTGAGCGTCGTTGTGGCGCCGACTATGATTGTTGCTTTCTATTATCTTTTCCTTGCCTCGCCGCTCTATGTGTCGGAGGCACGATTTGTCGTAAGGCAGGCTAACCAGCCCCAGACCTCGGCCTTGGGTTTTGTTCTTCAAGGCGTTGGTCTATCGGCGTCAGCGTCTGATGCGTTCGCAGTTCATGAATATGTTCTTTCGTCAGACGGGGTCGCTGAGCTGCGACAGCGATTCGATCTTCGCCGGATTCTGGCGCCACGTGGCAGCGATCCGCTGACCGGCTGGCCGCGTTTCTGGGAGGGTGACTCTGAGGAGGGGATGCGTAAGGCTTTGAAGCGATTTGTCGTTACGGGCTTCGATGCGACGACGGGCATCAGCACCCTGCGCGTCGAGAGCTTTGACGCAAAAACCGCCCAGGCGCTGAATGCAGCGATGCTTGATGGCGGCGAGCGTCTCGTTAACCGCATGAATACGCGTGCAACAGATGATGCAGTTCGTGACGCCAAACGTAGCCAGGACGAGGCGCGCGCTAGGCTGTCAGACGTTCAAGCTCAACTTGCTGCTTTTCGCAACCGTGAGCAATTTATAGACCCGGCACGCACCGCAACGGAAGGGTCTACGCTTGTTGGCAATCTGTTGGCGTCTCTGGCGACCTTGAAGGCGGAGCGCGCTCAGCTTGCCGCAGATGCGCCACGCAGTCCCCAACTGCCGATGCTCGACTCGCGGATTGCGGCTTACGAAAACCAAATCGCTGCCGAGCGCGCGAAGATTGCCGGGTCTTCAAACTCGCTGGCCAGCAAGATCAGCAGCTACGAAGATCTGTCCTTGCGGCGGGAGCTGGCAAACAAGGAGCTAGCCGAAGCTACGGCTGGCGTCGTCACAGCAGAGCAGGAAGCCAGACGTCAGAAGCTCTACCTCGAACGCATCGTCAGCCCGAGCTATCCCGACAAGCCAACCGAGCCCCGTCGTCTTATTGCGATCCTAACTGTCCTTTTCTCAACGATGTTGATCTACGGTTTGGGCTGGCTGATTTGGGCCGGCGTGCGTGAGCATCGTCAGTTGGGATGACCGACATCATCCCCGCTGACATCGGCTTGCTCGTACAGAGTTTGAGCAGAACCCATCCGGGCGCGCATAAGCCCCTATTCACAGATCTCAATCTTTCGTTGCGTCGCGATGGTAGACTGGCCTTGCTCGGTCGCAACGGCCAAGGGAAGTCGTCCTTCATCCGTATGCTTGGCGGGATCGACCGCCCGACGGAGGGCAAGATCACATGGGCTATGACGTCATCGTGGCCGATCGGCTTCGCGGGCGGCTTTCAGGGATCGCTCACGGGCGTTGATAATGTGAGGTTTCTGGCGCGCCTTTATGATCGGGACTTTAAGGATTTGATGGCGCGCGTTGACGACTTTGCAGAGCTGGGAACAGCGATGCGGCGTCCTGTTAAGCAATACTCTTCAGGCATGCGCGCACGGCTTGCCTTTGGTCTTTCTCTGGCTGTCGAGTTTGATTGTTACTTGATCGACGAACTCGTCGCCGTTGGCGACGCCCGGTTTCAGCGCAAATGCCAAGAGGAGCTCTTCCAAAACCGCGCAAGTCGAGCGTTCGTAATGGCGTCGCATAACACTGACATGATTGCGAGTTACTGTGACCAAGCTTTGATAATCGAAAGCGGCAAAGCAAAACTATTTACCGACATTGAAGAAGCTGTTGAGGTTTACACCTGGTTGCGTGCAGCGTGACTGGCGACGGTTCTGGCAGTATCTGGTTCCTCGTCCCTCCCTGCCGTGTGCGTTTTGCTCGACGTAAAGCGATTGAGTCAAATACAGACCTAAATGCAGGGCAGATTGCGGAGTGTCATGGTTCACCTAACGTTGTGGACTGCCTCGTGGAAACCGCTTTTTCTCTTGGGTTTTTCGCTGCGGCGTTTTCCTTTCGAGAGGAGGAACGTCTTCAGTTAGGGAAGTTCATTGCTCATGAACCTAGATAAGACAAGTTGGTCGCCAGAAATATTTAGCTACGACGTAAAATCTGTTGATCTGGCGCGATCAGGGCAACCCTTCGATATCACGGGGAAGCCACGATTTCTAATCTCTGGGCCCTACCTCACCGTGCCAGCAGGGATTTGGAAGGCGAAGATCACGCTTGGCTTCGATGATGGCGCGAGCCGCTCAAGGTTCAGGATCGATTGGGGCGAGGTTGAGTCGTATCAATCACAAGAAATCTACCCTGGCCGGCCGGGATATTTTGAAATTGTCATGTCCCACCAATGGCTTGATGCCGCACCTGCGGAAGTGCGGTTGGTCCAGCTAGAAGGTGTTTTTGACGGCCACGTGACCTTCGGAGGGGTCGAAATCACCGCAGGCGAAACCCACTCCGTATCGGACGAAGCCTGAAATCAACGACTTTGCGAGTCAGGCGCCTTCCCAGTCAGGGCGGCGTAAGCCTGCTCCAGGCATCGACCTAGTCCACGGACATTTCCGGCCGGCGCGTTACGACGCGGTCCAGAACGCCTTTCGGTTCACCTTCCTGCGCCAGCCGGTGGATTTGCTTCTGTCGTTCTATTTCTTCTTGCGCACCATGCCGCACCAGGGACTGGCCCTGCATCGCAGGTTCCTGGATGAGCAGCCGACGCTGGAAGTCTTCGCGACATGGGCGCCGATCCAGAGGTTGACCTCGGAAACCTTCTTCGGCGGCTACGACATGCGTCGCTTGGACTTCATCGGCTTTCACGAGACGCGTGGACCGGACATGCTGCGGCTAAATGCGCTCGCGGGACTGCAACTCGAACCCGAGCGACGCGACAATGTGACGATGAACGGCGATACTGAGCGCGCCGAAATCCGGGCCGACGTGCGGCGGATGGTCGCACTACGCGATCTGCTGATCGATGACGTCCGCTTTTACGAGACGCAGCGAAACGCCCGCGCCTGATGGCGCAACCTATCGCAGCCGTGACGTGTCCAGCGCCGGATGGACGTGTTGCAGGCAGATGCGGATCTGCTCCAGCACCTGATCCTCGGATCCTGCCCAGCCCTCGGTTTCCAGGCGCAGCATCCGGGCCAGCGAGAACTGTTCGGCCGCTAGGCTGAACTGTTGGGCCAGTTGCAGCGCATTGGCGTATTGCAGCCGCGCTTCATAGGCGAGAGGCTGTCCTTGAACCGTCGCCGCGATCGCCTTCTCGTCACAGGCCCATTGAACCTGTCAGGGCCACGGCCGCAAACGCGTGAAGGGACGCGCTTCTCGATCGAAGCGGGGATTGAAGAATGGATCTCGGCGGAAACGTTCGCCCCAGCGTCGCCATAGCAGGCGGCCCGCCGCTTCCGCCACCTTCAAACGCTCGCCGTCCCGGCTGAAACCTCGGCTCTTGGACTCGAGATGGTAAAGCGAGAAGTGAGGGTCGTAGAGGGTCTTCAGACCCTTGCTCCAAGCGCGCAAGCAAAGGTCAACGTCGTTGCCTTCGACCGGAAAATGCGCCGCGTCGAAGCCCCCAAGAGCCAGGAATTTGCTGGTTTGGATCGCCATACAGGCTCCGGTCACAGCGACAGCCTGATGGGTCAGAGCGTGTCGGCCCATGTAACCGGGGTTCGCAGCGGGCGCTCCGACGCCGTCATGAATGAGGAAGTTGGCTTCTCGGTCTCGCGCGATGAAACCTGCGTGCTGGAGCGAGCCGTCCTCGTAGAGAAGGCGAGCACCGACGCAGCCGACATCCGGCCGCTCGGCCTGAGACGCAAGCTCATCAAGCCAATCCGGACTGATGACGACGGTATCATTATTCAGAAAAACGAGCACCTCGCCGAGGGCCTGCTCGACCGCCAGATTGTTCATCAGCGCCCAATTGAAGGGCCCGTCATAAGGCAGGACGCGGATCAGGTTCTGCTCTCGCAATTTGTCCAGATAGGCGCGCGTTTCGGAGTCGTCGCTCGCGTGGTCTATTACGATGAGGTCCACCGCGACGGAGTTGTCCTGCGCCGATCTAAGAACGCTATCCAAGCACGGCTTTAGAAGCTCTAAAGCGTTGTGTGTCGGTACGATCACGCTCACCGCCCGTGAAGACGGCTGGCGCTTTATGCGAACGGCGCCCTCTACGTCCGCGCCGAAAAGGTCTTGACCCAGCTCTATCGATACTTCCGAAGCATCGCTCAGACTGGATCGTACATGGTTCCGCCAGAGTTCGGCGTCTACCGAGGGGCGAGCGCGATGGGACGTCAAGACGGCCGGGATATGCGCAATCCGCGCACCCTCTTGCGCCAGGCGTAGAACAGTCGCAGCCGGAACCAGCCGATCACCAAGTTCAGCAGGCGCTTTGCCAGCCCTAAAGGCGACGCAGTCTCCGACGTAGGGCCACTGGCACAGAAGATCCAGGTCGAAGTCTGGCCTGAGTTGAGGGTCGTGTCGAAGCGCTGCTTCGCCCCCAGGGACAAAGACATCGGAATCGGCGTAGGCGGCCATTATAGCCTCGTCTTCGAAGGCAGACGAAAAACTCGCCAGAGCCGTCGGCGCCAACACGCTGTTGGCCGACATGATGAGGCAGATATCGTATGTCTGATCCGCGTGCTCGCCTGTTGCCGATATCTGCGCCGAGGGGAACCCCATCCCCGACAAGCGAAACCTTCGGGAGCGTAGGTGCTGCTCGCCGTGCGCATCAAGCCCGCCCACCTCTAGCGTCCAATGCCGGTGCGTTTGGTCAAGGACTGACCGAACGGCGTCTTCAATCTCGTCCGGCCCCGCGCCCTTGGCCATTAGCGACACTAGAAAGCGTCGCCTTTCGCCGCCAGACATCTCAGCGCCTTCTGCGCATCCATAGGTGGAGGCATACTCTCCATATGCCGACAGCGGGAAACCGAGCCGAGAAATCGCTGTCGGTAGGGCCGATTGGATACGCTCGAGCGAGTCGCGCATCTTCCGGACTTCTGAAACGAGCGCATCGTAGGCCTCTGGCCCATTCGGCAATCCGGTCTGCGTCGCTGTTGCTAGACTGCGACCTGTTTCTGCGTCACGTATTTCCAACGAGGCCGTGTACCGGTTCGGGAAGCCGGTATGAGGCAATCTGAACTCGAAGGCGCCGCTTCCTCCAAATCGATCCTGCAGATCGCGCCGGAAGCCGCCGGCTATGGCCGAGGATACGAATCGCCCTTCCACCCAGAGCTCAACCCGTAGTGCCCGGTCGAATGCCTGCCTGTCCACAGCCCAACCCTGAACCCAGTCGGCGTCGATGCTCTCGACCTCAGCAGTTCTTCTGAAGAGCCCTGCGTTGTCGGTGATGTAGGTCAACCCATCCCACGCGTCAGAGGTAAACGGGCGCGCGGGGCTGAGGCCAGACCAAGCTTGGAAGTTCGGATCTGTGAATAGCGTCTGGTAAAGTGCTGGCCAGAAGATCTCTTCCCGAAGCCTGTCGGCTGCGGCCTTTTCAACCGGCAGTCGATCGGCAAGCCACGCTCGTACCCAAGCCGGCACGTCCTCGGCAACCAGACCGCCCGCTGGAAGCCGCCTTTCAGCGAGATGTGAGCTCACGCGATCGCGAAATTCTGGCCCGTCGAAAAAGATGCCAATAACAAATGGCAGATCGTGGCCAATAAATGCCTGCACCGCCGCTTCATCCGGTGTTCGCCCCAGGACGAAGGCGTAAATGGCGACCACATCCTCCTGCGTGGCGCGCGCATGTTCGCCTCTAGATTTTTCACAATGCATCTTACAGCCTTGCCCCTCTGCGGCGGTCCGCCTAGCATTGCTTAGTGTGTAGCCAAAACCTTTTGCGACACCACCGACATTCTCCTGAAGCGGATTGACTTGTAGCGATTCATGTGGAGAACGCCGCTATTCAACTGCGCACGACTGAGGCTATGGAATTGCTAGCTAAATCGCTTTTCAAGAAACCTAACGCGACGCCCCTTATAAAGGCCGGGGACGCCGCTCGCGATGCGCAAAACTGGCTGATGGCGGCGGAAGCATATGGTAAGGCGCTCAAAATCAAGCCGGAGCGCGCCGATATTTGGGTGCAGTTGGGTCACGCTCGCAAAGAGGCCGGTGATCTGATCGGTGCCGAACAGGCTTATCGGCAGGCGCTGAAGCTGGAGCCTCGTGTTTACGACACTCACGTGCAGATGGGACACCTGCGGCGCCTCGAAAAGCGTCTTCCAGAGGCGGCGGGGCACTACCTCGACGCCGCTGAAATCGATCCAAGTCAGCGCTATCCCCTAGAGGCCGTTATGGAGCTCAGCTCGCAGGGCGTTGATGTCGATACCGAGCGGGCGGGACGTCTAGCGAAGAGGTGGGGTTCATCCTTGACGACCGGCAGTGACCACATGTCAATCTCTGCGCAGCTGGACGCTGCGATCGCGCGGTTGGAGCCGTCTCTGCGGGCGGACAATTCGGCCTCCATACAAGCTTTGGCCGAAAGCATACGATCAATCGAGGCTAAGCTCGGCCAGCGTGGCGACGATCCGAAACGCGCTTTGGACGGCCTTCAGATAGTTTTTGACGTTTCCGACCTCGTGGGCTTCTTCAATGTCGCCCGCCTTCCGACTGGCATTCAGCGCGTCCAGATAGAGGTGATCTCCAATCTCCTCACAAGAGAAGGCGGTGGATCAAACGTCGCCGTCTGCACCTTTTCGAGGGATCGTGACCTGTGGTCAGAGGTTCCCGCCGATATCTTCCTGAGGCTGTGTCAACTTTCGCTGGAAAGCGGAGATGTGGCGGATGAGAATTGGTCCAGTGTGGTCAAGTCTCTGAGAGCAGTCACCGAGCTCTCGCCTGAGTTCCGGTTTCAGGAGGGCGCCTGCCTTGTAAATCTGGGAACCTCTTGGTGGCTCCAGAACTATTTTCTCCACGTCCGACGCGCCAAGGAGCTGTACGGCGTCCGATACGTTCCCTTCGTTCACGACATGATTCCTGTCATGACGCCGGAGCATTGCGTAAAAGAGCTGACGCAGGATTTTATCAGTTGGGCCCTTGGTGTGTTCGCTCACGCGGATCACTTCCTGACTAACTCGGAAGCTTCGAAACGAGACCTTATTACGGTCGCCGAGCAACTTGGGTATGCCCTCCAACCCCAGAACATTCACGTCGTTCGCCTGAACGCGGATTTTCGGAAGCCGACCATATCCGTCCCTACCGCCCAAACCTTATCGCGATATGGTTTGGTCGAGGGGCAGTACGTGCTTTTCGTCTCGACGATTGAGTCCAGAAAGAACCACCTCAGCGCGTTCAAGGCGTGGCAGGACTTGATCCGCCGGCGTGGCGCGTCTGATGTGCTGAAGTTGGTCTGCGTCGGCAACCGCGGCTGGCTGAACGACGCCGTCTTCTCCAAGCTCGAGGCAGACAAGGACCTGCAGAGCAAGGTGATGATTGTCTCAGGGGTCTCCGATCCCGACTTGGCTAACCTCTACAAGGCGAGCGCTTTCACCCTCTATCCGAGCACCTATGAGGGGTGGGGACTGCCGGTGACGGAGTCCTTCTGTTACGGCAAGGCCGCGCTCTTGTCAGACTCGTCGTCACTGCCTGAGGCTGGCGGTGACTTCGCCGACTATTTCCGGGTCGGGGACCAGGCCGAGTTCATACAGAAGCTGGAGCGGCTGATGTTCGACCTCCCCTACCGGAGGGAGCGAGAGCAGAACATTCTTTCGAACTTCCAACCGCGACCATGGCGGGAGTTGGGAGAGGACATCGAACAGCGCCTCCTGAGTTGGTTCACCGCTGGGGAGAGGGACGCACTGCCTGCCTCTCACGTGCCGACGCTGGGACGCTACTACCCTCTCAACCGAACCGAGGCGTTAGCCATCCATAGGACAATGGAGTCGGGCGAACGTTTCCGCAGCGGAACTGGTTGGTGGTTCCCAGACGACTGGGGCAATTGGACCAAGCCCGAGGGGGGCGTCCTCAAATTACGCTTTGAACCTGACTCCATCGGCAAGCCAAAGCGTCTTTATGTGCGCCTGCTTGGGCTAAGCGCGCGTTCACAACCCTATCGCATCGCGTTTGGCGGCGTCACGGCCGAGGAGGGAATGCTCGCTCCTCAGCAGAACCTTTGGTGTGTTGTGAACGTGCCCGTCGATGCGCAGGCCTCGGGAGAACTCGTGGTCGGTCTTCACGGAGGGGCTTACGATGACTTCGCTGCCACGACGAATGGACGGGACACCCGAAAGGGCGGCTTGGGTGTCTTTGGTTTCATGATATGTGATGCAGACGATTTGCTTTCGCGCGCCAATCTCATGGAAGCGATCGCTTTGGGTGGTGGACGTCTGCCAGGATTGGGCAGCTGATGACCGGGGTGGGTTCGAAGAACTAATCGGTGAGCCTTACGACCTGGCGAATGCCTCCGGCTCCGATGAGGGCCCATCCGGTCATCCTTCTCCCCATCATTACACCCGCATTTATGACATGCTGCTCCAGCCGCACCGGCACAACCTGACGAATATGCTGGAGATCGGCCTGATGGCGGGGGGCAGAGGTGGGCGGCGATGTTGATCGAGTCGTCCGTACCGCGCCCTCGGTCGACATGTGGCTGAAGTTCTTCCCCGAAGCTCAGGTGAGAGGCTTCGACATCAGTGACTTCGTGGGTCGAGCATCCCCGTTTCACTTTCGTTCGCGGCGACAGCGGGGTAGCGTCTGATCTCGAGAAGGCGGCGGCTCTAGGGCCGTTCGATCTCATCATCGACGATGGATCTCACGCTTCCTTCCATCAACAGCTTGCCTTCAAGGTCCTGTTTCCGAAGCTTCGTCCCGGAGGTCTTTACATTATCGAGGATCTGCAGTGGCAGTCGCCGTACTACGAGGATCAACTACCAACCACTCATAAAACGAGTGATGTAATCGACAGCTGGTTCAAAACTGGCCAACTGCCGGAGTTCTCGGCGCCGGAGCTAGATGGGCTGCATGAGCTTGGTGCAGAAATCGCATTCGCCACCGTGTTCAACCAGCCATTCTCACACGGAGCCGTTTACCCGAAGATGGCGGTCATCTACAAAAGCTTGGCCTCGACGACGTGAACCCACTTAGCCGGGGGTAAGCTTTGAGCGAAATTCGTCGCTGTTGACCATGTAATTTGCGACTGCAGACACGCCGTCGCGAATTCCGCGCCGTTCCACCGTTCTGATATACGAGTTGTCAGCTCCGCCATCTGCGGGACGCCCCAGGATGCCTTCATAAAGACCCGCGACGACGTCTACGGCGCTTACGCCGAAAGCGCTTTCTGCTTGCGTCGAATGCGGATCCAAGATGCGGGAAATCTCCTCGCGAATGTGGGCGACACGGGAGCGAAAATCGGTCGCATTCGAACGCAGATGCTGGCGTATAAAGGTCGCCCAAGCTGAGTTGATCAGCTCGGGTGATTCTACCCAGATTGCAGCCTCATACTCTGGCGAAGCGGCCAGAATTTCGTGCAGGATAGACTGATCGTCAGGACCGCCTTGGGGAAAGTTGGTCGCATGCTCGACATGTGGCCACGCCGCTAAGCAGCGCGCCTTCCATTCCTTCGCAAACCTCACGCCCACTTCATTGGACAGATTTAGGAAGAATACACCATCATTGACGTCCCACCAGTTATCCGACGCCAGAGATGATGTGAATATGGCGGCGTGATCCGCATGTGCATCGAGATAGCCCTCAACATCGAACGACTGATCCTCGATCCAAGCGTCGGCGTCCATATAGCACACCCAGCCCGTCAAACCTCGCTCGATCATTTCATCAAGAATGAAGACGCGATTGAAAGCCGCGTGCCATGGGTGAGTCCCCTTCTTGATCCCGAGGAACATTTCGTATTGCAGGCTCTTAGCCGCCGTGTACGCGATCACAGATTTTGAGGTAAGGCCTACCATCTCCGCATATTTGAAAGCGTCGGAGGTTTGAACAAAGATAGTCAAGGCAAGCTCCAGTATTACAGTTCGGCCGCCATGTACGCGTTTGGAGGCGAATGAGAACGGCGACGTAGCAGAATTCTATGGCGAGCGCGCCTCGCAATGTTCGCTCAGGAAAACAATTTTGCGACGTATGTGACACACCACGATTTCGCTTGTTCGATCATGTAGGGGAAGTCGAGGCGTCTGGCCGATGGGCTATTCACCACAAATGATCTTGGTCTCATGCGCGTGTAGGTTCCATTTTGGCTTCAGATGTCGAGCCTGTCGGCTCGGAAGGAGTAGAATGGCGGTACCTGCTGCGGTGGCTGCGCCGGTGTCAGGTTCGGCGCGCGCCTGAGAGCGTGGTCCTGGCCACAAGCGCTGACGGTTGCGCCAAAAGTGCAGAAGCGCCTCTCGTCGGTCGATGACAACCGAAAGGACGGTCGTCCCGAATGTCCACCAACCGCTTCTATCAATGCGTCGTTGCGGCGATCTGCAGTTGTTTTCTGCACGAGGTTAAGTCAACGTGCACGTGACATCCCCTTCTGACGGCGCTATCGGCTCAACTGATGAATGAATCGGAGCGCTGTATGCTCAACTTCAGTGGCCTGAACTGCTCTATCGACGTTTCGGCAAAATGTTAGGCATCGGAGGCGCTGATGGGTGAGAAGAGGGCTATCGTCGTGCTGGGCATGCATCGCAGCGGCACTTCATCTGTAACCGGCGCGTTGTCGCTTCTGGGCGCCGCTTCGCCTCGGACCCTGATGCCGGCAGCTGAAGATAACCCCAAGGGGTTCTGGGAAAGCCAGCCGCTGATGCTTTTACACGACCGTTTGCTAGCGGCGGGCGGATCAAGCTGGAGAGACTGGCGACCTTTCAACCTCAGCGCAGCGCTTGAAGCTGAACCGACCTTGATGGGCCAGGCGCGTGCATGCTTGGTCGATGAATTTCAGGAGGCTTCCCTGATCGTGCTCAAGGATCCACGCATTTGCCGTTTCCTCCCGTTTTGGTCGAGGCTTTTGAGGGACGCCGGGTACCACACAATGGTCGTTTGCCCGCTGCGACCCCCAGTCGATGTAGCGAACTCCTTGGCGTTTCGTAATGACATGGGGCTAGAAGAAGGTGGCCGCCTCTGGTTACGTCATGTACTCGACGCGGAACGATCCAGTCGGGACCTGCTACGCTACTTTGTGCATTGGCAAGTATTTCTAAGCGGATGGCGCGATCAGGTAAGACAGATCGACGCGAAACTTGGGCTGGGGCTTGAACTGGATAATCTCGACCAGCCGTCTCCCGTTGACGAGTTCTTATCACCAGAGCTCGTTCGTCAGACGACGTCTGGCATCGATCTTCATCCCTGGACCACAAACGCTTGGGATTGCCTTTGTGGTTTGGTGAACTTCAGCGACGACTCGGCCATTCAGGATCGTCTGGATGAGCTACGTTGGAAGTTTGATGAGGCTTGCAGGTTATTCCCGTAAAGATTGCCGGGTAAGGCGAGTTCATCAACTGGCCTTCTAAGCGACTTGAGGCGAATTCAACTCATCAAAGACATGGCACACCACAGGGGTGATTTAGAGTGGACACAGTTCTTGTTACCGGCGGCGCCGGTTATGTTGGCTCGCACACGTGCCTCGCTCTTTCGGAAGCGGGCTTCAAGCCCGTTGTCTACGACAACCTCTCGAACGGACACGCCGCATTCGTGCAGTGGGGTCCGCTGGAGAAGGGCGATATCCGTGACGCGGATCGGCTCAAGGAGGTCATCACCCGGCACCAGCCTAAGGCTGTGCTACATTTTGCGGCCCTGATCGAGGTGGGTGAATCTGTTCGGGAGCCGGGTCGTTTCTATGAAAATAATGTGGCTGGAGCCATTGCTCTGATTGAGGCCGTAAAGCGGTTGGGCGTCGAGTGCATGGTGTTTTCATCGACCTGCGCCAACTACGGTGAGCCGATGACGTTGCCGATGGCAGAAGACCACGTTCAGGTTCCGCTCAATCCTTACGGTCGGTCCAAGCTGATGATCGAGCAGGTCTTGGCGGATTATTCGACCTATACGGGATTCCGTTCAGTTTGGCTCCGCTACTTCAATGCTGCAGGAGCTGACGAAGAGGGGCGAATCGGAGAGCGTCATCGCCCTGAAACCCATGCGATCCCCCTAGCCTTGCAGGCGGTTTTGGGATTGCGAGCGGGGTTCAAAGTATTTGGCGATGATTATGAAACCCGGGATGGCACCGCGATCCGCGACTATATCCATGTGATGGATCTGGCGGACGCGCACGTCAGGGCTCTGCGCTACCTGTTGGATGGCGGACAAACGACGGCGTTCAATCTCGGCACGGGGACGGGTACGACAGTCATGGAGTTAGTCGACACGATTCGCCGAGGCACCAATCAGCCGTTCTCTATTGAGGGAGCGCCTCGCCGACCGGGGGACGCGCCATGCTTGGTGGCGGATAATCGCAAAGCCCGCGAGATTCTCGGCTGGCGTCCGTGGCGAAGCCTTGACGATATCATCGCGACTGCATGGCGCTGGCATGTGTCGGAGCGCGACGGCGCTGGCGCTGCATGACCAGAGGTTGCTCGGCAGGTTCAGGCGGCGGCTGTTCCCACTAGCAGAGCGCCCTTATTCCGTGACTTCCTTCACATCCCCCGCTATCTCGCGCGCGTGATGAACGAAACAGAACGCCAGTCGGAAGAACGCAGCTGGGAGACGGCGAAGACGCTCGCCGAGGCCTTGCCGTATATTCAGGTCTATGACCGCGAGACCGTGGTCATTAAATACGGCGGTCACGCCATGGGCGAGAGCGCGGTGGCGCGTCAGTTTGCGGCCGATGTGGTGCTGCTGAAGCTGATGGGCGTGAACCCGGTGGTGGTGCATGGCGGCGGGCCGCAGATCAGCGCCATGCTGGACAAGGCGGGGGTGAAGTCCAGCTTCGTCGATGGGCTGCGGGTTACCGATCCGGCGACGATGGAGGTCGCCGAGATGGTGCTTTCGGGCGCGGTGAATAAAGAGATCGCCCACTGGATCACCATGGCCGGCAAGGAGGCGGACGTGCGCGGCGTCGGCTTGTCGGGTAAGGACGCCGGTTTGCTGACGGTCGAGAAGACGCGTCGCACCAAGCGCGATCCCGACAGCATGATCGAACATGAGGTCGATCTGGGCTATGTCGGCGAGCCGACCAAGGTAGATCCCAAGCTGATCGCCGGCCTGATCGCGTCCGAGACCGAAGACTGGGTGCCGGTCATCGCGCCGATCGGCGTGGCCGAGGATGGTCAGACCTACAACGTCAATGCCGATACGGTAGCGGGCGCGGTCGCGGGTTCGCTGAACGCCAAGCGGATGCTGCTGCTGACGGACGTGCCGGGGGTCAAGGGCGCGGACGGCGACATCATTCGTCAGATGACGCTGGACGAGGCGCAAGACCTGATCGACACCGGTGTGGCCACTGGCGGCATGATCCCCAAGCTGGAGACCGCGATGGCCGCCGTTCGCGCGGGCGTCGAGGCGGTGGTCATTCTGGACGGGCGCCGACCGCACGCCATGCTGGTTGAGTTGTTCACCGAGTTCGGCGCCGGCACCCTGGTGAAGGCCTCTTGAGCGACCCCCATTCCACATCCCTTGGGCATGTGCGCGCCTGGGTGTTCGACATGGACGACACCCTGTATCCGCGCGAGCAGGGTCTGATGCGGCTGGTCCAGGCGCGCATCAACGCCTTCGTGGTCGAGGCCGTCGGGCTGGAGCCCGAGGCTGCGGCCGCGATGCAGCGCCAGTTCCTGGACGAACACGGCACGACCCTGGCCGGACTGATGGCCAACTATGCCGTCGATACCGAACGGTTCCTGCGCGAGGTGCACGACGTGCCGCTGGACGGCGTCGAGCCCAATCCGCGGCTGGCCGAGCGGCTGAAGGCTCTACCCGGTCGTTGCTATGTCTTCACCAACGGTGCGCGCGACTACGCCCATCGTGTTCTGGACCGGATCGGCGTCGCCGACTGTTTCGAAGGCGTCTTCGCCATCGAGGATGGGAATCTGACGCCCAAGCCCAATCCCGCGACCTTCCGCCGGATGCTGGAGCAATTCGACATTGATCCGCACCGATCCGCCTTCTTCGAGGACACGCCCAAGAATCTGGAGCCGGCCAAGGCGCTGGGCATGGCGACGGTCCTGATCGGCGACGGCCATGGCAAGCCGATCGGGCCGCACATCGACCATGTGGCCCCGGACCTTCTCGACTTCCTCTCCGACCTGCCTTTCAAGGACGCCGCATGACCGATCTGTCGCATCTCGAATCCGTCGTCGAGGCCGCCTGGGAACAGCGCGCCGAGGTGTCCGCAACCACGCACGGCGAGGTGCGCGACGCTGTCGAAACCGCCCTGGCCCTGCTGGATTCCGGCCAGGCGCGCGTCGCCTCGCGCGGTGAGAATGGCGTCTGGACCACGCATCAGTGGCTGAAGAAGGCGGTTCTGCTGTCCTTCCGCCTGAACGACAACCAGATCATGCGGGCTGGCGCGGCGTCCGTCATGCCGCTCTCGGTGGATCATCCTGTCGCCGTCGGTCCCTTCTGGGACAAGGTGCCCAACAAGTTCGGCGACTGGACCGCATCGGATTATCAGTCTGCCGGCTTCCGCTCGGTGCCCGGCGCCATCGTCCGGCACGGCGCGCATATCGCCAGGAACGTGGTGCTGATGCCGTCGTTCGTGAACATCGGCGCCTTCGTCGATGAGGGCTCGATGGTGGACGCCTGGGCCACGGTCGGCTCTTGCGCCCAGATCGGCAAGAATGTTCACCTGTCGGGCGGCGCAGGCATCGGCGGCGTTCTTGAGCCGCTGCAGGCCAATCCGACCATCATTGAGGACGGCTGTTTCATCGGCGCCCGCGCCGAGGTCGCCGAGGGCGTGATCGTGCGCGAGGGCGCGGTCCTGGCCATGGGCGTCTATCTGTCGGGCTCCACCAAGATCGTGGAACGGGCGACCGGCGAAGTGTTCCGGGGCGAGGTGCCGGCCTATTCGGTGGTGGTGCCGGGGTCGCTGCCGGATCCCAATGGCGGGCCGTCGCTGTATTGCGCGGTAATCGTCAAGCGTGTGGACGCGCAGACGCGGGCCAAGACCGGTGTCAACGAACTGCTGCGCGACTGATCAGGCGACAACGCGGACAGGCTGCGTCGAAGGCGTGTCGAACGTCGCGTGAAGCGTGAAGGTCGATCCCTGACCGGGGGTCGACGTCACCGTGATCTCGCCGTCCATCAGGGCGGCCAGACGCTGACAAATGCTGAGGCCCAGACCGGTGCCGCCGAACTTGCGGGTGGAGGACCCGTCCACCTGAGAGAAGGGCTGGAACAGGCGCGTCAGATCGTCGGCGGCGATACCGATGCCGGAATCGACCACACCAAGTCGCAAGGTCGTGCGGCCGTCGCCTGCCGGCTCGCTGTCGATAATCAGGCGAACCTCGCCCTGTGGCGTGAACTTGATGGCGTTGGCCAGCAGATTATGCGTCACCTGCGCCAGGCGCAGCGGGTCCATTCTGAGAAGCGGCGGCAACGGGCCGCGGATGTCGGTCGTGAAGGTCAGACCGCGCGCCTCGGCCTGCGCCTTGAACGGGCCCGTCAACCGGGCGGCGAGGGTCTCGGCTTCGACATCGACGAAGTCCAGCTCCATCTTGCCGGACTCGATCTTGGTGATGTCGAGGATGTCGTTCAGCAGCACCATGAGCCCTTCGCCGGAGTCGCGAATGACGCCCACGAACTCCTTCTGGCGGTCGCTGAGCTCGGACATCTGCAACAATTGCGCAGCCCCCAGAACCCCATTCATCGGCGTCCGGAGCTCATGAGAGATGACGCCCAGGAAGTTGGACTTGGCGGCGCTGGCGGCGTTGGCGCTATCGCGCGCAGTTTCGAGTTCGGCGATCAGTTCGGCCTGACGACGGTTGACGGCTTCCAGATCGCTGTCCTTCATCTGGGTGATGGCCACCTTGATCAACAAGGCCAGCGCCAGAACCGGGATCATGCTGACGACCACCCAAAAGCCGGGCGTGCCCCACAGTTTCGCAAACAGCAGCACCACGACCACCGAATAGGGTGCCGACACGATCAAGGCCTCGCGTGGCGCGGCGCGCATCTGGGTGAAGACCAGCACATAACCGGCCATCAGAAGCGCCACGCCCAGCGGCACGCCATAGCCCCCGCCGTAAAGGAAGGCGAGCAGCGGCGCCGCCGACCAGGCGATGCAGGAAATGGTGGCGGCCGTCAGCTTGATCCGGCCGTGCAGTCGCTCATCCCGTATCACCAGAACCCGTTCGGTGAAGGTCCTCAGGAGGCCCGACGCGGTCGCGGCTGCAAACCACAATACTGCGGTCGTCCAATCGGTGACGGTGAACAGGGCGATCGCCCAACTTGCAATGATCAGATACCGCATATGGCCGTGTGCAATCAAATGTTGCAGCAGAGACCGGCCGGGCTGCGTCTTGAACGTCGTCATCATCGGATCTCGGAGAGCGATGACGCAAAGTGGCGCGTCTTCACCTAAGATACGATGAACGCTGAGTATTGTGCCCAAAAGGTCCGGGTGTCAGCGGCCAAAGCGTGGTCTGAACTTCATTAGAATGGCTCGAAGACGACCGATCAATGAACGGTTGAGGCGATAGTAGCTCAGAAGCTTCTGGTATTTTTTTTCCGTCGGATGGAGAAGAACGGCACGCTCTACAGCCTCGATCGCTTCAGCCTGAGCGCCAGCGCGCTGCGCAATAAAGCCATGCCAGGCATGGATGTGAGCCATCACCGATGTTTCAGGTCGCGCAGTGACTTCTCGCGCTAACGCCAGCGCAGATTGGTGCAGGCCCAGCTCCGACAGCAGATCGGCATAAGGCACGGCGATTACGACGTTACGGTTAGATTGGTCTAAAGCCTCTTCATAAGCCGAGAGGGCTTCATCGTCGCGGCCGTGCAGATGAAGGGCTCTGGCTAGACACTGAAGTGCGCCGATGTGCGTGGGCTGAATGTCGATAGCACGCTCCGCTAACTGCAAAGCGATATCACGCCGTTTCGAAGCTAGGCTCTCAGACAACGTTATGTGATACGTGACGCTATCTTTTCGTCTAGCCTTCGCCTCACGCCTGTACTCGATCGCATCTAGCGTCCCATTCAAGACGTCATTCAATAGCGGTGAAAGCATCTGCTGCTCAGCCAGCATTGATGCCGATGGGTGTCCTGAATATCTGACTGGAATTTTAATGAGGTCGGTCTCGCCCTCGATCAGGTCGATATGCACCTTGTCGATAGAAGCCGGGTCGTAGACGGCTACGGCTTGAGCCCGCGCTGGCAGAGGGGGTTCGCCCTCAGGAAGCCAGACTATTCGTTCCGCATCCTGCAGCCAGCGCTTTTCGAAAGGCACGATTGCTGGATTGATCGAATATTGCGGGGACAAGGCCAAAGCCGCATCGACATTTAGTGCATCTGCAAAACGTAATGCCGCATAGCCTCCCATTGACGAGCCATAGGTTATGCTTCGCGATGCGCCGGAGATCGCTTCCTGCACAGCAGTCAAGACATCTGACATTTCGGGATACTGATACCAGTCCTCCCGCCGGCCCATGATGTGGATGGCCGAAATGCCCTGCGATCTAAGATAGGCTTCGCCAAAGCCTTCTCGATCAAAGCCGTGGCCGATGCTGTAATTGTCAAACGTCACGACCCAACGCGATGTATCCTCGCAAGCCACTTCACGAGCGACCAAGTTATCGCTTCTAAACAACTCCCTCATTGATCGTATTGTTCGCTTTTTGATCTGACTAGGGCAGCGGAAATTATTGGGCGCGCTTCAGATCTGGCGGAGTCGCCTCGTCGGTCAGGATGCGAATGGCCTCCTCGACCGTAACCAGCGTCTGGGCCTGCGAGCCCAGGCGGCGGATGGCGACCATGCCGTCTTCGGCTTCCTTCCTGCCAACCACGGCGATGACCGGGACCTTGCCGACCGAGTGTTCGCGGACCTTGTAGCCGACCTTTTCGTTGCGCAGGTCGATCTCGGTGCGCAGGCCGGCGGCCTTGAAACTGGCCATCACGTCGCGGGCGTAATCGTCGGCGTCGGAGGTGATTGTGGCCACAACGGCCTGGGTCGGGGCCAGCCACAGCGGGAAGGCGCCGGCGTAGTTTTCGATCATGATGCCGATGAACCGCTCGAATGAGCCCAGGATCGCGCGGTGCAGCATGACCGGGCGGTGCTTCTGGCCGTCCTCGGCGATGTAGGTGGCGTTCAGACGTTCGGGCAGGACGTAGTCCAACTGGATCGTGCCGCAGGTCCATTCGCGGCCGATGGCGTCCTTGACGATGAAGTCCAGCTTGGGCGCGTAGAAGGCGCCGTCGCCCTCGGTGACGACCGGCTCGGTCCCGGCGGCGCGGGCGGCCTCGGCCATCAGGGTCTCGGCCTTGTCCCAGAACTCGTCCGTGCCGGCGCGATTCTCGGGCCGGGTGCCCAGGCTGATGTAGGCCGTTTCCATGCCCAGGTCGGCATGGACGCTGCGGGCCAGTTTGATGAACTCGGCCGTCTCCTCGACGATCTGGTCCTCGCGGCAGAAGATGTGGGCGTCGTCCTGGGTGAAGCCGCGCACCCGCATCAGGCCGTGCAGCGATCCCGACGGCTCATAGCGGTGGCAGGCCCCGAACTCGGCCATGCGCAGCGGCAGTTCGCGATAGGACCGCTGGCCCTGGTCGAAGATCTGCACGTGGCCGGGACAGTTCATCGGCTTGAGGGACAACTCCTCGCCCTCGACCGTCTCGCAGACGAACATGTTCGGCCGATACTTGTCCCAGTGGCCGCTCTGTTCCCAGAATTTGCGGTCCAGCACTTGGGGCGTCTTGACCTCGACGTAGCCGGCGGCGTCCAGGCGGCGGCGCATATAGGCCTCCAGCACGCGCCACAGGACCCAGCCCTTCGGGTGCCAGAAGACCATGCCCCGGCCCTCTTCCTGCATGTGGAAGAGCTCCATGGCCTTGCCGACCTTGCGGTGGTCCCGCTTCTCGGCCTCTTCCAGACGCTGCAGATGGGCGTCCAGATCCTCCTTGGTGGCCCAGGCGGTGCCGTAGATGCGTTGCAACTGCTCGCGCTTGGAGTCGCCTCGCCAATAGGCGCCGGCCAACTTGGTCAGTTTGAACGCCTTGCCGACGTGGCGCGTCGAGGGGAAGTGCGGGCCCCGGCACAGGTCGATCCAGTCGCCCTGTTTGTAAAGGGTGATGGTCTCGGTCCCCGGCAGGTCGCGGATCAGCTCGGCCTTGAACTTCTCGCCGCGCGCCTCGAAGAATTGGATGGCCTCATCCCGCTCCCAGACCTCGCGCTCGAACTTGGCGTCGCGGTCCACGATCCGACCCATCTCCTTTTCGATGGCAGCGAAGTCGTCGGTCGAGAAGGGCTCTTCGCGGTAGAAGTCATAGTAGAAGCCGTCCTCGATCGCCGGGCCGATCGTGACCTGGGTGCCGGGGAACAGGGTCTGCACCGCCTCGGCCAGGACGTGGGCCGTGTCGTGGCGGATCGTATAGAGGGCGGCGGGGTCGTCGCGCATGATCAGGCGGAAGTCGCCGCCCGTCTCCAGCACCCGGCCCATGTCGCGTTGTTCGCCGTTCAGTTCGGCCAGCACGGCCTTCTTGGCCAGCGAAGGCGAGATCGAGGTCGCGACGTCGCGCGCCGTCGAACCGGCCGGGTATTGGCGCACCGCGCCGTCGGGGAATTTCAAGTCGATCATGGCTTCGTCTTTACTGGCGGAACCGGGTCGTATCCCGACCCGCCGAAGGGATGGCATTTACAGAGCCTGCGCACGGTGAGCCATCCCCCCTTTACCGGTCCGTGCTGGATCAGGGCGTCGCGCCCGTAATCCGAACAGGTCGGCAGGAACCGGCACTGCTGGCCGATTAGGGGGGACAGCGTCAGCTTGTAGCCCCGATGGGCCGCGCGCACGCCGCGTTCATAGAGAGACATATGTCCCTTCGCCGGGGGCTTGAGAGGTTCGCCGCGCTTATCCCTCGTCATCGCAGGGGGATCAACCGGTCGTGCCTGTCAGGCCGCGCCGGCGAGACGCGTTCGGGCGGCGAGGGCCTTGTTCACCGCCTCCAGCGTCGCCTCCAGCGAGACCAGGGTCGAGGCGTGGCGGGCGGGGTAGTCGGCGACCTGTTTCAGCAGGCGCAAATCCTCGAACCGACCGACGGGGCCGTCGCCGCCGGATTTCAGCATGGCGATCATGGCGTCGCGGGCGTCTTTGAGATCATCGATCGACGCGCCGATCGCAGATTGGCCCAGCACCCCGGCCGCGGCCTGGCCGAGGGCGCAGGCTTTGATGTCCTGGGCGAAGTCGGCGATGCGGCCTCCGTCGTCCAGGGTCACATCGACCGTTGCGCGCGACCCGCACAGTTTGGCTACCCGCTCGCCAGTGCCCTGAGGAGTTGGCAGACGCCCCGCATGCGGCAGGTTCGCCGCCAGCGACAGGATGCGCGCGCTGTAGAGGTCGTCGATCATGGGATGAAGATAGGATGTTCGAACGCCGCGCGAAACCTCTCCCTCCCCGTCCGGGGAGGGTGGCCGAGCAGAGCGAGGTCGGGTGGGGAGGGCACAGCGACGTCCCAGAGGATTGTCCTGTATCACGCACGTGCGTCCCTGCCGGGCCGCCCCCACCCCGTCGCTGCGCGACGACCCTCCCCGGAGCGGGAAGGGAGAATTGCGATGCTAGACCTTCAATGAGAGCGACCCGTCCGGCCCGATCTCCAGCCTGACGTCGTCGTAGTCCGCCAGAGTGGGATGATCCGTTTCCAGCGGATGGGTCCAGGCGGCGGTGACGACCAGCACGTCGGCGCCGGCGGCTTCGCCCGCCTAGATGCCGGCCTCGGCGTCCTCGAACACCAGGCAGTCGGCGATATCGAAGGCCAGGGTCGCGGCGGCCTTCAGATAGCCGGCCGGGTCGGGCTTGCCGCGTTCGACGTCCTCGGCGGTGATCATGACGGCGGGCGGTGTGACGCCGGCGGCCTTCAGCCGAGCGCAGGCCAGCGGGACGGAGGCGGAGGTGACCACGGCCCAGCGGTCAGGCGGCAGACGTTGAACGAAGTCGACGGCGCCGGGGATGGGGGCGACTCCGTCCACGTCCTCGATCTCGCCGCGCTCCACCCAGGCGACCTCGGCGTCCAGGTTGATATCGGGCAGGTTCTGACGACGAATGGTGTCGATGGCGCGCACGCCGTGGATGGTGGGGATGAAGGCGGCGGCATCCAGCCCGTAGCGCGTGGCCCAGCGGGTCCAGACGCGCTCGGCGGCCAGGGTCGAGGTGATCAGGGTGCCGTCCATGTCGAACAGGAAGGCCTGATAGGCGCGAGACGCGGGTGGGGCGGTCATGGCCTCATCCACCACGCGGGCGGTCAGACCGCAACGGGCGGATCAGCCGCCTTGCAGCGAATTCCAGGTGCGGGCGGTGTCGGTCGCGGGCGAAGGACTCGCCGCGCCGCCGCCGGACGTCGCCGCGCCGCCTGTGCTGCGCGAACGCAGCCATTGCAGGTTCTGCTCGGCCTGCTCGGGCGGCAGCTCGCGGCGCAGGATCTGTTCGGCCTCGCCCATCTTCCCTTGAAGGCCCAGCACCATCGCCAGGTTCTGGCGCACCTTGGCCGAGGCGGTCGGCTGGGCCACGGCGCGGCGCAACAGGGTCTCGGCGCCCGGCGCATCGCCATGCGTCAGGGCGGCGGTGGCGGCATTGGTCAGGATGTCCGGGTTATCGGGCGACAGGGTCAGGGCCTGATTCCAGGCGGCGCGGGCGTCGTCGGTGCGACGCACCTGTTCATAGGCCACGCCCAGAAGGGAGTAGGCTCGCCAATCGCGCGGCGCCAAGTCGCGCGCCTGCTCCAGCGGCGCCACGCCATAAAAGGCCTGGCCGCGCGCGATGTGGGCGCGGCCCAGCTCCAGCAGGGCGTCCAGATTGTTGGGCTGGAGCGTCAATGTCGCCTGGGCGGCCTCGGCCGCCTGATCGTAGCGGCCCAGCTCACGCAGGGCCTGGGCCAGTTTCACGCCCGCCACGGCGTCGGTCGGATCAGCCTGCTGCTCCGAGGCCCAGAACACCGAGCGCGACAGGGCGTCCATCCGGTCATAGGTGGCCCGCACCGCAGCGGACGACGGCGCGCGGGCCTGGGCCGCGGTCGCCGCCGTCGGATCGGCCGCCAGCGTCGGCTTGCCGGACAGGGCGATCAGGGCGACGGTTGCGAGAAGGGCGGGCATGCGCGACATGGGTCAGGTCCAGACGGTCCTAGAGGTCTCGCCCCTAGAATCGCCGGTTCGCGTCAACCGATGGTTAACTTCGTTTCGAGGGCCTCATGTCCGTCTCGCATCCTCTGCTGGTTTCCGCCCAAGATGGCGACGGCGCCATCCCGATCTGCTTCTTGCAGGCGGGCGGCGTGCTGGACGATCCGGCCCGCCGCTGGGGCGCCCTGCACGGGTTTGAAGGCAAGCCGGGCCAGCTGTTGGTCGTGCCGGACGCGGACGGCGAGATCGGCCAGGTGGTCGTCGGCGCGGGCGCGACCTTCGATCCGATGAGCGTGCGAGGGCTGTCGGCGCGACTGCCGGGCGGTCTGTATCGGCTTGAGGTCGCCGCGCAGGACGCGGAACTGGCGACCCTGGCCTTCCTACTGGGGGCCTATGTCTTCGACCGCTACAAGGCCCGGCCGGACCGGGCGCCCGTGCGGCTGGTCGCGCCGGCCGGGGTGGATGTCGCCGAAATCTCGCGCATCGCCGCCGCCTGCGCCCTGGCCCGCGAAATGGTTGATACGCCAGCCGCCGATATGGGGCCGTTGCAGATCGAAACCATCGCCCGCGAGATCGCAGAGAGCGCCGGCGCCGAGATCACCGTCACGACCGGCGACGCCCTGCTGGAAGACAACTATCCGGCCGTCCACGCCGTGGGGCGCGCCGCCGCCCCGCACCGGGCGCCGCGCCTGATCGAGATCGGCTGGAAGCTGGACCGGACCGACCTGCCGCTGGTGGCCCTGGTCGGCAAGGGGGTGGTGTTCGACACCGGCGGTCTGGACCTGAAGCCCGCCGCCGGCATGCGCAATATGAAGAAGGACATGGGCGGCTCGGCCCATGCCCTGGCCTTGGGGCGCTTGGTGATGCAGGCCGACCTGCCCGTGCGGTTGGTGGTCATCGTCGCGGCGGTCGAGAACGCCGTGTCGGCCGACGCCTTCCGGCCCGGCGACATCCTGAACAGCCGCAAGGGGCTGACCATCGAGATCGGCAATACGGACGCCGAAGGCCGGCTAATCCTGGCCGACGCCCTGACACGGGCGGGTGAGCATCAACCGGACCTGACGCTGGACTTTGCGACGCTGACCGGCGCCGCGCGGATCGCCCTGGGTCCGGAGCTGCCGCCTCTTTACACAGACGACGAAGCCCTGGCCGCCGGGCTGCTGGCCGCAGCGGGTCAGGTGTGCGATCCTCTGTGGCGGATGCCGCTGTGGCCAGGCTATCGCGGCGCGCTGGACGCCGAGATCGCAGACCTGCGAAACGACCCGGCCGGGTGGGCCCAGGCCGGATCGGTGACGGCGGCCCTATTCCTGCAAAAGTTCGCCCCGACCACGGGGGCCTGGGCGCACATGGACATCTTCGCCTGGAACCCCCGCGCCCGCCCCGGCTATCCGGAAGGCGGCGAGGCCCAGGCGCTGAGAGCCTGCTACGCCATGCTCAAGGCGCGCTACACCGCCTGACGATCAGGCGAAGACGAACTCCGGCTCCAGCTCGGCGTCGTCGGACGGGGATCGCGGCGGCCTGGGCTTTCTGGTGCGCCCTCCCCGAGACTGCGCGCCGCGTCTGATGCGTCCGAACACGGTGCTGAAAACGCGGGTCGCCAATTCCCGCTGCCGCATCAGGCCACGCCACCCGGCGACAGCGCGCAGACTGATGGCTAGTACGACCAGATCGAAAATCACGGTCACGTCGAACATCAGCGCCCAGGCGATCATGTCTGGCGCTGCCAAAGCGAACATTCGGGCGCCATCCGCCTCGAACAGAACAATTGCGGCGACGCCCAGCGTCAAGACCAGACAAAGGCCCACCGTCTGTCCTGCGGTCAGACGCGAGAGATGGCGCGCCGGCGCTTCCACGAGCCATCGTCTCAGAGCGATCCCGACAGGTCCCTGGTCAGCAATCGTCAGGACCAGCACGATCAGCAAGAACAGCCACAAAAGCACCACAACCTCCAACGCGTCGACATGACGTTCGCTCTGCGACATGGCGTGACCAGGCGACGCTTCAAGGCGGCTTCGTGTTTTCGAGAACGCGGTTCTGTTGATTTTCTTTCGCAAAAGCGTCTCGCGTTAACGGCCCCTAAGCCATCGGGGGATAAGGCTGGGGGTTCAGCAATGCGAGTTCACGTTGACCGACGTCCTCGACCTTCTTCCGCCCGGCGACCGCCTCGTTCGCCCTGACCTCGCCGAACAGGCGCTGGAAGGGCTGGTGCGCGCAGACGCCTATCGGGCGACCGAGGCCATGCATTGTCGGGTCGCCGTGGCGGACATTTTGTCGGACGTTGACGGTCGGATCGACCAGCTTCTGCATGGCGAGATCTTCGACGTTCTGGATCGGTCTAACGGCCGGGCCTGGGGCCGGGCGCGTCGAGACGGCGTCGTTGGCTGGGTCGTGCTGGACAGTCTGTCGGCCGGCGCGCCGCTGGCGACGCATTGGATCGCCGGCGTGGATGCCGCCCTGCCGTTAAACGCTCTGGTGGTCGAGGCGACGGATGTGGCCGAGGCTGATCTGAAGCCGGTCGGCGCGTTCGAGACGGATATGGTCGCGGTGGCGGAGCGGCTGCTTGGCCGTCCGCATGAGTTGGGCGCGCGGTCCTCGATCTCCACCGACTGTTCCGGCCTAGTGCAGCAGGCCCTGCTGGCATGCGGCCTGCCCGGTCCCCGCCGGTCGGACGCGCAGGCCCAGATGGGTCGCGCGGCGTCTTCATCGGATCTACAGCGCGGCGACATCGTCGTATGGCTGGCGCCGAACGACGATCAGGACTGGACCGGCCATTCGGCGCTGATGCTGGATGGCGAACGCATCATTCACGCGACAGGCGGCAAGGGCGTGGTGATCGAGAGCCTGGCCGAGGTCGAGGCGCGTCTGGTCGCCGAGGGTTTCGCAACCGCCGTCTTCCGCCGACTTTAGTCCCGCAAGGTCCGCATCGCCCCCAACCGGGCGAAGGCCAGCGTCAGCGCCTTGCGGCGGGCGGGCGCCAAGCCGATCACCGGCGCGTCTCGCACGACCGCCCCGCCGAAACCGTCTGCAACGATCAGGCCAGGTTCGTCGGGCAGGATGTCCTGCGGAAACTCGGGCGCGACGGCGAAGAAGAAGGCGTCGCAAAACGGTCCGTACTCGTGCCATTTGCGGTCGACTCGATAGTCCTCGACGCCCGACTTGACCTCGCAGATGACGATGTCGCCCTTGCGCCCGATCGCCATGACATCGGCGCGGCGACCGTTGGGCAGGCAGACTTCCAGAAGCGGCGCATACCCCATGTCCATCATCAGCCGCGCCGCGCCGCGCGTCACCGAAAGGGTGGTCTCGGGACGGCTGAAGACGAGTTCGAGATGGGCGACGGCGGACATGCCGACAGCTTATGTTCCGCCTACGTTCCTATCGCAAGCGGCGCCTTAGAGGCCGGTGTGGACTAGGCTGCCGGTGCTGAAGCCCAGGGCGCGGACGCGGCTCAGAATGCGGTCGCGTTCGGCCTGCGGCGCATTCTGGTTCCGGTGCCAGATCCACCAGTTCGACTTGTCCGGCAGCCCCATGATGGCCCAGCTGTAGTCCGGGGCATGGTCGTAGACCCAGTAGTTCTGGCCGGCGAGCCCGCCGAAGCTGAGCAGGCCGGTCAGGCTGAACCGGAACTTCGCATTGGTCGTGGTGTCGGTGACACGGGCGTTGGCGCGCAGCGTCTCGACCTTGCCGTCGGCGCGCCGGACGCAGGTGACGGTGATGGCGTAGCGGGCGGCGGCGCCCTGCGGCGTGAAGTCGATCTGCGCCCGGCTGCAGTCCTTCTGGACGTTGTTGTGATTGCGCTCGATCTCGAACCACCGGCCGTCGAAGCGGTTCAGATCGACGTTCGACGCCTGGGCGAATGCCATGGCGGGCAGGAAGGCGAGGGCGGCGGAGGCGGCGATCAGGCTGGCGCGGAACATGGGCGTATCCTCGTTCGGTTTGGAGGGAATACGATGCGCCGATGCGTTCGGTTGTGATCAGCCCTTCAGACGCGTCAGATTGATCGCCCATTCGTCGCGCGTCTGACCCCACAGATCGATGGCGATGTCCTGGAGGGGTTCGGGCAGGACGCCCGGTCCGCGATTGCGTGAACCCAGCCGTGTCGCGACCGCCGCCGAGGGCAGATTCTCGGCCGCGATGCAGTGGATCACGTCTTCCCAGCCCAGCACCTCGAAAGCGTAGTCCATCGTGGCTGCGGCCGCTTCAACCGCATAACCCTTGCCGGTGGCGTCGCGATGCAGGCTCCAACCCACCTCGCGGCCGGGCCAGCCATAGGGATGTAGCGGGCCGATGCGGCCGATCCATTGGCCGGTCTCCTTTTCCAGGATGGAGAACATGCCCTCTCCCGTCAGGGCCCACATGCCCGCGACGGTGCAGATCAGGCGCTAGACCTGGGGCGCGGGCTGGACCCCGCCGATGAAGCGGGCGGTTTCGGGATCGGCCATGAACTCAGCCCAGCGCGGAAAGTCCTCAACCGCCGGCGGACGCAGGATCAGCCGCTCGGTCTCCAGCGTCGGCCCCAAGGTCACATGCGGCGGCACGGTGTATGCGGCAGTGGTCACAGCAGATACTCCCGCTCCAGTTCGTAATGGCTGCCGCTATCCGTCAGGACGCTGGAATACAGGCCGAAGCGGTCGATGCGGATCGGCGGCGAATGCAGCAGATTGTGCCCCGACACCCAGGCGCCGAGCCGGTCGGGATTGGTCTGGGTTTTCAGATAGGCCAGGGTCACATGCGGTTTGTAGACGCGCGCCTCCATGCCGATCCCGGCGCGTTCTCCGGCTGACTTGCAGCGACCGGCCAGAACCGACAGGCGCTCGTTGGGCGTTTCGACCCCGGCCCACAGCGTATGGCTGCGGTGGTCGTCGCCGAAACAGCCGACGCCCTTCAGCGCGATCTCGAACGGGCCGCCCGTCACGCGCGTCAGTTCCGACGCCAGGTCGTCGGCGCGGCGTTCGTCGGTCTCGCCATAGAAGGCGAGCGTGACGTGCAGGGCGTCCAGCGGCCGCCACCGTGCGCCGGGCAGGCCCGATTGCCGTCGTTTCAGCGTCTCTGCGACGTCGGGCGGCAGGGTCAGGGCGGTGAACAGACGAAGCATGCGACCGAAAGTAGCGGCCGGAACACAAGCCTCCAAGTCCGGTTTTCCTTGCAGCGCGGGCCTCGGCTCACGATATTCAAAGCCTGTGACCGGAGAAGCCTCTCCGGCCAATCGGAGAAAGTTCGTCGCCATGAGCGATTTCAACAACGGTTACGCCCGTCCTCTGCCGCAGACGGCCGACATGTCGGTCGACGCCGGCCTGCGCAGCTTCATGCTGGGCGTCTACAACAAGCTGGCCCTGGGCCTCGTGGTCGCCGGCGCCCTGGCCTATGTCACCGGCAATGTGCCGGCGGTGCAGCAACTGCTGTTCGTCCAGACGGCGGACGGCCGGATCGGCCTGACCATCCTGGGCATGATCGTGCAGTTTTCGCCGCTGGTGATGCTGTTCGGCTCGATGTTCTTCATGAAGAACCCGACGGCCAAGGGCGTGAACATGCTCTACTGGGCCGTGGTCGCCACGATCGGCGCGGGCCTCGGCATCCTGTTCCTGCGCTACACGGGCGGTTCGCTGGCCACCACCTTCCTGGTCACGGCGGCGGCGTTCGGCGGTCTGAGCCTGGTGGGCTATACGACCAAGAAGGACCTGACCGGCATGGGCACCTTCCTGATCATGGGCGTGATCGGCCTGATCATCGCCTCGATCGTGAACATGTTCCTGCAGTCCGGGACCTTCTACCTGATCATCTCGGGCCTGGGCGTGCTGATCTTCTCGGGTCTGATCGCCTACGACACCCAGCGTCTGAAGATGACTTACTACGCGTTGGGCGGCGACCAGAACGCGATGGGCGTGGCGACAGGCTTCGGCGCTTTGAGCCTGTTCATCAACTTCGTGAACCTGTTCCAATTCCTGCTGGCCTTCATGGGCGGCAACCGGAACTGAGATCGGTCGAAAGACGGATACGGAAAGGGCCCCTCGCGGGGCCCTTTTTTGTATCTACTCCACCACCTGAAACCGGCGGCCGTCGAAGACCCGCAGCACCTGGGCCAGGTCGCGGCCGCGTTTCAGGATCTGGCCGCCTTCGCCTATGACGGCCCACTGGCCCTGGCGGGTCTGAAGGGCAGGTCGCTTTTCGATCCGGTAGAGCGGGGCGTCGCCGCTGCGGCGAAAGACGGCGAACTCGGCGAAGTCCTTGTGCCCGACCATGGCGTAGTCGCGCCATTCGCCCTGCGCGACCATGCGGCCATAGACCCTGAGAATCGGGTCCAGTTCGCGACGGTCAAAGAAGACGGGGCCGAGCGCCGGCGTCGTGTCGTGAGGGTTCAGGCTCATAGGCTCAACTTAGGCCGCTGGCGGCACGACGCCAGAGGCGGCCAGGAAATCGACGCAGACACGAAATGGCCCCGTTTCGGTCCTCCGCCCGCCTGTATGCGCAACGAAATATCGATCATCGGCTCGTCGGAGTTCGGAAGCGTCCCGGATCCTGAACAGCCCCCCCAGCCCCCCTGGATGTTTCCAGTTTACGGGCTCCGGCGGCCGATGCTTCCTCCAAGCGAGCGCCCGCCCTGCCTTTCCCCCTCCCCCTCCCTGGCAAGGCGGGCGTTTCGCTGTCTGGAGCCCGCCAGCAGCGAAACGTCGGCGTCTGATCCCGCCTAGAGCGACAGGGTCAGGTTCAGGGTCTCTCCGTTTCTGAGCACGGTCGCTTCGACCGATCCCGATGCGCCCTGCAGGGCGGTGGCGGCCGCGCGAGCGTTGGCGACGGGCACGCCTGCGATGGCGGTGATCACATCGCCCGCCGTCAGTTCGCCCTGGGCGGCGGGCGAGCCAGCCGCGACGGCCGTGATCTGGGCGCCGCCGTCCTGTGTTCGCAGCGTCGCCCCATAAGCCAGCACCGACTGGGCGCCGACAATCACGGGCTGTTCAGCGGGTGTCTCGACCGCCAGCGACGTGGTCGCTTCGCGTCCTCCGCGCAGATAGGAGACGCTGAGGTCCGAGCCCGGCGCGGCGATGCCGATGGTGGCGTTGACTGAGCCGGCGTTGGCGACGGGGCGGCCCTGGATCCGGGTAATGACGTCGTTGTGGCGCAGGCCCGCGCGTTCGGCCGGCGATCCCGGCGCGACATCGGCGACAACGGCTCCGCGCACGATGCCCAGGTGCAGATCGCGCGCGCGTTCGGCGTTCAGCGAGCCGAAGATGGCCCCGGTCGCGCCGCGCTTGACCTCGCCGTTCTTCTTCAGCTGGTCGGCGACGTAGAGCATGATCCGCGTCGGCACGGCGAAGGCGATGCCGTCATTGCCGCCGCCGAGACCCCCCGACAGGATCGAGGTGTTGATGCCGATCAGCCTGCCCCGGCTATCCAGCAGCGGCCCGCCGGAGTTGCCCGAATTCACGGCCGCGTCGGTCTGGATATAGTCCTCGACTGCATCGCCCAAACCTGAGCGGTTCAGGCCCGAGATGACGCCCATGGTCAGGGTCTGGTCCAGGCCCAGCGGATAGCCGACCGCGAAGGCCAGGTCGCCGGTGCGCAGGGTGTCGGAATCCACCGTCTGGACCTGTTTGAGGTTCAGCGGCCGACCGTCGGGCGTGATGCGAAGCACGGCGATATCGGTCGCCTTGTCCGCCCCCACGAGCACAGCGTCGAACAGGCGGCCGTCCGTCAGATCGACGGTGAACTTTCGCCCGCCCTCGACCACGTGATTGTTGGTGATCACCAGCCCTTCGGCCGCATCGACGATAACGCCGGAGCCGGAGGCGTAGGGTTTGGGATCGGCCGCGTTCGAACTGGGACCGCGCGACTGGCCCAGGGTCGTGACCTGCACCACCGCCGGAAGCGACCCCTCAAGCCCCGACGAGAAGCTGAACACCCCGCGCCGGGCGTCATAGGGCAGGCCTGCCGCGCCCGATTGCGCCAGCACCGGCGTCGCCGAGGCCATCAGGGCCAGGGCGACGGCCATGGAAGAGGCGGGCGATAGGCGGATCGGCATGGGCATTTCCTTGATCGAACGCGGACTCTAGACCGAGTTTTCACTTCTGACGATGGGTCTGAAGCGGGCAGGTGGCGTGTCGGTCACGTCCAATGAACAGATCGCGATGGGGGTTGCGTCGTCGGCCGTCCGGCGTGACCATGGATGTTGAGAAAACAGGGAAGGCCGCCGCCATGAGTCAGACGACGATCGACCGCCGCCGTTCGGGCTCAACCGCGTTCGACCGCCTGTTCCGCGACCATCCGCGTGAGGTCGACGAGACCTATCTCCAGCACATGGTCGCCTCGGCGGGTTTCGGCTTCAAGCTGCTGGGTCTGGCCGGCGCCGCCTTCGCCCACGCGATCGTGCCTGGCGTGCACAAGGCCACCGTCTCGACCGCGATCCGCAGCATGGCCAAGGACATGGGCGGTCGGGCCGAGGAGGCGCGCGAGACCCGGATGCGCGACGCCGGCGTCTGGGACGTGGGCCTCTAGGGCGGTCGAATCCGCCCCGGCCATGCAATCGCCGGGATCCGTGCTATATAGGCCGGCTCCAACCTCACGCAGGATCGCCGCCTTGAGCATCACGCTCGATCTTTCGCGCGTCTCTAACGCGCCCGCCGTCAAGGCTCCCGTCAACCTCAGCGGTCTGACGCGCGCCGGCCTGCGCCAGGCCCTGATCGACGCGAACGTCTGTCCGCCCGAGAAGGCCAAGATGCGCGCCAGCCAGGTGTGGAGTTGGATCCACCACTATGGCGTGACCGAGTTTTCGGCCATGAGCAATGTCGCCAAGGACATGCAGGCCAAGCTGGCCGAGCATTTCACCCTGGCCCGCCCCGAGGTCGTCGAGCGCCAGGTGTCCAAGGACGGCACGCGCAAATGGCTGATCCGCACCGCGCCGGGCATCGAGATCGAGACCGTCTATATTCCCGATGTGGGCCGGGCCGGCGCCCTGTGCGTGTCCAGCCAGGTCGGCTGCACCCTGAACTGCACCTTCTGCCACACCGGCACGCAGAAGCTGGTGCGCAACCTGACCGCCGCCGAGATCGTGGCCCAGGTCCAGGTCGCGCGCGACGACCTGGAGGAATGGCCGTCACCCAAGGAAGACCGGCGCCTGTCCAACATCGTCTTCATGGGCATGGGCGAGCCGCTCTACAATCTGGACCACGTCGCCGACGCCATCGACATCATCTCGGACAATGAGGGAATCGCCCTGTCGCGCCGTCGGATCACGGTCTCGACCTCGGGCGTGGTGCCACAGCTTCAGGCCTTGGGCGACCGGACGGCGGCCATGCTGGCCATCAGCCTGCACGCCACCAACGATGCGCTTCGCGACGTGCTGGTGCCGCTGAACAAGAAATACCCGCTGGACCAGCTGATGGCGGCGATTCGGGCCTATCCGGGCCTGTCGAACGCGCGGCGGGTGACGTTCGAATACGTCATGCTGAAGGGCGTCAACGACAGCCCCGAAGAGGCGCGCGCCCTGCTGAAGCTGATCGAGGGCATTCCGGCCAAGATCAATCTGATCCCGTTCAATCCCTGGCCTGGCGTCGAATACGAATGCTCGGACTGGAAGACGATCGAGCGCTTCGCCGCCATCCTGAACAAGGCCGGCTACGCGTCACCCATCCGCACCCCTCGCGGCCGCGACATCCTGGCCGCCTGCGGCCAGCTGAAGTCAGAAAGCGAGAAGGTCCGCGCCAGCACGCTCAGGAAGGCGGAGCAGGCGGCGGGGGCGGAAGCGGCATAGGCATCTGTTCTGCGACGATCCGAAAGATTAGCGCCCCGATGGCGCCAGCCGCTGGCGCTGGCAAAACCGCCAATGGCCCCAAGGCTCCAAAGATCATTACGGCCATTAGTCCTGAGAGCACGGCCCCTGCGGCAGCGAGGGCCAACGGTCCCGCCCGGCCTACGCGCCTGAGGATCAGGTAGGTCGGTACGCCGACACAGAAGCTTCCCAAGAGGAAGACTCCAAGGATGATAGGGAAGAGGTGTAGAAGGATGGCGACGGCCACGAGGCCGTCGCTGAACGCCATCAGCACACCTTGGCGAAGACTAACGACTGTCCCAGCCATACCCGTAAAAAAGACATAGGCGAAGCTTGCTGCGAAAGCCGCCAGCGTGGCTGCAGCGGCGATAGTGGCCACGCGCGCGATGGTTTGCTGGATCGCCAGTGCCGTCATGAAGCTCCTCCGTCGCATGAATCGATGGGTTATGGGTCGAACTCCTGCAATGGTTCTTCACAACCTTCGGACACATAATGTCACGCAGTGTGTCCCCGGCGCGCTTGCGGATTGGGGCGACAATCGGGCAAGGCGTCTGGGCATGGACCCCTCCTTGTCGAACGTCCTTTCCAGCGCCGAGGTGCAGGCTTTCGCCTCGGGCTTCCCGGTCATGGTGATGCACCTGATCGTGACCCTGCTGCTGCTTGCGGCGGGGGCGACGGTCTATGCCCTGCTGACGCCGTGGAAGGAGGTCGCCCTGATCCGTCAGGGCAATGTCGCCGCCGCCATCGCCTTCGCCGGCATTCTGGTGGGGTTGGCCGTGCCGCTGGCGGTGTCGCTGTCGGTGTCGACCTCGGTGCGCGACATCGCCATCTGGGGCGTGGCGACCGTGGTGCTGCAGCTTCTGGCCTTCCGAGTCGTGGACCTGCTGCTGACGGGACTGCCCGAGCGGATACGCCACGGCGAGATTTCGGCGGCGGTGGTGCTGCTGGGCGCCAAGCTGGCGACGGCCGTCATCCTGTCCGCCGCGCTGACCGGCTGATCGGCCGGAGCGATGCAGTTTCCCCGCCTGCCGGACTGGGCCATCTACGGAGCGGTGGCGGCCGTGTTTCTGGCGGTGTCCCTGGGGCGACGCGAGAACGCCGATGCGCCGCTGGTCGCGGAGGCCGGCGCCGATGTCGCCGAGGGCGCGCTGTTAGGCCCCATCACCCCCTTTGACGCCGCCGTCACCGTCGATGCGGGCGAGGCGCCGTTCAAGCCGTCGTCGGGCACGGCCTTCTCCATCTCAGGACGGGGGCGCTGGGTGACGGCCCGTCATGTCGTCGAGGGGTGCCGCAAGCCGGCGCTGGTGGTGGGCGAGGGGCGGGCGGTCGCGGCCGACGTCCGTCTGGCGCCGCGCGCCGACGTCGCCTTGCTGATCACCGACGGCGGGCCGGCGGCCTTGCCGGTCGCGGTCGAGGCGCCGCTGCGCAAGGGCCAGCGCGCCTTCCATCCCGGCTTTCCTCAGGGGCGTCCTGGCGAGGTGACGTCACGCCTGCTGGGACGCGAAACCCTCAAGGTCTTCGGGCGAGGGGCGCGCGACGAGCCGGTGCTGTCCTGGGCCGAGGTCGGGCGCACCAACGGGCTTGAGGGCACATTGTCGGGCCTGTCGGGCGCGCCGGCTCTGGATGCGCAGGGCAGCGTCGTGGGCGTCACCATCGCCGAGGCGCCGAGGCGGGGCCGGATCTATACGACGGCGCCCGAGACCTTCGGTCCGGCGATCCGCGGCGAACAGACGCCGGCCGACGACGCGCGCGGCCAGGCCATCACGACCGATGATTACGGCCAGGTGTCCAACCGGCTAAGGCGCGATCTGCGCGTGGCGCAGGTGGTGTGCCTGTCGGTCTAGCTTAAGAAAGGTGACGGCCCGCCACGCAGAGGCGACGGGCCGTCCAGCTGTCAGTTCTACTTCAACGAACCGCTGTTCAGGTTCAGGGCGCCGGCCTCGATGACTTCGAGGTTGGGGTGTTTGGCGCGCAGATCGTCCAGGAACTTCGAGCCGTCGCCGACGATGACCAGGCTGGCGCGGTTGACCGGCAGGTGTTCGGCGAAGGCGGCCTCGACCTGTTCCGGCGTGACGGCGCGGACCCGGCCGGCGTAGTCGGCGAGATCGCTCATCGGCAGATCATAGAGCGCCAGGTTGGCGACCAGGGCGCCCAGGCCGTCCACCGTCTCCAGCGAGCGGCCGAAGCCGCCGATCAGGGTGGCGCGGCGCGGGGCCAGATCGGCCTGGGTCGGGGTCTCGGTTCCCAGTTTGGCGATCTCGGCCAGGATCAGATCGGCGACCTCGTCAGCGGTCTCGTTCTTGGTCTGGGTCGAGGCGGTGAACAGGCCCGCATCCGCCCGTGCGCCCAGCGACGACGAGGCGCCGTAGGACAGACCGCGCTTGATGCGGATTTCCTGGTTCAGGCGCGACGAGAAGCCGCCGCCCAACAGGGTGTTGCCGACCGTCAGCGGGAAGAAGTCCGCATCGGTGCGCGACACACCGCGAACGGCGGCCACCACCGCGGCCTGACCGGCGCCGGGCTGGTTCACCACGACGATGCGCGGCGCCAGGGGCTGACCGGCCGGATTGGTCGCAGCGGCCGGGGCCGCGCCGGCCGGGCGCCAGTCGCCGAACGCCTGTTGCGCCAGGGCGCGGGCGGCGGCCGGCGTGATGTCGCCCGAGAAGACCAGGGTCGCATCCGACGGCCGGTAGCGGGCGGCGTGGAAGGCGGCGACGTCGGCCGCCGTAATAGCCGGGACCGTCTGCTGGGTGATCGTCGCGCCATAGGGGGCGTCGCCGTAGATGACGCGGCCGACCGTCATGCCGGCGATGGACGCCGGCTGGCTGAGGGCGACGCGCAGACCGTCCAGGGTCTGGGCCTGCTGACGTTCAAGCTCTTCGCCGGCGAAGGTCGGGTTCTTCACCAGATCGGCCATCAGGGCCACGGTCGCCGGGAAGGCGTTCGACGGCGCGTTGGCGTAGACGTTCGAAAAATCGACACCGGCCGATGCGCCCACGCTGGCGCCCAACTGTTCGATCTGGGTGGCGATTTCGGGCGCGGTTTTGGTCTTGGTGCCCTGGGTCAGAAGGGCGGCGGTCATGGCGGCGACGCCGGCCTTGCCCTGCGGATCATCCGACGAACCGGCGTCGAAGCTGAGGCGGGCCGAGACCAGCGGCACGCCGTCGGTCGGGGCGACCAGGACGCGCAGGCCGTTATCGAGGCGGAAGTCGGCGACGGTCGGCGTCACGGGTGCGACCTCGGCGCCCGGCTGAGGCAGGGGCTTGCGCTCCGCCTCGGGCAGCAGGACGGCGGGCGGGCCGGCGGGGGCCAGGTCGGCGACCTTCACGGGGGCGTCCACGTTCATCTTCTGGACCGAGGCGGGGTTCTGATCGTCGGCGGCCAGGAAGGTGATCGTCGACTGGCGCTGCGGCGTGAGATATTTGCGGGCGACGCGCTGAATGTCGGCGACGGTGACGGCCTGGATCTGGGCGACCTCTTCGTCGGCGGCGGCGGCCGAGCCGGTGTTGATCAGCGAGAAGCCCAGGGCGGTCGCGCGGTCGTCCACCGTTTCGCGGCTGCGCAGCGTATTGGCGACGATCTCGTTCTTGGCCTCGGCCAGTTCAGCGGCGCTGACACGCGTGTCGCGCAGCTTGCCTATCTCCTCGTTCAGGGCGGCGATGCCTTCCTCGGCCGTGTGACCCTGGGCCATGATGGCCAGGGCGGACAGATTGCCGGCCTGCTGCGAGAAGTCGGGGGTCGAGCCGATCTGGGCCGCGATCTGCTTGTCATAGACCAGCGAGCGATACAGGCGGCTGGATTCGCCGGTGGACAGGATGCCGTCCAGAACGGTCAGGGCGGCGCGGTCGGCGTCGGCGTATTTCACCGTCGGCCAGGCGACCACGGCGGCCGGCAGCGGCACGTTCGGCGCATAGTAGGTGAGGTTGCGCGGTCCCGTCGGCTCGGGCTCGACGACATTGTTGGTCGGGATCGGCGTGGTCGGATTCTTCAGCGGGCCGAAATACTGATCCACCCAGCGGTCCAGTTGGGCCTGGTCGAAGTTGCCGGCCACGATCAGATAGGCGGCGTCGGGACGGTAGTAGGTGGCGTGGAAGCGGCGCACGTCCTCCAGAGACGAGGCCTCCAGCTCCTCGATCGAGCCGATGCCCGGACGGCGATAGGGGCTGTCCTGATAGATGGTCTCGGGCACGAACAGGCCGAACAGACGACCATAAGGATTGGCCAGAATCCGCTGACGGTATTCCTCCTTCACCACGTCGCGCTCGGCGACGAAGGTCGGCTCGTCCACGACCAAAGAGCCCATGCGGTCGGCCTCGGCGAACAGCATCCGCTCCAGATGGTTGGCGGGCACAGTCTCGAAATAGGCGGTGGTGTCGTCGGCGGTGAAGGCGTTGTTGGAGCCGCCCACGTCCTCGGTCAGCCGGTCGAAGGTTTCGGGCGGCAGGTTGGTGGTCGACTTGAACATCAGGTGTTCGAACAGGTGGGCGAAGCCGGAACGGCCGGCCGGATCGTCCTTGGAGCCGACCTTGTACCAGACCTGGACCGTTACGTTCGAGGTGTCGGCGTCACGCGCCGAATAGACCTCCAGCCCGTTCGCCAGAACGCGCTTGGTGAAGCCCAGCGGCGGCACGGTCACGCCCTGCGGCGCCTGTCCCGCCGATTGAGCGGCGGCTGGGGCGGGCGCGGCGCCCTCTGCGAAGGCGGGGGCGGCGAGGCCGAGAAGGAGAGCGGAGGCGGCTGCCCCGACTTTGAGGGTGGCGATCAGACGGGATTTCATGAGAGGCTCCGAAGCCCGGAACGCCGGGCGCCGGGACCGTATCAGCGATTGGGCGTCTTGCACCTTACCGAGATGTAATGAAGCGCAAGGAGCGCAGGTCGTTCATGGACAAATCCCCGGCGGCGATCTATTCGCCCAATGTCGCATGTCAGCGGCGACCCCCTGCCGAGGATGCGTGCCGAGACGAGCGAAAGCGACTTCTGTCTCCGACGAAAAAATCGCGGTCTGGGCCTTCGTCCTGCAAAATATGGTTACTCCGCCCGCCGTACTTTACGGCAGTTGGGCGGCCGCCGGGCTGATCCTGGCGGCCCTCGGGCAGCCGTGGGTGGGGCTGGGGTTCGCCCTGGTCGGCATGGCGTTCGACGCCTGGGCGCAAGGGCGGGTCAGGCGATACCAGAAGGCTGAGGCGCCCGTCGCGGGCTGGCCCCCGCTGCTGATGGCCATCGTGGCGATCCGGTTCGCCCTGGGGGTGTCCGGGCCGCTGATCGCCTGGCTGATGAACCCCCGCGCCGATGTGATGCTGGTGGTGGTGCTGATCCAGGTCTGGTCGATCGGTGTGGCCTTCGTTCAGTTCAGCGCGGCGCCTCGGCTCTTGGCGCTGGCGGCGACGCCGATCTGCGCGACCGTGCTGGTCGTGATCTATCCCTCGCTAATCGGGCCGCACGGTCTGGCGGTGGCGGCGGCCTTCGTCATGCTGGCGACGATCCTGTTCATCATCTCGCGCGCGACCCACGCCCTGTGGTGCGACCTGTTCGCGGCGGACCAGCGCAACAAGGCGTTGCTGATGGACGTGCAGGCGGCGCATGAGGCGGCCGTGCTGGACCGCGACGCCGCCCGATGCGCGCGTCAGGAGGCGGACGAGGCCAACGCCGCCAAATCCCGCTTCCTGGCCAATATGAGCCACGAGATCCGCACCCCCCTGAACGGCGTCATCGGCATGGCGCAGATTATGGCGGGCGACGCGCTGGAGGGTCGGCAGAAGGCGCGACTGGAGACTCTGGATCGGTCGGCCCACACCCTGCTGGAACTGATCAACCAGATTTTGGACCTGTCGCGGATCGAGGAGGGGCGGCTGGAGATCGTACTGCAGCCCATCGATGCGGACGCCCTGGTGCACGAGGTCACTGAGACGCTGCGGCCCTTGGCCGAAAGCAAGGGCTTGGCCTTCCACGTCGTGTCGACGGGCCTGCGATGGGTCAGCGCCGATCCGGTCCGGCTGCGTCAAATCCTGTTCAACCTGCTGTCCAACGCCATTAAGTTCACGACACAGGGGCAGGTGGCGTTGGATGTCGCGCGCACGGACGCCGGAGTGGTGTTCAGGGTGTCGGACACCGGGCGGGGCATACCAGCGGACCAGATCAGGCAGCTCTTCACGCGCTTCGCCCAGATCGAGGCGGCGGCCGTCGACCGGCGTGACGGGGCCGGGTTGGGCCTGTCGATCGTGGCGACCCTGGTGGAGCTGATGGGCGGCCGGATCGAGGTGGAGAGCGAGGCGGGCGAAGGGGCGATCTTCGTCGTCACGCTGCCGCTGACGCCGGCGCAACCTGTGAAGACCGGCGAGGATGCGCCGGACGCCGAGCCGGAGAGGGCGCTGCGCGTGCTGGTCGCCGAGGATCACCCGGTCAATCAGCAGGTAATCCGCGGCCTTCTGGGCCAGGTCGGCATCGAGGTCGAGATCGTCGATGACGGTCTTCAGGCGGTCGAAGCGACCCAAACGCGCGACTGGGACCTGATCCTGATGGATGTGCAGATGCCGAACATGGACGGTCCGACGGCGACCCGGACGATCCGGCAAGGCGAGGCCGACCAGGGGCTGGTCCGCACGCCGATCATCGCCCTGACGGCCAATGCGATGGTGGAGCAGGTCGAGAGCTATCTGGCGGCGGGCATGGATGCGGTGGTCAGCAAGCCCATCGACCTGAAGCTGCTGCTGACCACCATTTCCGACGTGATGTCCGCCAAGATCTAGTCGCGGAAGACCTGAACGCCGATCTCGCCGGCGGGCGTCAGCCAGGCGTGCTTCATGCCCTGGCTGTTGAAGGGGGCGGCGATGTTTCCAGCGGCGTCCAGGGCGATCATGCCGCCGTCGCCGCCCATGGATCCGATCTCGTCGATGACGGCCTGGGTTGCCTCGGCCAGAGCCTGTCCGGCGGCGACGCGCCAGGCGACCTGGGCGGAGGCGGCGACGCGGATGAAATATTCGCCCTGGCCGGTGCAGGAGGTCGCGGCGTGGGCGTCCGCCCAGGTTCCGGCGGCGGGGATGGGGGTATCGCCGACGCGGCCCGGCATCTTGCCGAACACCCCGGCGGTCGAGGTGGCGGCGGCGAGACGGCCCTGGCTGTCCAGCACGCAGGCGCCGACGGTGCCGTGGCTGAGGGTTCCGGGCGGATGGTTGTCCTCCCCCTTGCCCGCGCCGGTGAACCAGGCGGCCTCGTCGGCGATGGGCTCCAGCCCCTGGTCGTGGGCGAACAGGGCTGCGCCCTCGCCCGCCAGCATGATGTGCGGCGTCTTTTCCATCACCGCGCGGGCGGCGACGACGGGATTGCGGAAGCCCTGGAGTGCGGCGACGGCGCCGGCGCGTTTCGTCGATCCGTCCATGATGCTGGCGTCCAGCTCATAGGCGCCGGCCAGATTGGGCGAGGCGCCCTTGCCCGCGACGTAGAGACCCGAATCCTCCAGCATGACGACGGCGGCGGTGGCGACATCCAAGGCGCTGTCGCCCGCGTCCAGCCGGACCTTCATGGCCTCGACCACCTCGCGCATGTGCACGACCTCGGCGTCGTAGTTGCGTTCGCGCCGGGCGCCGGCGCCGCCGTGGAGGATGAGGGCGGTCATGTCGTCTTCCTGAGCCTTGTCCTTATCGCCTCTTTCAAACGGGCGTGGCGCTCTTTAGCGTCGCGATGAAGGCCGCGCCATGTCGGCCAAGGAGGAAAGATGCGCGCTGTTCTGTCCAAGACGCCTGGTGGCCCCGAAACCCTGGTCGTGGAGGACGTGCTCGACCCGACGCCCAAGACGGGCGAGGTGATCATCGAGGTCAAGGCGGTGGGGATCAACTATCCCGACACCCTGATCATCGAGGACAAATACCAGTTCCGGCCCGAGCGGCCCTTCTCGCCGGGCGCTGAAGTCGCCGGCGTGGTCGAGGCGGTGGCCGAGGGCGTCAAGGGCGTGCGCAAGGGCGACCGGGTCATCGCCGTGCCGGGCTGGGGCGGACTGGTCGAGCGGCTGGCGGTGCGGGCCGAGACCGTCATCCCCATCCCCGACGCCATGAGCTTCGAGGAGGCGGCGGCCCTGATCATGACCTATGGCACCAGCTACTATGCGCTGAAGGACCGGGCGCAGCTGAAGGCGGGCGAAACCCTCTTGGTGCTGGGCGCCGCCGGGGGCGTCGGCGCCGCCGCCGTCGAACTGGGCAAGGCTATGGGGGCCAAGGTGGTCGCCGCCGCCTCGACCAACGACAAGGTCGAGTTCGCGCTTGAACTGGGCGCCGACAATGGCCTGATCTATCCGTCGGGACCGATGGACAAGGCGGCGCAGAAGGCATTGTCGGGTGAGTTCAAGCTCGCGACCGGCCGCGACGGCGCGGACGTCGTTTATGATGCCGTCGGCGGCGATTACGCCGATCCGGCGCTGCGGGCCATGGACTGGAACGGGCGATATCTGGTGGTCGGCTTCCCGGCGGGCATTCCGTCCCTGCCGCTGAACCTGACCCTGCTGAAGTCGGTGTCGGTGATCGGCGTCTTCTGGGGTGCGGCGGTGATGCGCGATCCCAAGGCCCACGCCGCCAACATGGCTGAACTGATGCAGATGTACGCGGACGGCAAGATCAGGCCGCGCGTGTCAAAGACTTTCCCCCTGGAAAAGGCCGGCGAGGCGATCAAGGCCCTCGGCGACCGTCAGGCCCTGGGCAAGATCGTGGTGACGGTCGAGAGCTGAATCCTCCCTCGCGCAGCGGGGGAGGGGGACCGCGCGCAGCGTGGTGGAGGGGGCGGAAGCGGGCTAGGTATAAAACGGCTGGCGCAGCGCGCGCCTTCGCCTGCTCCACCGCTTCGCGGTCCCCCTCCCCCGTTCCGCTACGCTTCGCGGTGGAGGATCTTTATTTCGCCTTCAGCCGCTGCACCGCGTCCTCGGCCTGGTCGCGGTGGCGGCGTTTGATGTTGGCGCCGACTAGGGCCAGCAGGGCGGTGATGACGGCCGCGTCGTCGGTATAGCCGATGCCCGCGAAGATGTCGGGAATGGCGTCCACCGGCATGACGAAATAGGCCAGGCCCGCGAAGATCATGCCCTTGGCCGCCATCGGCGTCTGCGGATCGCGCGCGGCGTACCAGGCGGCAAGGGCCTGGTCCGCAAAGGGGATGCGGGCGGCCGTGCGCTGAATCTTGGGCCAGAAGCCCTTGGTCACGCGCGCCTCGTTGATCTTCACCACCGACGGCACGAGCGCCTTTTTCGGGTCCAGGACATCCGATGGATCGGCAGGTTTGGCTTTGGCGGTCATGGCCGCTAAATCCTCAAACGAAACTCAGGTTCACGACAATATAGGAACGATCAGGATGAAACTCGACAACACCATCGCCGCCGTGGTCACCGGGGGCGCATCGGGCCTGGGCGAAGGCACGGCCCGCGCCATCGCCGCGACGGGCGCGCGGGTCGCCCTGTTCGACCTGAACGCCGAACGCGGCGAGGAAATCGCCAGGGAAATCGGCGGCGTCTTCTGCCAGGTGGACGTGACCGATGACGCATCCGTCGCCGCCGCCTTCGAAAAGGCCCGCGCCGCCCACGGCCAGGAGCGGCTGACCGTCAACTGCGCCGGCATCGCTACGGGTCAGAAAACCGTCTCGCGCAAGAAGGACACCGGCGAAATCCGCGCCCACGACATGGCCCAGTTCGAACGCACGGTGCGGGTCAATCTGTTCGGCACCTTCCGCGTCCTGTCGCAGTCGGCGGCGGGCATGGTGACGCTGGAGCCGATGGCGGACGGCGAGCGCGGCCTGATCGTCAATACGGCGTCCGTGGCGGCCCAGGACGGCCAGATCGGCCAGGCGGCCTATTCGGCGTCCAAGGGCGGGGTCTATGCGATGACTCTGCCGGTGGCGCGCGATCTGGCCCAGGAAGGAATCCGCTGCAACACCATCCTGCCCGGCATCATGTGGACGCCGATGATGGCCGGCATGGACCAGAAGATCCAGGACGCCCTGGCCGCCGCCATCCCCTTCCCCAGCCGCCTGGGCACGCCGGCCGACTATGCGTCCTTGGTGCTGGAACTGGCCCGCAACGTCTATATCAACGGCGAATGCATCCGCCTGGACGGCGGCATTAGACTGGCGCCGCGCTGAGGCGCGGAAGGGCGCTACGCTCGCGACGCGGTCGCTCGCTGCTTGAGCGCGAAGGCGCTCTGGCGGCGAGCAGCGGGGTCGCTCTGTCGGCAAGCTTGCGGCTCATGTCGCGTGAACCGCGATACGCAAATCGGCTCAAGTAGCGCGATGCGCGATAGCCGCAAAAAAGAGCTTGCGGGACCGCTCAACCCTCCGCTATACGCCCCCTCCTCGACGGGGAGCGCACCTAGCTCCTACGGAGTGCGGGCGTAGCTCAGTGGTAGAGCACAACCTTGCCAAGGTTGGGGTCGAGAGTTCGAATCTCTTCGCCCGCTCCAGTCGAGATTGCCAAGGCAATCAATAGGTTATGGCAGGGCGATCCCAACGGGATCGCCCACCCTATTTTTTACGCCGCTACCACACCGCTACCAAAAATCTTTTGCTGGCGAGCGCTCGCCTGTCCATTGGCATGGCGCATTGCGGTGAAGGCCCCTGAAATCTGCTGAAAACACCGAACTAATTTTTGCGGAGATCGACCCGCGAGCAGGTCACGGGAAAATAGTGCCTTGGAATGTTGTTGCCCGCAGCTTCTTGCCTCGTATCCGTCAACCGCCGCCTTTGACTCTCTGAAGGATCCCGCGGGGTTTGGCGACGGTCAGGGTGTCGCGGTCTCGGCGCGGTCCCGAGCGATTGCTGTTCACCGTCCTGTAGTGACCTTAATAGGACCGGCCCGGTCTATCGCTCGTCCGCACGTCGGACTTCGCGGACGTCTGGCCGGCGTCGGCCGCCTGTCTGACCAAGGACCTGTGATGACCTTCACCCGCCTGCGCTCGCTGCCGGACCCGGATCATCTGCCGGCTCTGGACGCGGCCTATCTGTCCGCCGATCCCGCCCGTGGACTGGGCCCGACCGAGCCGGCGCCGCGTATCCTTCTCCTGTACGGATCGCTGCGCGAGCGGTCGTATTCGCGGTTCTGCGTCGAGGAAGCGGCCCGCCTGCTGCAGCAAATGGGATGCGAGACCCGCATCTTCGACCCCACCGACCTGCCCCTGCCGGGCGCGCCCGGCGACGACGACCACCCGGCGGTGCGCGAGTTGCGCGAACACGCCTTGTGGTCGGAGGGCATGGTCTGGTGCAGCCCGGAGCGGCACGGCCAGGTCTCCGGACTGATGAAGCTGCAGATCGATCACCTGCCGTTGAGCCTGGGCGGCATGCGCCCGACCCAGGGCCGGACGCTCGCCGTCATGCAGGTGTCGGGCGGGTCCCAGAGCTTCAACGCCGTCAACACTCTGCGCCTTCTGGGCCGCTGGATGCGGATGGTCACCATCCCCAACCAGTCGAGCGTGGCCAAGGCCTTCCAGGAATTCGACGAGGCCGGCCGGATGAAACCCTCGGCCTACTATGAGCGGATTGTCGATGTGATGGAGGAACTGGTGCGCTTCACCATCCTGGTCCGGCCCCACGCCGTTCAGCTCGTGGACCGCTATTCGGAGCGCAAGGCGGCCGGAGTTTTGGTGGATGCCGCGTCCGACCTCTCGGCCATTGCTATCGCACGCCAGGCCTGAGGCTGCGTTTTTGGCGGTAACGCGCCAGAACTGGCGAATTGCGATCCTCCCTGTCGAGGCAGGGTCTTCAGTGGAGCCGCACGGCGCAGAGCCTCGCCGGCGCCATGGGGAGGCGCTTATCCTCGATCGACCAGAGAATAGCTTGTGCTGCGTCCCCCGCCGTCATCCTTCACGAGGATGCCCCGGTCCACCAGATCTTTGATGTCGCGCAAGGCCGTGTCGGGCGAGGACTTCGTCAGCGCCGCCCATTTGGTCGAGGTGAGCTTGCCTTCGAAGCCGTCGAGCAGCCGGTTGATGACCGTGCTCTGGCGCTCGCTCAACGTCTGACCTGCGAGCGCCTCCCAGAAGCGCGCCTTGCGCATCACATGGGTCAGGGTGGTTTCCGCGCCGTCGAATGCGCGATCGAGGCAGCCGAGGAACCAGTCCAGCCAGAGGGTCACGTCCAGCGCGCCTTTCTGGGTCGTCTCCAGGGTCGCGTAGTAGTCCTTGCGCTCCAGCCGGATCTGGGCGGACATGCTGTAGAACCGCTGGGCGCTTTTCTCGGAACGGGCGAGCGCCATGTCGGCGATCGCCCGGGCGATCCGGCCGTTCCCGTCGTCGAACGGGTGGATGGTCACGAACCACAGGTGGGCGATCGCGGCCTTGAGGACCGGATCCGTCCGCGGCTCGTCAGTGAACCAGTCGAGGAACGCGCGCATCTCGTCCTGCAGACGGGCGGCGGGCGGCGCTTCATAGTGCACGCGCTCTCGTCCGAAGGGGCCCGAGACGACCTGCATCGGGCCGGAGCTCTCGTTGCGCCAGGCGCCGACGACGATCTTCGTCATGCCGCTGCGTCCGGTCGGAAACAGGGCGGCGTGCCAGCCGAACAGCCGTTCCTCGGTGAGCGGAGACGCAAAGTTCTGGGTCGCGTCGAGCATCATTTCGACGACGCCTTCGACGTTGCGATCCGCGGGGGCGAGGGCCCCGATATCCATGCCGAGGCGGCGGGCGATGGAGGATCGCACCTGATCCTTGTCGAGCAGCTCGCCTTCGATTTCGCTGGATTTCAGGACATCTTCGGTAAGGGTCTCGAGGACGGCTTCAGCGCGGAGGTCGAAGCCGAGCGTGTGCATCCGGCCAAGCAGAAGGCCTTGGCGATGACGGACGGCTGGGAGGCGATCGGCAAGCGCGTCAGCGCGCCATTCCAGACGCGGCCAGCCTTCGATCTCATGGATGTATTGCGCCATTCCCCGCACTCCTTGCGGGGAATATGGGCGTTATGCGCCGCAGGAGCAAGGCTGTTCTCCGCGTGAAGTGCGGAGAATAGGACGCCTAATCTCCGCACCAAGGGAGGCCTCGCACACTATAGGCGGCCCCCGCACCCTGGGTATCCGCGGACTGCGCGGCTATCGGCGCCCAAGGAGCTCCGAAACCCGCGGGCCGCAGTTGGGCCTCAGGCGGAGACGCCCGCTCAAGAGGCTGGGCGCGCGCCCTTCGGCGCCGCATGCCGGGAGAAGCCGACCACGAGGATAGCAATCGTCAGAAGCTGAACGGCGACGCCCTCGACCGTCGGATAAAGACCGAGGATCTCGATGCGGGGGATCCACTCCAGCGGATGGACATCGAGCCAGCCCGCCTCCTGCAGCGCAGCCACGCCCTTGCCGACGAGGACGACCGACAGGATGGCCATGAGGATCGAGCTCAGCGAGAAGAACCGGCCGATCGGGAGGCGCATGCTGTAGGCCAGCAAGGCCCAGGCCACCACGGCCAGGATGGCCACCGCCGTCAGGGCGCCGGCCAGCATGCCGAGATGGCCGCCCTGGCTCCAGATCGCCGCATAGAAGAGGATGGTCTCGAACACCTCGCGGTAGACCACCACGAAGGCCAGCAGGAACAGGAACCATGCGGACCGCTTCGACAGCGCCTTGGAGAGCTTGTCGCGGATATAGGTCTGCCAGGCGTCGGCGTGCGACTTCCCATGCATCCAGATGCCGACCGAGACGAGCACCACGGCCGCCAGGAGCGAGCCGAATCCTTCGGTGAGCTCCCGGCTGGCGCCGCTGATGGAGATGAAGAAGGTCGCGGCCGCCCAGGTGGCGCCGCCGGCGACCAGCGCGGCCACCCAGCCGCCGTGGACGTAGCGCAGCACCTCGGGCCGTTCGGCCTTCCTCAGGAAGGCGATCATCGCCACCACGATGAGGATGGCTTCCAGCCCTTCGCGCAGCAGGATGGTGAAAGCGCCGAGGAAGCTGGCGAGATTGTCCGCCTCCTGGGGCGCGAGGGCGCGTTCGGCCGTGTCCAGCAGGGCGTTCGCGCGGGCGACCCGGTCCGCGACCTCCTGGGTCGGCGCGCGCCTGCTGATCGAGATGCGCAGGTCGGTCATGGCCGTCTCGACCCGCCGCAGCAAGGCGCCGTCACGAGCGCCGAGCGCCGGCTCCACCGGTTCGACGCCGTCGAGATAGGCCGAGAGGGCGAGGTCGGTCGCGGCCTTGCGGTCGCCCCGGCGATAGGCGGCCTCGCTTTCGGCCAGTCGCGTCCGGGCCAGGGTCAGGGTCGATCCCTCGGCGCGAACCGTCGCCTCGGGATGGCGACGCAGGTGAGCGATGACCGCCCGCGCCTTCGTCTCGCCGATCCTTGTCGCCAGCTCCGCCGGGGTGGCCTGGGTGAGGGCGGCCAGGTCAGGGAACGCGGCGCGGATCGCCGCGTCGCTCTCCCAGAGGCGTCGACCTTCGGCGGCTTCGGCGTCGGTGAAGGCGAACCGGCCCACGTAGAAGGCCAAGGCCCAGCGATCCTCGGCCGGCAGATGGGCGAAGCTGGCCATGGCCGTGCCCTCGAGCCCCTGATCGATCACCTGGTAGAGGCCGAACACGCTGCGCTGACGGGCGCGCTCCACATCCGCGAAGGCGATCGCAGGCGGGTCGAGCCCCTCGGCGCCCGGTCCGTCGGCGCGTCCGGTCACGCCATGGCAGACCGAGCATTGCTCGGCATAGAGGGTCGCGCCGCGGGCCAGATCAGGCGGGAACGAAGGCGCGAGCGGGCTCGGATAGGCCGCCAGCACCGCGCCGGCCAGCGCCTTGGCCCGGGCCCCGACGACCCCCGGGTCGGCCTTGTCGAGGATGGCCGCCTGCAGGGCCTCCGCGTCACGGATCAGGCCGGCCTTGGCCGGGTTCGGCGGCAGGGCGTCCAGGCGGGTCCGGATCTGGCCGCCGAACTCGATCATCTCGCCGTATTCGGCCGGATTGGTCACCTGACCATTGGCAACCGCGCCGGCATAGTCGACCGCCACATAGTCGAGCAGTCGCCAGGCGACCTGGGCCTCGGAGGCGGACGGCGCCTGGGCCAGGGCGGGTGCGGACAGCCCCATCGCAAGCATCAGGGCGAAAAGGCGGAGCAGAGGGCGCATGGGAGACCTAGTTGTGAGCGGCTCGCAATAGCATTCAGGCGACGGCACTGTCGCGCTTTATTCGCGACGCGGCCGGGCTCGCAGGCGGCGACGGCTCCCCGTCCGCCGAGACGCCACGGCGCTGCGTGGCCAGCCCGGGCAGCTACGCGGCGCGGCGCTCGTTACAGGTGGATCGTGCGGTCGGCCACAGCCAGGCATGCCTCGCGCAAGGCTTCCGGAAGCGTCGGATGCGCATGGCTCGTCCGCGCCACGTCCTCGGCCGCCGCGCCGAATTGCATGACGGCGACCGCTTCATGGATCAGACTGCCGGCGTCCGGCCCCAGGATGTGCACGCCGAGAATCTTGTCCGTCCTGGCGTCCGCCAACACCTTGACCAACCCGTTCTTCTCCAACCGCGCCTTGGCCATGGCGTTTGCCGAGAACGGAAAGCGCCCGACGCGATAGGCCACGCCGGCCGCCTTGAGGTCGTCCTCGGTGCGCCCGACTGAGGCCAGTTCCGGCCAGGTATAGACGACCGCCGGAATCGTTCCGTAGTCCACATGGCCCGCGCCCCCCGCCAGGCGTTCGGCCAGGGCGATCCCTTCCTCCTCCGCCTTGTGGGCCAGCATGGCGCCGCCGATGACGTCGCCGATGGCGTAGACCCCGTCGGCGCTGGTCCGGAACCCTTCGTCCACCGGAATAAAGCCCCTGCGGTCGGGCGCAATGCCGACCGTTTCCAGATCGAGCCTGGCGGTTGCGGGCCGTCGGCCGATGGAGACCAGCACGACATCGGCCTTGATGGTTCCTCGCGCGCCATCGCCCATGGGCTCGACGTCGAGGACGACGTCGTCGCCCTCCATCCGCGATCCGACCACCTTATGCCCAAGGCAGAACTGGAAGCCCTGGGCCTCGAGCACCTTGTGCAGCGCCGCCGACATCTCCGAGTCGACGCCGGAGGCGATCCGGTCGAGCACCTCGATGACCGTGACCTCGCTGCCGAGCCGACGCCAGACCGACCCCAGCTCCAGTCCGACGTAGCCGCCGCCGATCACCGCCAGATGGCGCGGCGCCGCCGTCAGGCTCAGGGCGCCGGCGGAGGTGACGATTCGCCGCTCGTCGATGGGCAGGTCGGGCAAGGTCGCCGCTTCCGATCCGCTGGCGATGACCACCGCCTTGCTGGCCTGCACCTCGAAAGCGCCGTCCGCGGCGCGCACCTCCACCCGGTCGCGCGCCAGCAGCCGCCCGCGGCCCTGGAAGCGGGCGACCTTGTGCTTGCGCAGGAGGTAGGCGACCCCTTCGCCAAGCTCGGTCACCACCTTGCCCTTGTGCCGCATGACACCGTCAAGATCGGCCCGCACATTGTCTACCATGACGCCGAACGCTTCGAGATTGCGCGCCATCTCCAGCCGCTCGGTGGCCTGGAGCAGCGCCTTGGACGGAATGCACCCGATGTTCAGGCAGGTCCCCCCGAGCAGTTCGCGGTCGTCGATGACCGCCACCGACAGGCCGAGCTGGCTCGCCCGGATCGCACACGGGTATCCGCCCGGCCCGCCGCCGATGATCACCAGGTCGTAGGAGGTCGTCGAACGGCTCATGGCGTCAGCCTTTGCTGCGAGTGGATGGGAGAGAAGGGCCCCGGCCAGCCCGAGGAAGCGGCATCAGGCGCCCCCCTCATTGAGGGCCGCGTCGCGCGTCTCCATTCGGAACCCGCTTCCGGGGAGGGCCGGCAGGCGGCGGAAGTCGATCTCCAGATCCTGATCCGGCAGCCGGTAGTTCAGGTCGGCGAGCAGGCCGACGGCGCGCTCCATCAGCTCCACGACGATCCCTTCGCCAGGGCAACGGTGACCGGTCGCCGCATCCCCACCGCCCTGGGGGATGAGACCGAACGGATCTCCGGAGCCGTCGCTGAACCGCTCCGGCCGGAACGCCTCGGGATCAGTCCAGTGTGCGGGATCGTGATTGGAGCCATAGAGGTCGAGGACCACCTGACGGCCCTCCGGGAAGACCAGGTCGCGCCAGCGAAACGGCGCGCGCACACGCCCGATCACTGCCGGGAAGAACGGATAGAAGCGTCGGACTTCCTGGACGAAGGCGCGGCGACGTCCGGCGTCGGCGTCGGCCAGACGGGCCGCATCCGGGTGAGCCTGCATCGCGTGCGCCACAAACACGATGTAGACCGAGGTCGCGACAGTCGGCCGCAATACATTGGCCAGTTCGACCGCCGCCGTGTGGATCGGCAACGGTTCGCCGTCCGCGGCGCGGGTCCAGGCCCAGGCGTGGGCGGCCGTGTCCGGATCCGGCGACAGACGGCCGGCGCGAATGTCTTCAATGATCGAGCCCAGCCAGGCGTCGACGCGGCGACGCGCGTGCCTCGACCACAGATGCCGGGGGCCCCGCGATCCCGCCGCGTCGAACAGCGCCCTCAGGTGACGGACCCGTTTCGCCTCTTCGTGCGGCTCGAGCGGCACGCCGGCCCAGGCGCAGACGGCCCGCGTTAGCACCGGCTGCAAGGCGTCATACAGCACGATGTCGTCCTCGCCGGCCCATTCGACGGCCGCGCGCCGCCACTCCGCTTCGAACAGTTCGCCCAGTCGCGCGACACGGGCTGGCGACATCAGGGACATGAACACGCCCTTGCGGGCGCGGTGGGCCTCGCCGTCCAGCCCCTGGACGCCGCCCTCGCCGAGCAGCGTGCGGCGGACCGGCGCCGGCATGGCGCCCGCCCGCACGATGCGGGTCTCGTCATAGAAGATCCGCGCCGCCTCGCGGCCTCTCAGACAGGTCGTCTCCTTCAGCGCCAGGCGGGTCTCGACGACGTCGGCGCCGGCCTGCTCGAACAGGTGGGAAAGGCGCCGATAAGGGTCTGTCAGCAGGGCCAGGGTCTGGTCGCCGTGTCGCGAGGTCGGCCGATGCGTCATCGAAATCCTCCAGAAGGACGGGCGGTCCGCGACGGGAGCCGCCAATCGCCTCCAAACGTCGCGGTGGGCTAATGGCTCCGGGGTCTTTGCGCCTTCCGGATCTTCCACAGGGTCAAAGCGGCGCGGATGGATCGTGCAACGCCTCGATCACCTTGCAGGCGGAGACCCGGCCCCCGGCGCATTCCGTCGTCATCCGCGACAGTTCGCGCTGGAGGGCGCGGAGCCGGGCGATCTTCTGTTTCACATCGGCGAGATGACGTTCGGCCAGGGTGCTGGCCTCGGCGCAGGGCCGATCGGGGTGATCCGACAGATCAAGCAAGGAGCGGATCGAATCCAGATCGAAGCCCAGCTGGCGGGCATGCCGGATGAATGACAGGCGGCGCTCCGCCGCGTCGTCATACATGCGCCGGTCGCTGGCGGTGCGCGGCGGCGGCGGAAGCAAGCCGATTTCTTCATAGAAGCGGATGGTCGGAACCTTGACGCCCGTGGCGGCGGCCAGTTTGCCGATGGGGCGCAACCCGGACGAGGCGGGAGAGGGGAGGGGCATCGCGTCAGCTCGTAACGGCGGGTGAAAGGCATCTGGGGCGGGGAGGGATCATCGGCCCAGCCCCATCAGGACGACGGCGATGCCGAAGGCGGCAATCGTGGAGGCGCCGGTGAGCGCCATGCCGAAGGCCGGGGCCGCCGCGCCCTGCGCGTAACCCAGGGCGAAGAAACCCCGACCAACCAGATAAAGAGGGACCAACACCGGCAGCAGGATCATCTCCTCGCCGCGCAGCACGGTGGCGAGCACCAGGTGGGCGCTCACCGCCAGAACGGTCTGTTCAAGCGAGTTCTGTAGCACGGCGGCGGGTAGGGCGAGCCTGGCGCCGGGCGCCGCATCGGCGGACCCGGCCGGTCGGCGTCGGACCGGAACCGGATGCTGGCCACCACCCTCAAACACCCCGCGAGCCACAGGAAGACCGGGAGATTCGCCTGCAGGGCATAGGCCAGCCTATCGGCCGTCGCCATGTCGCGCGCCGCGCCGAGAAGGGGCGGGGAAAGCCGCAGCCAGGCGGAGGCCGCCGCTGAGGCGGTGATGAGAATCGCCGGCGCCGAGCGGACGGCGATCGCCCTCTGTTCGGCGGGAAGCCTCATCGCGCCGCCCGTCCCAGGGTCGAGGACGCCGCGCGGCTGTCCGAGCCCCGGACGGTGAGGAGGAGCAGCGCGACGCCGCAGACAATGGCCGCATCGGCGAGGTTGAAGGTCGGCCAGTGCGCCGCCCCCCAATGAAGATCGATAAAATCGGTGACCGCGCCAAAGCGTAGCCGGTCGACGAGGTTCCCGATCGCTCCACCGGCGATGAGGCCTGCGGCGGCCGCCGTCACGGCGCTGCGCGTGCGCCAGATCCACGCCAGCAGGGCGCCGATGATCAGGGAGGCCACGGCGCTCAGCGCCCAGCGGCCGACGGCGCCTGAGCCGGCGAACAGGCCGAAGGTGACGCCGGGGTTGAACCCGAGACGCAGCGCGAGAAACGGCGTGAGGTTGATCGGAGCGTCCAGCTGAGCGCGCGCCGCGGCCTTGGCGGCCTGATCCACGACGGCGATCAGCGCCGCGAGCGCGAAGGCGATCGTCTGCAGGCGGCCGGGAACGCGTCGCGTCGGGTGCATGGTGATCATGAAGCCTCCAATGGATTTCAACTGATTTTGGGCCCTCTAGTTACTAGAGGATCAAGCTGGTTTTATCTGACAGGCGTTTCTTTCATGGAAGCCATGCATTCTCGGCATGATCGTCTAGCCATTGGGAGATGCATGCTTCTCGCGAAAGGGTAATCCGATGACTGAACCCCCTCTCGTCCTGTGCACTTCCTCGCCCGGCTGCAGTTGCGGCGTGGCCTCCAGGTTCGACAGCGCCACCCCGCCTACCGGCGCATCATGATCGCGGTGATCGCCGTCAACTGCGCCGCCTTTATGGCCATAGCCAGCGGCGTGTCCCTGCAAGGCTCGGCGCCCCCTGGGCGCCAATGTGCTCAACTTCCTGGCCGACGCGCCACCTACGGCATCAGCCTGGCCGTGATCGGACGTTCGGTCGCCGTGCAGTCCGGGGCGGCCAATGGCCAAGGCGCCAGCCTCGTTGCGTTGGTGCTGTTATTCCTCAGCTACGCGATCTCGCGAGCCACCTCCGGGGCGCCGTCCCGTGGCATCACCGGACTGGGCCCTCTGGGCTTCTTCGCCAACGCCCTGGCCGGCTTACTGCTGGTAAGCCACTGCGCAGGCGACGCCAACGTCCGCTCGCTCTGGCTATGCGCGCGCAACGACCTTACCCAGAGCCTGGCGTCGCGGCGACCGGCGGAGCGGTCTGGCTGACCGGTTCACGATGGCCCGACCTGATAGCGGGAGCGCTACTCAGGTGAAGATTGCGCATTCTGCAATCTCGATCCACCTGCAGACGCAGCGAAAGAATCGGACGCGATCAGCGTGCGCTCGCTTAAAGATCGCTCGACTTTGCTGAATAGGTCGAGATGGCCGACGACGCGCCACTCTCGGCCTTGCATGTCGACTTTCCCTCTCCCTCACCGCGGATTGGTGGTCACTCGAAACAGTCGCAGCCCCCGAACACTGTAACAGATTGCTTGATCGCCCGAATGAAAGTATCCACCACGCGATGGCGTGGCCAATTGCGACATGGGCAAGACTGATACTGGCGGTGACCCTGGTCTCCGCCGTGTTTTTCGTCGCCCCGATCGCTGACGCCGCGACCTGCGTCCCGGAGACGGCATCGGCTCACGCCATGGTCGTTGAAGATGCGGGCGATGGCGACCAGGTCGACCTTGGCGCTGGGCACGGAGTCTGCACCCACGGCCACTGCCACCACAACGGAACTGCCCGTGCGGATGTCGCCGACCACATCGCGATGCAGATCCACGCGCGGCCTGTTCACGCCTTCCCCTCGAGTGATTTTCCGTCGTCGATCTCTCCCGACGGCCTGAAGCGCCCTCCCAGAGTCTGACCGGACGTCTGCGCCGCCGTGCGCGCGAACTCGTGTCAAATTTCTGGAAGATGAATCATGCCTCCCTCATATCGCAGGCCGCCGCGTTTCGCGGTCGGCTGCGCGTTGGCCGCATTCGCGGCCGTGCTGGCCAGTCCCGCTTGGGCTGACCCCGCGCCGTCCTTCGCCGAGCTGCTCGCCCAGCTGGGTCAAACCCCGGCCACCCTTGAAGCCGGCGCCCTGTCGGACGCCGCCGAAGCACGTGTCCGCCAGGCCCGTGCGAGGCCTAATCCGACGATCGCTCTCGACGCCGAGAACGCTTTCGGCACGGGGCCCTTCTCGGGCTACGCCAATGCCGAAACCACCTTGTCGATCAGCCAGGACCTCGAGCTGTGGGGACGTCGGACCGCGCGGGTCAATGTCGCCCGCGCGGAAGCCGGAACCGCGGCGCTGCAGCGGGATCTCGCCATCATCGACGCCGCCGGAAGGCTCGCTCAGGTCTATGCCGATGCGGAAGCCGCCCAAAGGCGGGCTGCTCTCGCGGAGGAAAGCCTCACCCTGACCATCGCCGATGCGAGGGCCGCCCTTGTTCTTGTCGAGGAAGGCCGTGAGCCGCTGCTGCGCGGCATCCAGGGGGAAAGCGAAGCGGCTGCGGCGCGTGCCTCTCGCGATGAAGCCGTCGCGGAGCGCGACGCGGCCTTCGCGCGGCTGACCGCAGTCGCCATGTTGGCGGCTCCGGTCACGACGATCGACACCAGCCTGCTGGACCTCGCGCCTGCCGCGACCTTCGCGGCCCCGGCGGAGGCGCCGGCCGTTCGCGTCGCCGAGGCTCAGCGCGCGGCCGCCGAACGCCGGATCGACGTCGAGCGGATCCGCTCGCGTCCTGACATCAACGCCAGCGTCGGTGTCCGTCGCTACGAGATGGAGGACGCGACGGCGCTGACTTTCGGCGTCAGCATGCCGCTGCCCCTGTTCGACCGCAACCGCGGGAACATCGACGCGGCGCAGGCCGACTTCCGGGCTGCGGATGCGCGGCTCCTGGGCGCCCGCCAGGAGGCCCAGGCCGATCGCGCCGCGGCGCGGGCGCGCCTCGCGGCCTCTGTGAGCCGGGTCTCCGCCGCCGATGCAGGGGTGGCGTCTGCCGAGGAGGCCTACCGTCTGTCGCGGATCGGATCCGAAGCGGGGCGCATCTCCCAACTCGAGCTGCGGGTCACCCGTGCAGCCCTGATCTCTGCCCGAACTTCGGCCGTCGATGCGCGCCTTGCACGCGTCCAGGCCGAGATTGAACTTGCGCGCCAGGACGGCCGCGCCCCCTTCCAAGGAGCCCAATGATGCGCAAGCGCACATCCAACAAGACGTTGCTGATCGGCGGCGCCGCCGCCGTCGTTCTGCTTGGCGGAGGCGGGCTGTTCCTGCTCACGCGCGGGCCGGACGCCGCTCCAGCCGCCGCCGAGGGTGAGGCGGGTCACGCTGAAGAAGAGGGCGCCCATGCCGAGGGCGAAGCCGGCCACGAAGGCGAGGCCGAAGCGCCGGAAGGCTTCGTCGCTCTGAGCGCGGCCCAGGCCCAGGCCGCCAACCTGATCGTGGTCGGCGTCGGTCGGGGAGGGGGCGCCGAAACCCGGCTCTCCGGGCGGGTCGAGCCCATGGTCGACGCGCGCGCCGCTGTGGCGGCGTCCGTCGGCGGGCGGGTCGAGCGGGTTCTCGTAGCTCCGGGCCAGTCGGTCCGGATCGGTCAGCCCCTGGCGAGCGTCGTCAGCGGTGAAGCGGCGACGTTCCGCGCGGACGCAGACGCGGCGGCCGCCGAAACTGAAGTGGCGCGCCAGGCTTATCAACGCAACCGCAATCTGGCGGACCAGGGCGTTGTCGCCCGACAGGAGGTCGAGGCGTCCCGCGCGCAACTGCTCAGCGCCGAAGCCGGCGCCCGCGCGGCTCGCGCGCGGTCCAGCGCGGCGGGCTCGCCCAACGCTTCGGGCCGCCTCAGCGTCACCAGCCCCATCACCGGAGTCGTGACCAGCGTCCAGGTCGGACCGGGCGGCTTCGTCGCCCCTGGCGGCGTTGTCGCCGAGGTCACCAACCCGGCCAGGGTTGAGCTCGTCTTCAACGCGCCGCCTGCTTTGGCCGCCAATGTAAGGGCCGGGGCGCCTCTGCGGGTCAGCAACCCCAGCGGCGACTTCGACGCCATCGTCACCGGCGTTGCCGCAGGCGCGGGCGGCGAAAGCGGCGCCACGGTCATTCGGGCCCGGCCGACGGGCTCTGTCCTCCCGCCGGCCGGTTCCGCCGTCACGGGGGCGATCGTGACGGGCGAGACGACCGGCGGTCTCACCGTGCCGACCGAGTCCGTCCAGACCGTCGACGGCAACACCGTCGTCTTCGTTCAGGTCCCGAACGGCTTCCAGGCCCGTCCGGTGCTCGCCGGTCGTCAGGCCGGGGGGCGGACTGAAATCCTGCGTGGCCTCACCGGGGCTGAACGGGTCGCCGGCACGAACGCCTTCCTCCTCAAAGCCGAGCTCGCCAAGGGCGAGGCCGAGCACGGTCACTAGGGGCGCACCGCATGTTCAAATTCATCATCGAACTCTCGGTCAAATTCCGATGGTTCGTGGTTCTCGCCACGGCGCTTGTCGCGGCCTACGGACTCCTCGAGCTGACACGGCTTCCCATCGACGCCGTGCCGGATATCACCAATCGCCAGGTCCAGGTGACCACGGTCGCTCCGGCGCTCGCGCCTGAACAGATCGAACGACAGGTCACCTACCCGATTGAAACCGCCATGGCCGGCATTCCCGGCCTGACCACGACCCGATCCCTCAGCCGAAACGGCTTCAGCCAGGTCACGGTCATCTTTACCGACCAGACCGACATCTATTTCGCGCGCCAGCAGGTCGCCGAACGGCTCGCGGGCGCCCGGGAGGCCATGCCTGACGGGGTGGAGCCGACCATGGCCCCGATCACCACGGGCCTCGGTGAAGTGCTGATGTGGACGATCGACTACAAGCCATTCAACAGTCAGAACCTCGCCAAGCCTGGCGAGCCGGGCTGGCAGGCGGGCGGAGCCTATCTGACGCCCGAAGGCGATCTGCTTTCGACCCCGCAGCAGCGCGCCACCTATCTGCGCACCGTGCAGGACTGGATCGTCGCGCCGCAAATGCGGACCGCCCCCGGTCTCGCCGGCGTCGACACCGTCGGCGGCTATGTGAAGGAGTATGCGGTCCGTCCGGACGCGGCGCGCCTTTCCGCCTACGGCCTGGGCATGGGCGACCTTATCCAGGCCCTCGATCGCGCCAACACTCAGGCCGGCGCAGGCTATATCCAGCGCGCTGGCGAAGCTCTGACGGTCCGCACCGACGCCTTGGCCTCCACCGTGGAAGATCTGGCTCAGGCGCCGGTCGTCAACCGGAACGGCCTGATCGTGCGGGTCGCCGATGTCGCCACGGTCGAGATCGGCCAGGCTCCGCGCCTGGGCGGCGCCAGCCGTGACGGCCACGAGGCCGTGCTCGGAACGGCGCTGATGATCGCGGGCGGCAACAGCCGCACCGTGGCCCAGGCGGCCGGGGAGCGACTCGATGAGGTTCGCAAGACTCTGCCCGCAGGGATCGAGGCGGTGACGGTCCTTGACCGTAGCGCCCTGGTCAACTCGACCATCTCGACCGTGGCCCGCAACCTCACCGAGGGCGCCCTTCTGGTCATCGTCGTGCTGTTCCTGCTGCTCGGAAACATTCGTGCGGCCAGCATCACGGCCTTGATGATCCCGATCAGCTTCCTGTTCGCCGTCATCGGCATGAATAGGTTTGGCATCAGTGGAAACCTGATGAGCTTGGGCGCGCTGGACTTCGGCCTTCTGGTCGATGGGGCGGTCATCGTCGTTGAAAGCACCTTGTTGATGCTGTCGCAGCGGCGGATCGATCTGGGACGGGCTCTGACCCGTCGGGAACGCCTTGATGTCGCCGTGGCCGCAGCTCGCAAGATGGTCAAGCCAGCCGCCTTCGGTCAGCTGATTATCCTGCTCGTCTTCACCCCCTTGCTGATGCTCGAGGGCGTCGAGGGCAAGACGTTCGTCCCCATGGGCGCAACGGTCATGCTGGCGCTCGTCGGCGCCTTCATCTTCTCCTTCACCTTCGTTCCGGCCATGACGGCCCTGCTGGTGCGGGACCCCAAGAAGGTCGAGACCGACGAACACGGCCAAGCCCACGAACATGAGACCTTCCTGCTCCGCCACGCGCGGCGTTGGATCCAGCCGGCCATCCGCGCCGCCGTCGATCGTCCTAAGATCGTGCTGATCTCGGCACTCGGCGCGGTTGTTGTCGGTGGTCTGGCCTTCTCGTCCCTGGGACGGGAGTTCATCCCCACTCTGGACGAGGGCGACATCGCCATGCAGGCGCTGCGTGTTCCCTCGGCGTCGCTGGAACAGTCCCTCGCCATGCAGATGGCGTTGGAACGGGTCATCACCGCCCAGCCGGAAGTCGAGACCATGTTCTCCAGGACCGGCACCGCCGAGGCTGCCGTCGACCCGATGCCGCCCAACATTTCGGACAGCGTCATCGTTCTGAAGGACCGCAAGGACTGGCCGGATTCAGGTCTCGAGAAGGAAGCCTTGCTCGAGCGGTTCGAAGAGCTCGCCAACCAACAGATCGGGAATAATTTCGAGTTCAGCCAACCCATCGAGCTCCGCTTCAACGAACTCATTTCCGGGGTCCGGACCGACCTCGCGGTCATGGTCTACGGCGATGACTTCGACACCATGCAGCGGGTCGCTGATGAGGTGGCCGGCGTACTGCGGCAGACCACCGGCTCCGCCGACGTTCGCGTCGAACAAGCGTCGGGCTTGCCGACGCTCACGGTCAGCGTCGATCGGTTCGCGGCGGCCAGCTACGGCCTGTCCGCAGCCGACGTTTCTGAAGCGGTCTCGGCCGCCATCGGCGGCGCGGAGGCCGGCCGGATTTTCGAGGGCGACCGTCGCTTCGACGTCGTCGTCCGTCTTCCGGACGATGCGCGCAACGATCCGGCGGCGCTCGCGGCCCTGCCGATCGTCTCTTCGACAGGCGTAACCGTGCCGCTGTCTTCGGTAGCCCGTATCCAAAGCGCCGAGGGGCCGAACCAGATCAGCCGCAACGACGGTAGCCGACGGATGGTGGTCCAGGCCAACGTTCGCGGCCGGGATCTGGGCGGCTTCGTCACCGACGCACAAACCAAGGTGGACCAAATCCAGCTCCCGCCGGGCGTCCGCCTGACCTGGGGCGGTCAGTTCGAGAACCTCAAACGGGCCGAACAACGGCTGGGCCTGGTTATTCCGATCGTCTTCGTCCTGATCGGTGTGCTGCTGTTTATGGCTCTGGGGTCGTTCTCCGAGGCTGGGCTGGTCTTCGCCTGCGTGCCCTTGGCCTTGATCGGCGGCGCCTTGGCGCTTCTCATGCGAGGGATGCCGTTCTCGGTGTCTGCGGCCGTTGGCTTCATCGCCGTCTCGGGTGTGGCGACCCTGAACGGACTTGTTTTGATGCAGGCCATTCGCGAGCGATTGCAGGCGGGGCTCGCGCCCCGGGACGCGGCGATCGAAGGGGCGTCCAGCCGATTGCGTGCGGTGTTGACGACAGCCTTGGTCGCCATTGTCGGCTTCATCCCGATGGCGCTCGCCCACGGCGCGGGGGCCGAGGTTCAGAAGCCTCTGGCGACGGTCGTCATCGGCGGCCTTCTGACCGCGACGGCCCTGACCCTGCTGGTCCTGCCGACCTTCGCGGCCAAGGCGGTGCGTCATCGCAAGGACGAGGGGGTTGAGGATTGATTGCTCGCACTCAGGATGACCGTCAGCAGCGACGCACGTTGCTGACGGTTCTCGCGCTCAACGCGGGCCTGGCATTAGCGCTCGGGATCGGCGGCTTGTCCGCCGATTCCAGCGCTCTGCTGGCCAATGCAGTGGACAACGCCTCGGACGCTGCTGTCTATCTGATCAGCTTTCTCGCGATCGGTCGGCCTGGTTCGTGGAAGCGGGGGGCGGCGCGCCTCTCGGGCGTCATGCTCCTTATCTTCGGCGCTGGCGTCCTTCTGGACGCGGGTCGTCGATTCCTCATCGGGACCGAACCGATCGGCCCGACCATGATGGGACTCTCGGTCGTCGCAGCGATCATCAACCTGATCTGCCTGCAGTTGATCCGCCGTCAGCACAGCGGCGACGTCAACATGAAGGCTGCCGAGACGTTCAGCTTTAACGACTTCGCCTCCAACGGGGGAATCCTCGTCGCCGGGGCCCTGGTGCTCTGGCTCGGCCAGGCGTGGCCGGACCTCGTCGTCGGCGTCCTCGTGGCCGCCATCGCGTTGAAGGGCGGCGTGGATATCCTGCGCGATGCGGCTAAGGATCGTCCGGCTGAGGGGGAGGGGCAATGATGCCGCTCGAGCCCTCCGACAGCGTCTCCAAGCCCGCAAGCCCCGCTTTGTCCGGCTCCTCGCCCCCTGATGACGCCTGTCGATCAGCGGTCGATATCCAATCCGTTCAACGATGGCGCAAGGCGGGCATTCTCGTCGGGGGCCTGCTTCTTGTCGTCTGCGCGGCGCTCGTCACATCCTGGCCCTTGCTCGAACATCCTGTCGAGCATCTGGGCCTGATCGCCATCATGGTTTGCATCATCGGTCGGGCTTGGTGTTCCCTTTACATCGGTGGCCGCAAGAAACAGGAGATCATATCCGCAGGACCGTATTCGGTCAGCCGCAATCCGCTGTACGTCTTCAGCTTCATCGGCGCGTTTGGCATCGGCGCCCAGTCCGGCAGCCTTAGCGTCGGTTTGGTCTTCGGATTAGCCTGCTGGGTGGTGTTTCGCATCGTGGTCGGCCGCGAAGAACGCTTCCTCTCCGACGCCTTTGGACACGACTACCAAGCTTACCGTGAGCGCACCCCTCGGTTCCTGCCCAAGCTCTCCCTATGGCGCGACGAGGCGGAAATCATGATCCGGCCGGTATTCTTCGTCCGCACGGTGCGCGACGGCTTCGTCTTTCTCCTAGCGCTTCCGCTTTTCGAAGCGATTGAGCAGCTCCAGCGGCTCGGGGGCTTTAATGCCGTCGTGCCCGTGCCCTGAGGTCGGGAGAACCGGGATGACCACCTGCGAGCGGATCGCGCTGGAACCCGCTGGCCCGGCGCGCCTTCGCCCGTGTCGCTATCCCGCCCCCTCGATCGCGGCGGTCGCCGCAAGCAGCCGCGATTCCCAACCCGCAACGGGACCCTATTTATGACCAGCACAACACTGCCGGACCATCTCCACACCAAGTCCGAGGAGCACGATCACGGTGGCGTTCTAGGCTCCAATACGGAGCTGATCTTCGCCCTGACAAGTGGCCTTGCTCTGGGCCTTGGATTCGCCCTCGAGAAACTCGCAACGGGCCTTCCCGCTTGGATTCCCCTCGCCCTCTTCCTGATCGCCTACATCTTCGGCGGCTTTTTTACGGTGCGAGAAGCGTTCGAGAACCTCCGCCAGAAGCGCTTCGAGATCGATACCTTGATGCTCGTCGCAGCCGCAGGTGCGGCGGCGCTCGGGGCCTGGGCCGAAGGCGCTCTCCTGCTGTTTCTGTTCAGCATCGGCCACGCGCTCGAACACTACGCCATGGGCCGCGCCAAACGCGCGATCGAGGCCCTGGCCGAGCTTGCCCCCCGGACAGCCCATGTGCGACGCGACGGGCAGGTCGTCGAATTGCCTGTCGAAGATTTGGTCGTCGGCGACACCGTGGTGGTGCGTCCAAACGAACGACTGCCCGCTGATGGCTTTGTCGTGGTCGGCACCACAAGCATCAACCAAGCCCCCGTGACCGGCGAAAGCATGCCTGTCGACAAGCAGCCCGTCGCGGATCCCGAGGCGGCGCGGGCGAGACCGGCCCAGGTCGGATCGCCGTCTCTCGTCTTCGCGGGCACCATCAATGGCTCAGGCGCCATCGAGATTGAGACGACCCGCACATCGAGCGACACCACCCTGGCCAAGGTGGTTCGGATGGTGAGTGAGGCCGAGACGCAGAAGTCGCCGACCCAGCGCTTCACGGACAGGTTCGAACGCATCTTCGTGCCTGTGGTGCTGGCGCTCGCCTTTGTCCTGCTGTTCGCCTGGGTCGTCGTCGATGAGCCGTTCCGCGACAGCTTCTATCGCGCCATGGCCGTGCTGGTCGCCGCGAGTCCTTGCGCGCTCGCCATCGCCACCCCGAGCGCCGTCCTCTCGGGCGTCGCCCGTGCGGCGCGCGCCGGTGTCCTGATCAAGGGCGGCGCGCCGTTGGAGAACCTCGGCTCGCTCAACGCCATCGCCTTCGACAAGACCGGCACCCTGACCGAGGGACGGCCGCGGATCACCGACGTCATGACGGTGCGCGGGACGAAGGAGGGCGATCTTCTGGCGGTCGCTGTGGCGGTCGAACGGCTCAGCGACCACCCGTTGGCGGAGGCCATCGCGCGCGACGGTGGCGCACGCTTGCGCGATACGATCATCCCGGCCGCGATCGACCTCAAGAGCCTGACGGGCAAGGGCGTGACCGCCCAGCTGCACGGCGAGACGATCTGGATAGGGAAGCCGGAGATGTTCGGCGTCGACGGCGTAGCGCCGCTCGGCGACGAAACAACCTCTGTCGTCGCTCAGTTGCGACTGCAGGGGCGAACCCTGATGGTGGTGCGACGCGGCACGCGCGATCTCGGTGTCATTGGGCTTCTTGATACGCCTCGCCCAGCAGCGCGGCCGACGCTGACCGCTCTTCGCGCCCTCGGCATCGGGCGAATGATCATGATCTCGGGCGATCACCAGAAGGCCGCACAGGCGATCGCCGGACAGGTCGGCCTGACAGAGGCTTGGGGCGACCTCATGCCCGAGGACAAGGTCGACGCCATCAAACGCCTTCGCGCTGACGGCAAGATTGCCATGGTCGGCGACGGGGTGAACGACGCCCCGGCCATGGCCACGGCGACCGTCGGTATCGCGATGGGCGCGGCTGGCTCCGATGTTGCGCTTGAGACCGCCGACGTCGCCTTGATGTCCGACGACCTGTCGCAGCTGCCCTTCACCGTCGGTCTCAGCCGACAGACGCGGCGCATCATTCTCCAGAATCTCTACGTCAGTCTCGGAATCGTCGCCTTCCTTGTGCCGGCGACGATCCTCGGCCTTGGCATCGGCCCTGCCGTGGCGCTCCACGAGGGGTCGACCCTGCTGGTGGTGTTCAACGCTCTGCGCCTGCTCGGCTACCGCGACCGAACGGCGCCCATCCTTCCCAGTGCAATCCCGGCCGCCCCCGTGGCCCCGCCGGCTCTCTCGAGGACATCGTCATGAAGCGTTTCGGATGGATTTCCGTCATCGCCGTCTTTCTCGCCCTGTCGGTCTTCGCCTTCGGGATGATCTCGCGGCAAACCCGCGAGGTCCCTGCGGCGCCGTCGGCGGCTGACTCTCGCCCGAGCGACACCGAGGCAAGCCACGCTGGCGAGACCACGGACAGCCCATCGACTCGCGCCTATCGCGAGGCCAGCGCGAAGATGCACCAGGCCATGAGCATCAACTACACGGGCGACGCCGACATCGACTTCCTGCGCGGAATGATCGCCCACCACGAGGGTGCGCTCGCAATGGCCAAGGTCGCCGTCGAGCATGGCGAAGCCCGCGACGTGCGTAATCTGGCCGATGAGATCATTGCGGCCCAGGAATCCGAAATTGTCCGGATGAGAATCCTTCTTGCGCGCCATGAGGACACGCCCGCGCCCAACGCAAGGCCCTGACGCATGGCCGGCAAACGCTTCACCGTGCGCGGCCGGAGCATTCGTTGGCGGGAAGGCCGCTATCGCCAACGAGGTAGGCGGCGGCTCCAGGCGCGCCCGCTGAAGCCACGGCCCGTGCTCGATACGCTCGTCGCCATCGGGGTCAGCCTGTTCGCAGGAGGCCTGGTCTTCTGCATGGCCCTTCTGCTGCTGGGCGCACACAAGGTGCCGCTGCATTTTGGTTACGGGGCCATTCTGGGCGGCGTGATCGGCTGCTCGTTTGTGTTTGGACCCCGCGATAGGCCCGGACTGATGGTCGTCGGAGGCTTGGTCGTCGTTTGGGTTTTGGGAACGGCCGTCCTCTACGCTTCGCGAGACCAGATCGTCCTGCGTCCACATGAGCACCGCAGCGCCGCCGCCAAGTCTGCGCCACGGAAGGCTGACTGAATGCCCGAAGCCGCGCTGACCGAGCCATCGCCTCGCCCCGTCCGGATCGCGCGCGGCGGCTGGCTGGACGCGCTGCGTTTTATCGTAGGGGCGCTGATCATCCTCTACCATTTCCGCGAGGCCGCGCCTGTGCCTCTCGGACAATTGCATCCAGTCTTCGAGCGCGGCTATCTGCTCACCGACTTCTTCATCATCGACTCCGGCTATGTCCTGGCCCGCATCTACGGTGATCGCCTCGCGTCCGGACAGGCCTCGCTGCGCGCCTATGCGCGCCAGCGCCTGCTGCGGGTCATTCCGGCCCACCTGGCGGTCAGCCTCGTCCTGGTGCTGCTCGTCGGCGGCGCCGCCCTGGCCGGGATCGCGCCCAGCAATCCGCGCTGGTTCGACTGGTCGCAACTGCCCGCGCAGGTGCTACTGGTCCAGGCCTATGGCGTGCCGGGCGGGCAGGGGTGGAACGCCCCGACCTGGACCCTCTCGGCCCTGATCGGCTGCTATCTCCTGCTGCCCTGGATCTGCCGCGCCCTGTGGCGCTGGCCGCCGGTCGCAATGGTGATCGGCGCGACGCTCCTCGTCGTCGCCGCCGATATCGCCGCCTCGCTGTGGCTCGGCGATCCGATCTACCGCCTGCCGATGCGCTACGGCATCCTGCGCGCCCTGCCGCTCTTCCTGCTCGGAGTCGCGGCGGCCTTCTACGGTTCGCGGGTCTGTGTCGCGCCGCACCGGGCCAGGGCGATCGGCCTCGCCGCCGCCTTCGCGCTCGTGGGGCTGCAGGCCTTCGGCGCCTTCAGCCTGGTGTCGCTCGGCCTGATGACCGTGATCATCTGGGCCGCCGGCGCCGTGCCGGTGCGCAGTCCTTCACGGCTGATCGAGCATCTGGCCCTAATGTCGTTCTCGATGTTCCTCACGAATGAGGTGAGCCGCATCGTCTGGTTCGGCCTGCTCGACGCCCTTGGACAGGAGGCGTGGTCGTCCGGCGTTCGCTGGGTCCTGTGGGCGATCGGCTTGGTCGGGGCGTTCGTGGCCGCCGCCGTGTTTCGCTACGGCTTCGACCGACCGGTCCAGACCTGGCTTAGTCCGTCCCGACGGGGGGGGGCGACCCGAATGTCGGCCGCCGCCACCGAACGGGCCATGGAACTGGCCGCGGGCCCCGGCGTCGCCGCGGCCGGGCGCCCGGGCCAGGCCGTCATCGACCCGCCGCGGGCTTGATCAGGGGCGCGGCTCAATGCTTGCGGGCCCGGACCCCGCGGCCGCCTCCGGCTCCGTCTGGAGGACCGGATCCCGGGCGGCGCCGGGGCGCGGCGGGCGGCAAGCCGAACACAGACCCTGGCCTTCGAGCGTGATCCGTTCGATCTCGTAGCCCGCCGCTGTCGCGGCCGCGTTCAGCGCAGCCAGGTCGGGCGCGGGAACCTCGCGACAGGAGCCGCAGCAGTCGCACAGCAGGTAAAGGGCCGGCGCGCCGGGCCGCTCGGGATCGCAGGCCACGTAGGATTTGAGGGTGGAAAGACGATGAACCAGTCCTCGGGTCTCGAGGAACTGCAGCGCCCGATAGACCGTCGCAGGCTTCGCGACGCGGGCCTCCCGGTGATACGTCGCCACGAGATCATAGGCCTTGGCCGGAGAGCCCGCGATAAGCAGGAGCTCCAGCACCCTGCGCCGGGGGCGCGTCAGCCTGTCCCCAGCGGCGGCCACGCGGGCGGCGGCTGCGCCCAAAGCGCGTTCCACCTGTGCCGCCGTCGGCGGCGCGGTCTCCCGGTCGTGCGGACAAGGCGAGGTCATCAACGGGCTGGGCCCGGCCTCCAGGTTCAGCGGACGGCGCCCTCCACTCCAACCGAACGGCGCGCTCATTTTTTAGCTTGCATCTACAGTCGCTGGAGGAGGTAGCCTTGCCCTATAGAGATCACAAGGAACAGACATGACGGCGCAAACTCTCGAAAGCCGATACCGGGTCACCGGGATGGATTGCGCCAGCTGCGGCCGCAAGATCGACACGGCGATCCGCAGGCTGCCGGGCGTCGAGGACGTCTCGGTGGCGGTGCAGACCGGCGTGCTCAAGATCCGGCATGGCGGAGACCTCGCCGACGAGGCGGTCCTGCAGCAACTGCGCAACCTCGGCTACAGCGGAGAAGCGGCCGCGCCGACGTCCGGAGCCGTCGCTGCGCCGGCCGGCCCGCCTCCGGCGGCCGCCGGGGCCGGGGGCGCCCCGTGGTGGTGGACCGGGAAGGCGCGCCTCACCGCGCTCTGCGGCCTGGCGCTGCTGTCCGCCTATGGACTGGGCACGCTGTTCCCCTCCCTCGAACGATACGCCTTCCTCGCCGCCCTGGCCGTGGGGTTGATTCCGATCGCGTCGCGCGCCTTTTCGGCGGCGCGCCACGGCACGCCCTTCTCCATCGAAATGCTGATGACCATCGCCGCCGTCGGCGCCGTCTTCATCGGGGCCGCGGAAGAGGCCGCCGCCGTCGTCCTGCTGTTCCTCGTCGGCGAAATGCTGGAAGGGGTGGCGGCCGGACGCGCGCGCAAGAGCATCCAGGGGCTCGCCGCCCTCGTGCCCAAGACCGCCTTCGTCGAGGTGGACGGCGTGACCACGGAAGTCGCCGCCGAGACCGTGGCGGTGGGCGCGGTCATCCTGGTCCGGCCCGGAGACCGCGTTCCCGCGGATGGCGAGATCATCGAGGGCGCGGGAGACCTCGACGAGGCCCCGGTGACGGGCGAGAGCGTGCCCAAACGCAAGGTCGTGGGCGATCCTGTGTTCGCCGGCACGATCAACGGCGGCAGCGTCCTGCGGGTGCGCGTGACGGCCTCGGCCTCGGACAACACCATCGCCCGGGTGGTGCGTCTCGTCGAGGAGGCGCAGGAATCGAAATCTCCGACCGAACGGTTCATCGACCGCTTCTCGAAAATCTACACGCCGGGCGTGCTCGTGTTCGCCGCCCTCGTCGCGGTCACGCCGCCGCTGCTGTTCGGCGGAACGTGGAGCGAATGGATCTACAAGGGCCTCGCCGTGCTGCTGATCGGCTGCCCCTGCGCCCTGGTCATATCCACGCCGGCCGCCATCGCCGCCGGCCTGTCGGCGGGCGCCCGGCGCGGCCTGCTAATGAAGGGCGGGGCCGTGCTGGAAACGCTCGGCAAGATCACCGCGATCGCCTTCGACAAGACGGGGACCTTGACCGCCGGCAAGCCCGTCGTCACCGACGTCGTCGCCGGGACGCGGGACGCCTCCGCCCTGCTGACCCTGGCGGCCGCGCTGGAGACGGGATCAAGCCATCCGCTGGCCCTCGCCATCCTGGCCCGAGCCGAGGCGGATGAGATCACGGCGCCGCCGGCGTCGGCCACCCAGGCCATTGCGGGGGAGGGCGTCGAAGGCGAGGTCGGCGGCGAACGCATATTCCTCGGCTCGCCGCAGGCCGCGGCCCGGCGCGCGCCGATCTCGCCAGCCCAGGACGCAGCCATCGCCGCCCTCAACGCCGAGGGCAAGACGGTGTCCGTCCTTGTCGCCGCAGGCGGGGTGGCCGGGTTCCTCGCCATGCGTGACGAGGCGCGGCCCGATGCGGTCCAGGGTCTGGCCGACCTGAAGGCGCGGGGCATCCGCACCGTCATGCTGACGGGCGACAATCGCCGCACGGCGGAGGCGGTCGCCGCCGGGCTGGGCATCGAGCCCCGGGCCGAACTGCTGCCGCAGGACAAGCTGGTGATCGTCAAGGCGCTCCAGGCCGAAGGTCTGGTGGTCGCCAAGGTCGGGGACGGCATCAACGACGCCCCGGCCCTGGCCCAGGCGGATGTCGGCATCGCCATGGGCGGCGGCACCGACGTGGCCCTGGAGACCGCGGACGCCGCCGTCCTGCGCGGCCGGGTCAGGGACATTCCCGACATGATCGCCCTGTCCCGCGGGGTGATGGGCAATATCCGGCAAAACATAACCATCGCCTTGGGATTGAAGGCCGTCTTCCTGGTCACCACCGTGATCGGAGTGACGGGCCTGTGGCCCGCCATCCTCGCCGACACCGGAGCCACGGTCCTGGTCACGGCCAACGCCATGCGCCTGCTGCGCTGGACGCCGCGTCGACAGGCCTGACGGGAGAGAGCCGGGCTCGAAGGGCCGCGCCGGGAGGGATCCGGGTCAGCCCCTGGCCAGCGAAGGTCAGGGATTATCCGGCGCCGCGCAACCCTGCCTCCGCTCGCGGATTGCATCCCGACACGGCAAGCGACGCCGGAGCGGAGCGCAGGGTGTCATGGGCGAACAGACTGGCGATCAACCGGATGTCGATGGCGAGCGCCCCGACACCGCGAGGACCCGCGGCGAGACTGATCCGGACGCTCCCGCGACGCCGCCGAAGCTCCATATGACGGGCAGGGGTCTCAGCCCGGCCGAGTATCGCGCCCAGCACGGCGGTCACCCGCATCAGGCTGACTTTTCGCGAGGCGCCGATGGCGGCGACGACCCGGCGGAAGCGGCTGGGGCGGGCCAACCCGACAGGCCGTGAACCGGTCGCCTGACGCCCTCCGGCCGCGGGTCGGCGGTCAGGTGCCGTTGTGTCGGCCGAACACGCGGGTCGAGCCGTCGTTGAGGATCAGCACCGTCGTATAGGGTTCGCGGCCGGCGGCCTCCATGCCCGGCGAGCCCGCCGGCATGCCGGGCGCGCTCAAGGCCCTGGCGGCGGGGCGTTCGCTGAGCAGCCGATCGACATCGCCGGCGGGGACGTGGCCTTCGATGGCGTAGGCGCCGACCACCGCCGTGTGACACGAGGCCAGCCGGTCCGGAACGCCGTGCTGCGCCCGGATCGGAGCCAGATCCTCGCGCTCGACGACCTCGACGGTCCAGCCGGCCTGGCGCATGTGCGCGATCCAGCCGCCGCAGCAGCCGCACCAGGGCGTCTTGTAGGCGGTCATCCGCTTCGGCGGCGCGGCGAGGGCCGGGCCGGCGAAGGCGAGGGCCGGCAGCGCCGTCAGAAGGGCGCGTCGGGAGGGGGAGGGCGAAGAGGCGGGCATGACGGCATCCTGGCGAGCGAGGCGACGATCCTAGCCGGATCGCCGGGCGTTGACGACGCTGACGATGTCGCGGGCCGCCGTCAGGCCTGGCGCCCCCAGGACGCGAGCAGACCGCCCTGGCCCGAAAACCGGCGGGGCGTCGTGCGGGGCGAACTATGGGACATTGCGCTTCAGGTCGTCCAGCCAGACCCGGGCGCTCGCGTCCGAGGGCGCCCGCCAGTCGCCGCGCGGCGAAAGGTTGCCGCCCGAAATCACCTTGGGGCCGTTCGGCATGGCGGAGCGCTTGAACTGGCTGAGGGCGAAAAACCGGGTGACAAACACCTCCAGCCATTGCTTGATCGTCGGCAGATCATAGGCGGCGCGCGAGGCGGCCGGGAAGTGGGCCGGCCACGCCCCCGCCTCGAGATCCCGCCAAGCGTGCCAGGCCAGGAAGGCGACCTTGGAGGGACGCAGGCCGTAGCGCGTCAGGTAGAACAGGTTGAAATCCTGCAGTTCGTAGGGCCCGATCCTGGACTGCGTGCTCTGAAGCGCGTCCGCGGCGGCCTGCGGCACCAGCTCGGGCGAGATCTCCGTGCCCAGCACGCCAAGCAAGGTCGCCGAGGCCGCCTCGTCCAACTGCCCGGTGGCCGCGACCCAGCGGATCAGGTGCTGGATGAGGGTCTTGGGGACCGAGCCGTTGACGTTGTAGTGGCTCATGTGATCGCCGACGCCGTAGGTCTGCCAGCCCAGCGCCGACTCGGACAGGTTGCCTGTGCCGAGCACCAGGCCCTCGCGCTGGTTGGCGAGCCGGAACAGGAAGTCGCTCCTCAGCCCGGCCTGGACGTTTTCGAAGGTGACGTCGTAGACCGGTTCGCCGCGGGCGAACGGGTGGCCGATCGCCTCCAGCATCGTCCGCGCCGCGGGCCGGATGTCGATCTCTTCGCCCGTCACCCCGAGGCTTCGCATCAGGGCCCAGGCGTTGCGCTTGGTGCCCTCGCTGGTGGCGAAGCCGGGCATGGTGAAGCCCAGGATGTCCGTGCGCGGACGGCCCAGGGCGTCGAAGGCCTTCGCCGCGACCATCAGGGCGTGGGTGGAGTCGAGGCCGCCGGAGACGCCGACCACGACGCGCCTGACGCCCGCCGCGTCGAGGCGCTTGGCGAGGCCCTGCACCTGGATGTTGAAGGCTTCATAGCAATCCTGGTCCAGCCGGGCCGGATCGTCCGGCACGAACGGAAACCGGTCGTGCGGCCGCAGCAGCCCGATATCGACGTGCTCCGCCGCATGCTCGAAGGCGATCCGCCGGAAAGCGTGCTCGGGGTGGCCGGCGGCGGCGGCGGCGTTGTTGAAGGTGGGCGTCCGCAGCCGCTCGAGGCGCATGCGTTCGACGTCCACGTCCGCCACGGCCATCTGGGCGACGTCCGGGAAGCGGCGGGTCGCGGCCAGCAGACGGCCGAGCTCGTGGATGGTCGCCTGCCCGTCCCAGGCCAGGTCGGTGGTGCTCTCGCCGGGCCCGGCCGCGGCGTAGAGGTAGGCGGCCTGGCATCGCATCGACTGCGAGGCGCAGAGCAGCGCGCGCTCGTCGGCCTTGCCGACCACGATGTTGGACGCCGACAGGTTGCAGAGCAGGGTGGCTCCCGCCAGCGCCGCCAGGGTCGAGGGCGGGGTGGCGGCCCAGAAGTCCTCGCAGAGCTCCATGTGGAAGACGAAGTCCGGGACGTCGCTGGCCTCGATGATCAGGTCGGTCCCGAACGGCGCCCTCTGCCCGGCGACGGCGATGTCCAGGCCGCGCACGCCGGCGCCGGGGGCGAACCAGCGGTTCTCGTAATACTCCCGATAGTTCGGAAGGAAGCTCTTGGGCACGACCCCCAGGACGCGGCCCCGGGCGAGGGCGACGGCGCAATTGTAGAGCCGTCCGTTGCGGACGAGGGGCGCTCCCACCACCAGCACCGGCTGCAGGTCCCGGCTCGCCTGCACGAGCTCGGCGAGCGCGGCGTTCACCGCCTGAAGGAGGGCGTCCTGGAGCAGGAGGTCGTCGATCGCATAGGCGGACAGGCCCAGCTCCGGAAACAGCATGAGGTCGGCGCCGCGGGCGTGTCCCTCCCGCGCCAGTTTCAGGGTCTCGAGGAGGTTGGCCGCCGGATCGGCCACGGCGATGCGCGGCGTGCAAACCGCCACACGCACGAACCCCTGCGCCCGGTTGGAATAGAGTTCATGCGCTCGGCCTCCTTTGGCGTCGACCGGTACAGGAGCGGCCCGGCGCCCGGCAAGTTGCGCCCTCCGTCGCGCGCCGCGGCCGCCCGAGCTCGGGCCCGCCGTCATCGCGGGCAGGCGGAGCTCGCTGTCGAGGGCGTCGCGGCGCCCCCGACGGCGGCCTACGGCCGCACGGCCGCGTAGAGGGAGATCGACCCGGTCGGGGTGGGAATCCGCCGCGTCTCGCTCACGGCCTCGAAGCCGGCTTCGCGCATGAGGTCCGGGAGCACGCCGAGCGCATTGGGCTCGGTGTGCTCGAAGCCGTCCAGCATCTGAACCTGCCGGAAGAGCAGGCGCATCAAGGGATTCGCCTGGCGGCCGGCGTCGGCCATATGCAGCCGGCCGCCGGGTCGAAGCGCGCCCAGGCAGGCGGCGAGGATCGCCCGCTTCACGGGCATCGGGCATTGATGCAGCACCAGGCTCGAGACCACCTTGTCCGCGGCCGCGCCCGGCAGGATCGCGGTCAGCGCGTCCCCGTAGCCGGCTCGCCATTCCACGTGGACCCCGGCCCGGCGAGCCTTGTCGCGCGCGATCTCCAGCACCGCCTTGTCGGGATCGACGCCGATGAGGCGCGATCCCGGCGACGCCGTCTTGAGCTGGATCGCGAAGGTCCCGGTGCCGCAGCCGACGTCGAGGATTGTCTCGCCAGGCTGCGGATCGGCTTCCGACAGCAGGGCGCACCGCCAGCGACGCTCCCGGGTCATGACGGCCAGCACCCTGTCGTAGGCGCCGGTGAGCTCGTGGCGACCGAGCGCGGGGACGAAGTCTCTGTCCTGGTTCATGGCGACGAGCATCGCCTGGATTCGGGCTCGCCGCTTGAACGAAGCGGCTGCTCAGCCGGAGGGGACCAGGCGCCGCGGCTGCACCCCGAACATCGCCTTCATCGTCCGCGCGAGGTGCGCGCCGTCGGAGAAGCCGGCCTCATGGGCGGCGGTGGTCACGTCGACCCCGCCCGCCAGCAGTGTCGCCGCAAGCTGCAGCCGCCGCCAGAGGACGAACCGCTTGAACGACAAGCCTTGCGCTTCGGCGAAGACGTGACGGAACCGGTCGGCCGACAAACCCGCGCGGCCCGCAGCCGCATCGAGCCGCACGGGGCCTTCCGAGAGCGCGGCGTCGATGAACGTCAGGACGCCGGCCATCCAGGACACCGCGGGCGCGGCCGGCTCGCCTCCGGCTCCGCCCGCCTGGTCCGACCAGAACCGCCGACGGCCCTCGGCCGCCAGCACGTGGGCGCTGGACGCGCGGACGAGCACGGCCCGAAGCGCCGCGCGCGCCTCCACGCCCAGACTTCCCGGCTCGAAAAACAGGATCTCGGCCTGCGCCGCGGCGCCGAGCCGATGGCCCACGAGCGGATCGACGAGAAACGCCGTGGCGCGAAGGACGCGGCCGCCCGCAGTCTCGACGGCGATCGGCCGGTCGGCGAACACCGCCTGCGCCGCGAGGTGCCGGTGAAGCGCGTTGTCGCCGACCGCGCCGCGCCACCGCGCCCAGCCCGGGCCGATCTGCAGACCCCCGCGCCAGGCGCCGTCAGGGCTCACCGGCGCGCCACAGGCGGGAAACGACGCCGGATGGGGTCAGTCACGGTCCCGGCCCCCGGATCGGCCGCGGCGATCTCGCTCGTCGCGGCGGTCGGATCGCGCGGGCTCGTCGGCGTCGTCCTCGAGGCGCTCTTCCCGCGCCCCGGACGCCACGCCGGCGGGACCGATTCGCCAGCTCACGACGGCGACCACCAGGAGCACCAGCAGCAGGGCGGCGGCCACCGAGCCCCGGCGGGACCGCCCAAGAAGATCCGACGCGGGCGCCCGTCGTTGAGGAGTCAGATCGATGGACCTCAGCAGGCACGACAGGCGTGCCTCGCCCGACCTTGAGGGCATTCCGTTCATGTCGCTCATGTCACCCACCTCCTTCAAGATCGAACTCGGGTACTCCAAGGCGAGTTCCAACGCTGCGGTCCCTCAGTCCACGGTTCGGCTTGTTCGCACGACATCCCCGCGCCGAGCGCCGCCTCGAAGCCCATTCGGGTTCGGACCGAAACAACTCGGACAGTCGGCACTGTCCATCTTCACGCCGCTTTGAAGCCGTCTGCTGAACCCATAAAGGCTCGACGCGGCGGAGAAGCCAAAGGTTCCCCGCCGCGTCGTCAACCCGGACGCCGCCGCCCCGTGCGACGACAGTCCGGCAGCAGGGGATTACTGCGGCCGAATCGCCTTCACTTCGCCCGCGCTGCCTGTAACGACCAGATCAAACTCGACCCGGTCGCCGACCTTCGCCTGGTCAATCAGGGCGGGTGACGCCGCGAAGCCCATGGTCATCGCGGGCCATTCCAGACTGGCGATCGGCTCGTGCTCGATCGTGATCTTGCCGCCCTCCGCGTCGATGGCCGAAATCACCCCGCGCGCGGTCGCGGACTCCTCTCCGGCCGCCGACGACATGGCGTCCATCTCCGCCGGCGCCGCGGGGGCAACGGCGGAACCGGTGGCGGCTGGGGTTTCCGTCTCCGTCGCCGGCTGCTGACTGCAGGCCGCCAGGGCAATGACCGCCCCGGCTGACAGGCTCAGGCCGAGGGCGAGCCTGGCCGACTTCACGAACAGGTTTTTCATAGGGTAGCTCCTTGGGTGGGGGTTTGGGTGGGACGTGATTTCCGGCGTCTCAGGAGGAGATAGCCGGCTGGGATGACGAGCATCGACAGGAGGGGCGCGGTGATCATGCCGCCAATGACTGGCGCCGCGATCCGGGTCATGATCTCCGACCCCGCGCCGTGGCCGATCAGGATCGGGAACAGACCGCCCAAGATCACGGCGACCGTCATCGCCTTGGGCCGGACCCGCAGAAGGGCGCCCTCGCGAACGGCCTCCTCGACCTGCTCCCGGTCGGGATCAGGTCCTCGATCCTTCAGCGCATGTTTGAGATAGATCAGCATCACGACGCCGAACTCCGCCGACAGGCCAGCGAGGGCGATGAAGCCAACCCCGGTCGCGACCGACTGATCGAAGCCCATCAGATAGAGCAACCAGAAGCCGCCGGTCAGGGCGAATGGCAGGGTGCCCATGATGAGGAGGGCTTCGTCGAAGCGCCCGAAGGTCAGATAGAGCAGGATGAAGATGATCACGAGCGTGGCCGGAACCACGATCTTTAGCCGCTCGGCCGCCCGTTCCAGATATTCGAACTGGCCGGAGTAGGCGATGCTGACGCCCGGCGCGAGATCCACCTCGCTGGCGACCGCCTGACGCAGATCGGCGACGACAGACGCGAGGTCGCGCCCCCGAGTGTCGACATAGACCCAGGTGGTCAGCCTGCCGTTCTCGGACTTGAGCATCGGCGGGCCGTCCGCGATCTGGATATTGGTGACCGTGCCAAGGGTGATCTGCTGGCCCGACGGCGTCAGCATCGGCAGGGCGCGCAGTTGCTCCAGACTGTCGCGCAATTCTCTCGGGTAACGGACGCTGATCGGATAGCGGGCGAGCCCCTCCACCGTCTGTCCGATCGTCTCGCCGCCCACGGCGCCCGATACGATCGATTGGACATCGGCGATGTTCAGGCCGTAGCGGGCCGCCGCGCGCCGGTCGATGTCGATGTCGACATAACGCCCGCCGGTCAGGCGTTCGGCCAAGGCGGAGGTCACGCCCGGTACGGTCCTGGCGACATCGGCCACCTGGGCCGCGATACGGTCCATCGCGGCCAGGTCAGAGCCGGACACCTTGACGCCGACGGGGCTCTTGATGCCCGTCGCCAGCATGTCGATGCGATTTCGGATGGGAGGGACCCAGACGTTGGACAGTCCGGGGACCTGAACCGCGCGATCGAGTTCTTCGATCAGTTTTTCCGGGGTCATGCCCGGCCGCCATTCATCGCGCGGCTTGAACTGGATGGTGGTCTCGAACATCTCCAGCGGAGCCGGATCCGTGGCGGTTTCCGCCCGGCCCGCCTTGCCGAACACGGTCGCCACTTCGGGCACGGTGCGGATCATCCGGTCCGTCTGTTGCAGCAGTTCCGCGGCCTTGGCCGGGGAGAGACCCGGCTGGGCCGAAGGCATATACAGCAGGTCGCCCTCGTCCATCGCCGGCATGAATTCGCCGCCGAGCTGGCTAAGAGGCCAGGCGGTGGTGGCGAAGATCAGCAAGGCTGCCACCAAGGTCTTTCTGGGATGATGCAGCACCCAGTCCAATGGCCCGCGATAGATGCGCGTGAGCCAGCGATTGATCGGATTGCTCTGTTCGGCCGGGATCCGTCCGCGGATCAGATAGCCCATCAGAACCGGCACGAGAGTGATGGACAGGATCGCCGCCGCCGCCATCGCATAGCTCTTGGTAAAGGCTAGGGGCGCGAACAGCCGGCCCTCCTGGGCCTGCAGGCTGAACACCGGGATGAACGACAGGGTGATGATCAGCAGGCTCAGGAACAGCGCGGGGCCGACCTCCACGGCCGCCTCGGTGATGACCTTCCAGCGATCTTCGCCCGCCAGCTTTTCATCCGGGTGATCGTGTTCCCATCGTTCGATGTGTTTGTGGGCGTTCTCGATCATGACCACCGCCGCATCCACCATGGCGCCGATGGCGATGGCGATGCCGCCCAGCGACATGATGTTGGCGTTCACGCCCTGAAGATTCATGATCAGGAAGGCCGCCAGGACGCCCAGCGGCAGGGTCAGGATGGCGACCAGCGCCGACCGGGCGTGCCAGAGGAACAGGCCGCAGACCAGGGCGACGACTATGAACTCCTCGATCAGCTTGCCGCTCAGATTGTCGATCGCCCGGTCGATGAGCTGCGAGCGATCGTAGGTCGTCACCACTTCGACTCCCGGGGGCAGTCCGGCTTTGAGCGTCTCGAGTTTCTCGGTCACGGCCGCGATCGTGGCGCGGGCGTTTGCGCCGGATCGAAGGATGACGACGCCGCCCGCGACCTCGCCTTCGCCGTTGAGCTCGGCTATGCCGCGTCTCATCTCCGGGCCGATCTGGATGGTCGCGACATCCCCGAGGCTGATCGGCACGCCTCCAGCCGCCGTGCGGAGCGGCACGGCCCGGAAGTCGTCGAGCTCGGTCAGATAGCCGTTGGCGCGGATCATGTATTCGGCTTCGGCGAGCTGGAGCACCGAGCCGCCCGTCTCGCCGTTGGCGCGCTGGAGAGCGTCCACCACCGCCTGATGGGTGACGCCGTAGGACGCGAGCCTGACGGGGTCGAGCACCACCTGGTATTGCCGCACCATGCCGCCCAGGCTGGCGACCTCGGCGACCCCCGGCACGGTCTTCAGCTCGTAGCGGAGGAACCAATCCTGCAGGCTTCGCAATTGCGCCAGATCGTTGCGGCCTGTGCGATCGACCAGGGCGTATTCATAGACCCAGCCTACGCCGGTGGCGTCCGGACCAAGTGCCGGTTGGGCGGTCGCGGGAAGCCGCGCCTGCACCTGGCTGAGGTATTCGAGGACCCGGGAACGCGCCCAGTAGAGGTCCGTCCCATCTTCGAACAGCACATAGACGAAGCTGTCGCCGAAGAAGGAATAGCCTCGAACCGTTCGCGCGCCGGGTACGGACAGCATGGTGGTCGCCAGAGGATAGGTGACCTGGTTCTCGACGATCTGGGGCGCCTGCCCCGGGTAGCTGGTGCGAATGATGACCTGCACGTCCGACAGGTCCGGCAAGGCGTCGACCGGCGTGCTGCGAACCGCGAACAGGCCGGCGGCGAGCAGGGCGACGGCGGCCATAAGGACGAGGAAGCGCCCCTTGACCGAGGCGCGAATGACCGCGGCGATCATTGGCTCGACCTCCCGCGCGAGGCGGGCGCGGCCATGGATGCGCCCGTTGGGGCGGCGGTGGCGGGCCGGGACGTCGGGCCGATCGGCCGCGCCGTTACGCCTGACAGGCTGGCTTCGGAATCGATCAGGAACTGCCCCGACGCGACGATCCGTTCGCCTTCCCTGAGACCGGCGAGGATCTCGGTTTGCCCCCCGGCTTCTCGCCCGACACGGACCTCGGCCGGTTGATACCGGCCTTCCGGCCGGGCGAGCATGACAATGTCCCGTTCACCCGTTCGGATCACCGCCTCGGTCGGCACGAGCAACGCCGTCGTCGAACCGCCGCCGAAGGTGATCCGGCCGAACATGCCGGGGCGCAAACGGCCCCCGCGATTGGCCATTTCGATCCGTCCCGTGACCGTGCGGCTGTCGCCGACGAGTTCCGGCAACAGGGCGGTCAGACGACCCGTGAACCGCTCTCCCGGGAACGCGGTCAAAGCCACCTCGACGGACTGTCCGACCCTTAGCCGGCTCCCCAGCGCCTCCGGGATGGCGGCATTGACCCAGACGGTGGCCAGGCCGTTGATCTCGGCCAAGGTCATGCCTTGGGTCACGCTCATGCCGGCGCGCACGCCCAGGGTCTTGATCACGCCGCCAGTGGGCGTTGAGATCGTGATCGTGTTTCGCGCCCGCCCGCTGCGCTCCACCGAGGCGATCAGGCTCTCGGACATGCCCATCAGCACCAGTCGCTGCCGCGCCGCCTGGATCAGGGGCGTGTTGCCGGTGCGCCGTACGGCCAGATATTCCGTCTGGGCGCCGCCCCAGGTCGGGATGAGCAAATCGACCAGAGGCGCGCCCGCAGCGATGACATCGCCCGGCGCGCGGTTGTAGACTCGCTGCACGAAGCCGTCGGCCCGCGACTGGACCACGGCGATGTCGCGTTCATTGTAATCGACCACCGCCGTGGCGCTCAGATCGCCCTCAAGGTCGCCACGGCGAGCCGTGGCATACCGGACCCCCAAATTCTGGGCCAGCGCCGGATCGATTCGAACGCCGGGGGTGGCGGTCGTTCCCCCCTCATCGGCATATTTGGGGATGGTCTCCATGTTCATGGACGACTTCCCCGGCCCCGGGTAGCGTTCGTTTGGAACCATGGGATCGTACCAATAGAGGATCTCGCGCTCCCCTCCCCCCTCGGCGGTCTCACCGCCGGCCCCATCCAGCCGCGGAGCGACGACGATGCCGGCCCCGACGCCGACCCCGACCAAAAGAAGCGCGCCCATGGCGATGCCCAGGCGTTTGTTGCGAAGGGCGTTCATCGGTCGTCGTTCCCATAGGTGAGAGTGATCTCGACCACTTGACGCATCACGGCGGCCTCGCGATCGAGCGTGTCGAGCCGGGCGTTGGCCACGGCGGTGAAGGCTTCGAGAACTTCAACGATGCCCGCCCGACCCGCCGCATAGCTCGCGGTTTCGAGATCGGAACGCTGAAGGACACTGGGCAGAACGACGTCGCGCGACCGGACCCATTGATCGTGAGCGGTCGCGTATTCGGCCAGGGCGCTTCGCAGCGACGCGGTCAACACGCGCTCAGCGTCCTCACGCTCGGCGGTGACCCGCAGCGCATCAGCGGCGCGCGCGGCGATGACGGGATCCTGCCTCTGCCCCGGAAAGATCGGCAGCCGCACGCTCGCTCCGACGGAGAACAGATCGCCGAACCGCTCATCGCGGCGGGCGTAGCTGGCTTGGAACGACCAGTCCGGGCGACGTCCGGCGCGGGCCAGGTCGACCTCGGCTTCGGCGCGGCGCGCGGCGGCTCCATAGGCCCGCACGGTCGGCAGCTGGGCGATGCCGTTCCGCAAGGCGGTCAGGTCGAGATCGTCCTGCGGCGGCGGGCCAACCGTCTCGGGATCGGCGTCGCCCGTCCACCGGGCGAGTTCGGCTCGCGCCTTCTCGATGTCGGCGGCGAGACTGCTGCGGCGATCGTCAAGATCGGCTTTGAGCTGAACGGGCCCGAGAGCGTTGGCGGGCCGATAGGCGCCGGACGCGACTCCGGCCGGGGCGGCGTCCCACAGGGGTTGCAACGTCGCCAGCAGCTCTTCCAACGCCGCAAAGCGGCGTTCGGCATAGAACAGGTCGATCCACGCAAGGCCCACGGCGACCCGGACCTCTCGTCGCGCGACGGACTCCTCAGCGCCGGCGACGCCGATCGCCGCCTCGGCGATGTCTCGCTCGGCGCGACGACGCGCGCGGCTGGGCACCTCCTGCTCGACGCCGATCCTGAGCATGGTGAAGTCTTCATCGAATTGCCCCGCGAACGGCCCGGTCACCGGATATCCGTCGAGACCGACGGAGAGCCGGGGGTCCGGCAGAAGCCCCGCTGCCGGAACGGCCGCACGAGCGGCGTCGACACCCAATGCGCTGGCGCGCAGACTGGGTGCGCTGAACGCCGCGCGGGCCAGGGCCTCGTCGAACGTCTGGGGGTCAGCCTGGGCCGGCGCGGTCCAGACGCTCAGGAGCAGAACGGAAGCGGGAAGGATCGCCCAGCTTGCGGTTAGCTCACGGCACCGGGTGGGCGCCGAAGCCTCGGCTCGCCGCGTCGTGACGCGCGGCAGGCGGACACGGGGCGGCTGACAAGCAGACGCGCGTGTCGCCGTCCTCAAACGAATGGTCATGAAATTCCTCGAAACCATCGGACCCGCCGTGAGGGCAGGACACCGGCGAAGGGCTCAGATCGATCGGTTACCGCGGCGTAACGTCGCGCACGGCCTACCGTTCAGCGAAAGCGTTCTAAGCCAGCCGTTTCGGCGGATTCTTCAGTGGAAGCGGGCCTGCGCCCTCTCGCACGACATCGACGGCTGCGAACCGGAGTCCCCGCGGAGCCGAAGGCCGTTGAACGGTCGGCGCCGGCGGCATGGGCGCCGCGACGGCGGCGCAGCCCATCTTGGCGATGCAGTCGGGCGTCATCTCGTCGCAAGGGCTAGTAGCGCCGCCGGAAGGCCCGTCCGCCATCACCATCATCTCGGCGCAATCCATGTCCGCCATGCCGCCCGTCGCTTCGAATACCTGGAACGGCGTGGCGTGCGCGGACGACTGGCCGACGAAGCCGGCCACCGCCAGGGCGAACAGAAGGGTGCGGACGAGGTTCCACATGCGCGTTCATCCCACGCCCGTCGGCCGGCCGTGTCAAGCGACCGACGGGCTGGCGTCGGGCGCGCGCAACGCAATGCTCCGGATCAGCGCGCGCCCGCCCGCAGTTCGAACGAGGGATTCAACCCCGGCGCCCGTATAACTCATTGAACCCCTCTGGTTTCGGAGCCTCCCTATGACCACTCGCAAAATCCTTTCCGTCGTCGGCGCCGTCGGCGCCCTGCTGTTGGGGGCGACGCAGGCTGCCGCCCACGCGCGCGTCGTCGCCTCCAACCCGGCGGCGAGCGCGAGCATCGCCTCGCCGCGTTCGCTGACGGTCACCTTCAGCGAACGCGTCGTTCCCGCTTTCTCGGGCCTCGAGGTCGTGAACGCCGCCGGTGCCAAATTCCCGGTCGCGACCACCGTCTCCGATGACGGCATGACCGTTTCGGGACGGACGGCGCGACCGCTCGCGGCCGGCGCCTACAGCCTCAACTGGCATGCCGCCTCCGCCGACGGCCACCGTATGACCGGCGCCATCGCCTTCACGGTACGCTGACCCATCGTGCTCGACGTTCTGGTCATCCTGCTCCGGCTCGCGCAGTACGGCGGCGCGGTCGTCCTGCTCGGGACGCCGCTGTTCCTCCTCTACGGGTTGCGCGGGTCGGACGCGGTGGCCCTCGGCTGGACGAGATCCTTGCTGGTCAGCGCGGCGGCCGTGGTCGCCATAGGCTCCGCCGCCGCCTTCGCGGCCCAGACCGCTGTGATGGCGGGCTCGCTGACTGAAGGTCTCAAGCCGGCGACGCTCGGCTTCATGCTCACGGGCACGAGCCTCGGACCCGCCTTTCTCGTCCGGACGCTGGCCGCGTTGCTCGCGCTTCTTGCGCTCATTCAAGACAAGCCGTCCCGCGGCCTGTGGAAATTCGTCGCTGTCGCCGGTCTTATCGTCGGCGCCAGCTTCGCCTGGACGGGACACGGCGCGGCCACCGAAGGCGCGGGGCGCTATGTTCATCTGACGGCCGCGATCCTGCACAGCTGGGCGGCGGCGGTGTGGCTCGGCGCGCTCGCGGCCTTGCTGATCCTGACGTTGCGGCGGCGGTCAGAAACGGTCGATGGCGATAGGATCCTCTATCGAGCCCTTCACGGATTCGCCGGCGTCGGATCCGCATCGGTCGCCGTCCTGGTTCTGAGCGGACTGGTGAACAGCTGGTTCATGGTCGGACCCGATCGTATCGCTGGCCTCTTGAGCACGCCCTACGGTCTGCTGTTGACGGGCAAGCTCGTGCTCTTCGCGCTCATGCTGGTTCTGGCGGCCGCGAACCGCTTTTATCTGACGCCCCACCTCGGCAGCGCCCTGGACGATCCCGAGTATCTTGGCCCCGCCATTTCACGGCTGAAACGCAGCTTGGTGATGGAGACCCTCCTCGCCCTGGGGCTGCTGGCCCTGGTGTCCATCATGGGAACCCTGGCTCCGGTCTCGGCCATGGAAATGGCGATGTAGCCGTTGGCGCGCGCCGAACGCGCTGGAGCCAGGTGCGTCGCACGCGCTCTTGGGACCGGCTGCGAATGGCCGTTGGCCCAGCGACCTGGACCCGCCTAGACTGCTCAAGAATTGAGGGGGCGCGCCGTGTCAGATCGAGTTCGTGATCTTATTGAACAGTGGCGGCGCGACCCGGCTGCGACCTACCAGACCTGGTTCTTGTGGGACGAGCGTCTGAAGAATTTCCGCTCCATCCGTCGCGGCATCGGCCAGGTCGTCAAGGAGATCGAAGCAGGCCGGTTCGGCGTGGCCTATCGCGGGTCGTCGCTGGAGACGATCGTTCATTCGGTGGCCGAACAACGGCAGATTTTCAAGGGCGCGGACCATGCCTTCCTCTGGAAGCCCAAACTTCGCATCCCGGACATCTACGAAAACCCGGCCAATCAACGCGCTTTCGGCCGGCTCCTGCATCACTGCAGCTGTTGTTCGACAGCAACGGAAATTCTCGCGGGCATCCGCACGATCGACCAACTCCGAATCAAGGGACTCGGGCCTGCAGTGGCCAACCTGATCTATTTTCTCCATCCCACCCACGTTTCGCCGTTCAATACCGCGATCGTCAACGGCTACAACGCGATCACCGGATCAAAGGTCAAGCTCGGGAGCTGGGAGCACTACCTTGCGATGCGGCAAGGAATTTTGGCCCTCAACGCTCGCTACAGCGATCTTCTGTCCAACGATCTCGGGGCGATCGCGGGCTTCCTGTTCGACGTGGGCTCCGGCCGTTATCCCGCGCCGCCCCTGGACGACGAGAGTCTGTCCGCCAGCGGCTGGGACGCGCGGCTGGCCGAAGCGCGCGCCGAAGCGGTCAAGTTCGAGAAGACCGCGCTCCAGCAGGGCGAGACGGACCGGACCCACACAGAGATCCAGGCCTGGGTCCGTGATCTGGGTCGCGCGCTGGGCTACAGGGTCTGGATCGCGTCCAATGACCGCGGGCGCCAGCACGAGGGCGCACGCCTGAGCGAGGGCTGCCTAGAACAACTACCGCCGTCGCTGGCGAACGGTCCAGGCGCCGAGTCCATCCGGCTGATCGACGTACTCTGGCTGGAGGGAGACGCGGACCGCGTGGCGGCCGCCTTCGAGGTCGAGCATTCCACCACGATCTACTCCGGTGTCGTGCGAATGCTGGACCTCGCCCTGTCAGGCGAACTAAACATCTCCGCCGGCCTTTTCCTGGTCGCTCCCGACAGCCGCGAAAACGATGTGCGGGCGCAGTTGCAACGTCCGGCCTTCAGCCGGATCGCCGATCTCAATGTGCGCTATCTGCCCTACGGAGAACTGGAACGGCACCGGGCATCAATCGCCCGCTTCGGAACCGGTCTCAGGGCTCTGACCGAGATTTCGCACCGCGTGACCTGATCGTCGGTGACTGGCCCGCCTCGCATCCAGGTCGTTCTGGCTCACAGGCCTGATAGGCAAGAGCGCGATCCTCCAGCCGCACCCGCCAGGTGATCAGCATGGCATTAAGCGCGGTGAACACCACTGCTATCCAGACCTGGCCGAAAACCAGCGGCAACATGGCGATCTCAAGAGATGCGATCCAGTAGTTGGGATGACGAATGACCCGGAAGGGCCGGATCGGACTAGCGGCGCGCCGGGCAGGTGATGATCCGAGTGGTCCAAAACCGGCCAAGGTCGCGATCACCCCGCTTGCTCCAGCGCGCTCGTCGTGCTCTCGGCCATCAGGGCGACTGCGTGTTCCAGGAACAGGTCGTTCCGCTCCGCGAAGCTGTGCGGCTGCAGATACCAGTCCATTGGGACGCACGAATGCCGTGTGTCGATCAAGGCGTTTCGATAGATAGGCGCCAGCCGCTCGAAACCGCCGTGGGTCGTGGCGAACATTTCGGCCCCGTTGGCCGCGACGTCCTCTTGCCGCAGGATGTGCGGCGGCCAGGCGGTGGTCAGGGCGGCGAGACGCGGTGGTGAAGTCCGGTCGTTGTCTCTTGGCAGAGCTTCCTGTGATCGAGCCGTCGCCTGCCTCATGGCTCCCGCTTGCGAACCGCACGCGCCATTTTCAGGTCGCGGGAGATCCGTATCCACAGCAGGATGAAGCCCGAAATCACAATGCTCAGGGTCAAGGCGGTAGTGATGATGATCAGGGGGTGATTGAAGTCCTCGCCGTCGTTCCAGTCCATGACGTGCAGTCGCCAGAAGAAGTCGAAGATCCGCCACACGCCCGAGCGGCGCGTCACCACTTCGCCTGTCGCTGGCGACAGGTAGAAGGCCGTCTTTTCGCGGTCGGCGAAGTCTACCCGCCACAGCGGTCCGGTGCGTCCCGTCTCCTCGGGCGCCGTCGCCAGAAGAACCGCGCCGGAAACCCGCGCCTCGCCCTTGTACGCGCCCTTGGCGAAGGCCGAGGCGTCGGCGGCCGACATCGGTCCGAACGGCCGGCCGGTCGCGGCGGACACGACGACTGGCTCGCCCGACGCCGGCTTCAAGGTCCAGGCCGCCCCCCGCGGCGTCGTGTGAAGCTCCGCCTGGACAGGCGCGACGCCCGCTCGGCGCGCGATCTCGCTCAGTGCCGGAAGCGCGCCGAGCTCCAGCGGGCTCGGCTTGAGGTCAACCGCCCGATGTTCGCCGCGCACCGTCTCGATCGGAATGGCCGTCATCACCAGACCGCCGCCGACCCAGAACAGGACCTGAAGGCCGACGACGAGCGCAATCCATTTGTGCAGCTGGGTGGAGAGCTTGAGAACCTTCATCCCTGGGCCTCGCCTAGCCGTGACGCGCGAAGACGCGCGTACCGCCGCCCTTGAGGATCAGCAGGGTCTCATAGGGCTCACGTTGGCCGTCTGGCGTCTCCATGCCGGGAGACCCCAGCGGCATCGCCGGCACTGCGAGGCCCACGGCCTCGGGACGTTCGGCCAGAAGCTTGCGGACATCCTCGGCCGGCACATGGCCCTCGAGGACATAGCCGCCGATCATGGCCGTGTGGCAGGAGGCGAGCGCCTCGGGCACGCCTTGGGTGCTGCGTATAGAGCGAAGGCTCGGGAGTTCGTTGACCCGCGCCTTGAAGCCGGCGGCGCGCATGTGATCCACCCAGGCCGTGCAACAGGCGCAGGTCGGGGTCTTGTAGACCGCGAGCTCGGTCGATGAACGGGCGCCCGGAGCGCAGGCCGCGACGGCGACGGAGCCGGCCCCCGCGGCCAGAAACGCACGGCGTGAAAGGGTGGGCATCGATCTCATGGGTCCCTCTGGCGAGCGATATCTGGAGGCCGCCGATGACGGTCGCCGCCGCGATCAGGCGGCGGGGCGGAAGGGCCGGGCCGAGGAGTGATAGACGTCGAACCTCCACTCGTCACCCCGCTTGCGCAGGACGCTCGTGGCGGCGCCGCGGCGCTCTATGGGGGCCCGGGCTCCGTCCTTGAAGGTGATGTGGAAGGTGTAGGTCTCGCTCACGAAGGCGGTGTCGCCGTCAACCTCGACTTTCATTTCGTGGTTGCGGAAGTCGAAGCCGGCCAGATCGGCGAATTCGGGCCCGAGATGGTGCTCCAGATAATAGGCGAACGATCCCTCCACGCCGCCGTTCTCGAAGGTCTCCGAGTCGGTCCAGAACAGGGCCGGCGTCTGCGACACGTCCATCCGCTCGATGGCGTCCTTGTAGGCGGTGACGACCGCTCGGACCTGGGCCTCGTCAGCGGATTGCGCATCGCCGGGGGCGTGCGCCGAGCCTGGCGTATGGGCCGAGCCGGGGGCGTGGGAGCGGGCCGGCGCCTGTGATTGAGCTTGCGCTTGGCCGGAGGTCGCGAGGAGGGCGGCGACCGCCGATCCGGCGAGTGCTGAACGGAACATCATGGTGCAGTCTCCTGGTTTGCCGCGGCCGCAGTAGAACCCGGTCCGGCGAAGTAGATGAAGAACGAGGCGTTCGGGCGACGACGGACCCCAAGGCCGTCAGAACATCAGATGCCTCATGCCATGGGTCAGCATCCCGCCCAGCAGGCCGTTGACCACCACGGCGGCGGCGGTCACGGTCAAAAGACCGATGTAGATCAGCTCGCGCCCGCGCCCCGGCCGGCGGACCCATTGTTCCTTCGCCCACCAGCTCAGCAGACCGAGCGCGGCGATCGAGGTGCCGAGCCACCGATGGTAGAGGTGAGTCACATCGTCCTTCCCGGGCAGCCCCATAGCGAACCATCCCAGCGCCACCGCGGCGACCGCGGAGATCGCCGCCAGGGCGATGATCACCCGCGTGCCCTGGGTCAGGACCGGCCGACGCAGCGTCAGGGCGGCGATCTCGAGGAGCGCGGCGACGAGGAACAGCGCGATCGGGAAATGGACGGCGGCGGGATGCATGGCGCCGAGCCAGCGATACAGGCGCTGGGGCATTGGCTTGGGACCCTCGTCCGCCGTCATGGCCCCGTGGTCCATGTCCATAGCCATCCCCGGCATGGCCATCACGCCGCCTTCTGGCACGGCGCCCGCCGGCGCGGCGGCCTGGGCACGGGCCGCGGCCTGCTTGTCATGATCCTCGTGCGCGAACGCGGGCGCGCTGACAGACAGCGCCACCACCAGGGCGATCCCCGACAGAAGTTTGCGTATCGACATTGTTCTCTCCCATCCCGTCCCTTCTGCTAACTACGCACCGGGGAGGCCGTCCCCTCGTTTGAGGGATTTGGCTTGTTTCGGCGTAGTAGGGATTAGGGGCGCAAGGAGAGTGTTCGATGGCGCGTAATTTGGATGATCTTTTGGCCGGATCGGCGGCGACGCCCTTGGGCCGGTCGCTCGACGGGCTCGAACCGCTCGTCTGGAGCCGGGTCGACGCGCTTCGCGGCGAAAGGCTCGCGTCGCAACTGCGTTTGGGGGCCGTCGCCATGGCCCTGGTCACCGGCCTGACGGCAGGCGGCGTCGGCGCGGTCGCCGCCCCCAGACCGGCCGGGGAGATGGCCATTTTCACGGTCGACGCGGGCCTGTCGCCTCTGGTGAGACTGGAAACCGGCCGATGAAGCGCGGCTGGCAGGCCATCGCCCTGACGGCCGTCCTGGCGGCGGTCGCCAGCGGCGCGGGCACTTGGATCAGCGCCAGCTGGGTGCTGAGCCGGCGCGAACCGCCATCCCTGCACGACATCGTGCACCACGACCTGAAGCTCTCGCCCGACCAGCTGACCCGCATCGACGCAGTCGAAGCCCGGTTCGCCGCGCGCCGGCCCGCGCTCGAAGCGGACGTCCGCGCGGCCAATCAGGAACTGGCGCGCGCGATCGCACGGAGCGACGGCGACGGTCCCCAGGTCCAGGCGGCGGTGGACCATTTCCACGTCGCCATGGGCGCCTTGCAGAAGGAGACGATCGCCCACGTCTTCGAGATGCGGTCCGTTCTGACGCCGGCCCAGGCCGAGGTATTCGACGACCGTATCGTCGAGGCCCTCGCGCCCGACGAAGGCTAGCGTTCCGCGTGGACAGCCCCAACGACCTGTCAGCCCGCGCCGCCGGCGGGGACCGGGCGGCCTTCAGCGAGTTGATGCGGCAGACCAAGACTTCTCTGTTCCGTTTCGTCCGGCGCTATGTCGGCGATGAACAGGACGCCTGGGACCTGTTGCAGGACACCTATGCGGCGGCCTGGATCAACATTCGCCGCTACGACCCGGTCCGACCCTTCGAGGCCTGGATCCGGACCATCGCACTCAATAAATGCCGGGACTGGAGCCGTCGCCGCTTCGTTCGGCGGCTCATCCGGGGCGGCGTCGACCTGTCGTCGCCGGAAGCCATGTCCGTGCCGGACGGGGCCGAGGCGGTGGATGACCGGATGGATGCCAGCGCAAGGCTGGCGCGGTTGAACGAGGCTGTGAGCCATCTGCCGCCGCACCTCAAGGCTCCGCTTCTGCTGACGGCGATCGAGGGGCGCAGTCAGGCGGAAACGGCCGGGATGCTGGGTGTCTCCATCAAGACCGTGGAGACCCGCGTGGCGCGGGCTCGTCGCAAGCTGTCCGAGGCGCTGGACGACACGCCCGCTGTCCGGGCCGCTCTTGAGTGATCAGCTCGAGGGTCCTCGGAACCTTCGTCGCGCCTTAGCCCCGCTCGGGCCGCAGCGGCGCTCCGTCGATCGACCTCCAGGCGGCGAGGGATGCGGCGCCCGTCCGCGTATTCTAGTATGAGGGCGTCGCGGGAAATCGACCCGATCATCGCCCTTTTCTTTCAGGAGCTTGTCACATGAGAGTCCCGATCCTAGCCGCCGCAGCGGCGATCACCTTGGGCGCCTGCCAGCCGGCCGCCGACCCTCAACCGGTCGAGGCCCAGACGGCGCCGGGCGCCTCGGCGACGACCCCGATGGAGGCCGCGCCGGTCGCCACGCCCGAGCCGACCCCGCAGCCGCAGGCCGCCGCATCAGCCCCGGCGCCGTCCCCCCGGGCCTCGACGCCCCGACCGACCCGCCCCGCGCCGGCGCCAGCACCCGCCCCGACGCCGCCGCCGGCCGATCCGATGGCCGGCCATGACATGTCGAAGATGGACGGCATGACCATGCCGCCCAACCAGTAGTCCACGTAAGCATCAGGAAGTCTCTCATGAACCGTTCAATCCTCACCAGCCTGGCCGCTCTGGCGGCGCTGGCTCCCGTCTCCCTCGCCCAGGCCCAGAGCCATTCGCACGCGGGCATGTCGGCGCAGGATCACGCCGCCATGCAGGCCCCCGCCAACGGCGTCGTCACCGCGCCCGCGGACAACGCCATGCTAGCGGTCGCGCCGACGACCTTCTCGGCGACGTTCCCGCACGCCATGACCCTGACCTCTCTCAGGCTGACGGGCCCTGACGCCCGGTCCATCGACGTGGCTGTGGTCGACGACGCGGCGCCGGTCACCACGGTCAGCGCGCCCCTCCCCATCCTGGCCCCCGGATCCTATTCCGCCGCCTGGGCCGCGAAGGGCGCCGACGGCCACCAGATGAACGGCCTCGTCCGTTTCATGGTTCACTGAGGGATCGGCCTCCCGCCTCCTGAGGGGCCGAAGCCGGATGTGGAAGGAACGCCGCGCGACCTGCCGCGCGGCGTTTTTCCGTCGTCGATCAGCGGTCGGCTCCCCGGCTGACCCCTCGCGATGGTCTTTCAGCCCTGGGCTCAGTCGGCGCGCCGTGATCGCCGGCCGGCGCGATCCATCCGGCCGGGGGGCGAACTACGCTCCTGAAGGTGGGGCGCCAAGCTCGCCAATGTCCGGGTCACAACGTGGGCGTCGCCGAAACCGCGTCCTACAGCTTGGCCAGCCTCCGGGTCGTACAGAATGGTGAAACAGCCCAGCGCCTTGGCCGGGCGAATGTCCCATTCCAGACTGTCTCCGACGACACAGACCTCGGGCGGATCGACGTTCAAGGCGGCAAACACTCGCCTGAACGCGCCCGGATCGGGCTTGCCAACGCCGACCTCGCCTTCAATCTGGATATGATGGAAACGCGAAGCCAGACCGAAACGCTCGATCTTGGCGCGCTGCAGTGGACCGGCGCCGTTGGTGAGCAGCGCGAGCCGGTATCCAGCGTCCCGCAGTTGGACCAACACGGCGTCCGCCTTGGGTTCGAGCCGCATCTGCCGGTCGCGATGGAGGCTGAAGGCGTCGGCGATGCGCTCTGCGATCTCGGGAGATACCGTTGGACTACTGTCGCGCCGCAAGGCCTCGAAGGCTTTGGCTGCGATGACGCGCCGGGCCTGCTTCGGGTCTGCGCGGCCCACGGCGTGGCTGTCCGGATCGCTCCAGAAGGCCCGCCCCGCCTCCGTCAGGGCGCGCGCTGCAACGTCCGGAGCGAGGTCGCCAAGCTCGGTCTGGTATACCTGACAGACGCTGCGCCACGCCAGATCAGGGCGGCGATAGGCTGAGAGCAGGGTGTCATCCAGATCGATCACGACGGCCCGGATCCGCCGCCCCGCTGTCATTGGACAACACCGGGCCGGTCACCGGCCGGCGCAAGGCACAGGCTGTAGCGAGGCCCTGGCCCCGGCGGGGGCGTCCTGACAACCGACCCGTTGCGTGCCTGTGGGGGCGCCGGCGTCAAGACAAGACCCGCCGCCGCTTCGCTAGAACCACGCCCGAATGCCGACGACCAGCCGGGTGTCTTCCGAGCTTCGCCCGTCAGCTTCCAGGAAGTCCGCCGTATTGCCGAAGCTCTTGGTCCATTCGACGCCGACATAGGGTGCGAATTCCTTGCGGAACTCGTAGCGCAAGCGGGCCCCGATCTGGAGCGTCGACAGGCCGGACCCGATCCGGAGTTCGGGGATGTCCTCCGCCGACAGCACCACCTCGGCCCGGGGCTGCACGATCCAGCGATTGGTGATCCGCTGATCATATTCGGCCTCCGCCCTCGCCGTCAGTTCGCCCTTGTTGGACAGGAAGGCCGCCGCATCGACCTCGAACCAGTAGGGCGCCAGACCCTGAATGCCGACGACCAGATCGGTCCGGTCGCCCTCGGGCCGGTAGGTCTGCCGCAGGCCGGTCTGGAAGTCGAAGAAGGGCCGGAACGCCCGGCTGTAAAGGGCTTGGACCTCGGCTTCCTCGACCTCGCCGTCGAAGTCGCCCTCGACTTCCGACTTCCACCAGAAGCGGTTGATGTCGCCGCCGGTCCAGCCCTGCGCGTCCAGCGCGTAGCCTTCTTCGCCGTCTCCGAAACTCGCTTCGAGCTGGTCGATGATCACCGCGGTGGTCCGCACGTCGCCATTCTCGACGCGAAGCTGTTCGCGGGCCGCCGCCATCTCCGCGGGATCGAACAGGGTATCGGCGGCGTGAGCGGGGCCGCTGGTCGCCCCGGGCGGAAGGGGCATTTCCGGAGGGCGTCCCGGGTTGTCCGCGCTGGTCGGCACGTCGGGCGGCATCGCCATGGCCGACATGTCATGACCCGGGGGCATCTGCCCCATGGTCGACATGTCATGTCCCGCCGGCATGGCCGACGCGGGCGCGGTCTGCCGCATCGTTGACATGTCGTGCCCGGCGTGGGGATCCGGCTGAGCGGCGGCGGCCGGCTGCTGGCCGCTCTGCATGGTCGACATGTCATGTCCCGCCGGCATGGCCGGCGCCGGCGCGGTCTGGCCCATCGTCGACATGTCATGTCCGGCGTGGGGATCCGGCTGACCGGCGGCGGCCGGCCGCTGGCCGCTCTGCATGGTCGACATGTCGTGGCCCGCCGGCGTGGCCGGCGCGGGCGCGGTCTGCCGCATCGTCGACATGTCGTGCCCGGCGTGGGGATCCGGCTGACCGGCGGCGGCCGGCTGTTGGCCGCTCTGCATGGTCGACATGTCATGTCCCGCCGGCATGGCCGGCGCGGGCGCGGTCTGGCTCATCGTCGACATGTCGTGCCCGGCGTGGGGATCCGCCGACGCCGGCGCGCGCTCGGGCACGGCGCCGGTCGGGCAGACCGGCGCCCCGGGCGTTCCGACGCGGGACGGATCCGCCGTCGGCGCGCCGCGCCGGACGCAACCGGCGGGCAGCTGGACGGCGGTCTGGACGGCGTTAGCCGCCGCGCCGTGCCCGGCGTGGCTCTGGGCGAACACCGGGCCGGCCGAGGCCGCGAGGAGCAGAGGGACGAGACCCACGGACCGACGGATCATGACGAGGCTCCTGACATCGGGCGGACGGTGACGACGTTGAACATGCCCGCGTGCATGTGCATCAGCATGTGACAGTGGAAGGCCCAGTCCCCGGGATTGTCGGCGGTCAGGTCAAAGGTGACCTTGCCGCCGGGGAGAACGTTGACCGTATGCTTCAGCGGTTGGTGGCCCGCCGGTCCGCCGGTCACCAGTTCGAAGAAGTGGCCGTGCAGATGGATGGGGTGGGCCATCATGGTGTCGTTGACCAGGGTCACCCTCACCCGCTCGTTCCGCTCAAAGCGGATCGGCTCGACCAGTTCGCTGAACTTCCTCCCGTCGAAGCCCCACATGAACCGCTCCATGTTGCCGGTCAGGTGGATCTCCATGGTCCGCGACGGGGGACGCTGGTCCTTGTTGGGCGTCAGCGAGACCAGGTCGGTGTAGACCAGCACGCGGTGGGGTACGTCGGCCAGTCCCGTCGGGCGCTCGCCCATGCGGTTGGCCGGCGCCATGGCGATGGCGTCCACGCCGACCCCCACCGCCATGTCCGGCGGGGCGTTGGCGGGATCGCGCATGTTCATGCCGGCCATGGAGCCGTGGTCCATCCCGGTCATCGCACCCGTGGACTGGGGCGCCATGGCGCCGTGATCCATCCCGGCCATGGTGCCGCCGGAGGCGCCGGTCATGGCGCTATGATCCATCCCCGCCATGGCGCCGCCCGGCTGGCCCCCCATCGAGCCGTGGTCCATGCCGCCCATGCCGCCCATGTCCCCCATGCCCATGTCCTTCATGGTCAGGTTGGGAACCTCGCGGAGCGGCGGAACCTCGGCGGTCATCCCCAGGCGCGGAGCAAGGGTCGCCCGCCCCATGCCGGAACGGTCAATGGCTTCCGACACGATGGTGTAGGCCCGGTCCTCGGTCGGCCGGACGATAACGTCATAGGTCTCGGCGACGGAGATCTGGAACTCGTCGGTCTCGACCGGACGCACGTTCTCGCCGTCGGCCTGGACCACCGTCATCGGCAGGCCGGGGATGCGGACGTTGAAGATCGACATGGCCGAGGCGTTGATGATGCGCAGTCGCACCCGTTCGCCGGGTCGGAACAGGCCGGTCCAGTTCTCCTGCGGGCCGTGTCCATTGATCAGATAGGTGTAGGTCGTCCCATTCACGTCGAGGATGTCGCGCGGGTCCATCCGCATCTGGCCCCACATGCGCCGTTCTTCCAGGCTCATGCGGTCCTCGCCGGAGAAGAGGCCCGCCAGGGTCGTGCGCTGCCGGTTGAAGTAGCCGGGGCTCTTCTTCAGCTTGTCGAGGATTTCGTGCGGATGCATGAAACTCCAGTCCGACAGGACCAGCACATGCTCGCGGTCGTAGGCGACCGGATCGGCGCCGGCCGGATCGATGACGATCGGCCCGTAGTGGCCGAGCGCCTCCTGCAGGCCGGAGTGGCTGTGATACCAGAAGGTGCCGGACTGCCTGATCGGAAACTCGTAGACGAAGGTCTCGCGCGGCTTGATGCCTGGGAAGCTGATCCCGGGCACCCCGTCCATCTGGAAGGGTAGAAGAAACCCATGCCAGTGGATCGAGGTGTCTTCGTCCAGGGTGTTCGTCACCGCCAGACGGACGTTCTGGCCTTCGCGCAGCCGCAACACCGGCGCCGGCAGCACGCCGTTGATGGTCGTGGCCGTCGCGGTGCGCCCGTTCACGGTGAAGGGCGTCTGACCGATGGTCAGATCGATATTCGGCCCAGTCAGGGTAGGCAGGTCCGACCGCAGCCCCGGCGAGCCCGTCTGCGCCCAGGCGGGCATCAGGCCCTGCAAGGCGGCGAGACCGCCGCCCGCGACGGCGCCGCGCAGCAGCAGTCGACGATCCAGCTTCATAAGATACTCCTTAAAGTCAGAACCGCGCCTCGGCGAGGCGACGATCTATATGGTTTTACGCAGGCGACCCGGTCGCCCCTCGCGACACGCTGCCGCAGAGCCGACCGGGCCGGAAACTCCCGTCGCCTAGCGCTGGATCAGCGCCGCGCCAGAAGAGCCTTCATCTGGGCGATCTCCTGTTCCTGGGAGCGGACGATTTCCTCGCACAGACCGAGCACTTCCGGATCCGTCAGCGAGGCTTGCTGGCACATCAGGATGGCGCCGGAGTGGTGCGGGATCATCGAACGCAGGAACTCCGTGTCTCCCACCGCCGCCTGGGTCCGCATACCCCAGAAGCTGACCGCAAACACCAGGGCGGCAGCCCCGCCGATCAGCAGATTCGTCCGTTTCGACGGATACATCGACCGCATGAACACCAGCATGAGGATCGCCATAGGCGAGACCATCATCAGCGTCATGTAGACGTTGTTGAGGTTGAAATAGAAGTGATTGAGGGACGCGATCATCGTGTACATCACCAGGTACATGATGATGAAATCCAAGACGAGCTCGAAGCCGAAGGAACGGTAGCTCCCCTTCATGGCGTGCATGGTCTTCATGTTTTCCATCGATTGTTCTTCCTCTACTCGCAAATCTGCAACGGGACTTCTCGCCGACGCCGGATCATCCTGCGCTGGCGGGATGAGCCTCCAGCCAGGCGCGCAGCTCCGCGATGTCCGCGGTCTGCATCTCGATCGTCTTCTGCGCCATGCGCCGGATGTCGGCGTCCTGGCTTTCGCGCAGCACCACCTGGGCCATGTCGAGGGCGCCCTGGTGATGCGCGATCATCTTGCGAGCCCAGGTCTGGTCCGTGTCGACCCCGGTCGCGGCCATCATGGCCTCCATCATTTTCGCTTCGGCCGGCGCGAACGGCGGCTCACCGCCTCCGCCCGGCGCTGCCGCACCGGCTGCGGCCCCCACGTTTGTTTCGAGCCAACGCTGGAGCTCGGCGATGTCCCCGGTCTGCATCTCGACGGTCTTCTGCGCCATCCGGCGAATGTCGGCATCCCGCGTGTCGCGCAGCACGATCTGGGACATATCGAGGGCGCCTTGGTGATGGGGGATCATCTTGCGGGCCCATGCCTCTCCGGCGCTGGCTCCCGTCGCCGACCTCATGGCCTCGTGCATCCTCGCCTCGGCGGCGGAGAAGGGCGTCTGCGCCATCGCCATGGGCTCCGGAGTCTGCGCCGACTCGTCGGCCTTGGAGGCCGCCGGCGGCTCGGCGGCCGGGCTGCACGCCGCCACGAGGAGAGCGGAACAGCCGGCGAGCAGAACGGACGAGCGTGTGAAGGTCAGGTTGAACATCGGGTGTCTCCGGCGTGGGGCGGCGCCGGCGAATCGGCCGGCGGCTAGTTGACGAAAGCGCCGCGGGGCGGCGGCGGGACGCGGACTTGAACCGGGATCTCGGCGCCGTTGCGCAACCGGACATGAACGCCAGTTAAATCCGGGTCCTCCGACACGGTTCCGCCTTGATCAAATATACCCGAACGCTGTTGGATCAGGCGAGGGATCGGCTGCCGGAGTGCGTAATGGCGCAAACGCCGGTCGTCGCCTTCTCCTGGCCCCGGTCCCCCATGCCGCCCCCGTTAAAGTCTGACCGCACGAAGCCGCAGCGCATTGCCGATGACGCTCACGGAGGACAGGGCCATCGCCAACGCCGCCAGAGCCGGCGACAGCAGGAGGCCGAAGACCGGGTACAGCAGCCCCGCCGCGACCGGGATGCCCAGGGCGTTGTACCCGAAGGCGAAGACGAGATTCTGGCGAATGTTGCTCATCACCGCCTTCGACAGCTTGCGGGCCCGGACGATGCCCTGGAGGTCGCCCCCCAGCAGGGTGACGCCGGCGCTCTCGATCGCCACGTCGGAACCTGCGCCCATGGCCACACCAACATCGGCGGCGGCCAGGGCCGGGGCATCGTTGACCCCGTCGCCAGCCATGGCGACGATCCGGCCCTCGGCGCGCAGCCGCTCGACGACCGCCGCCTTGTCCTGCGGCAGGACCTCGGCCTGGACGTCGTCTATGCCGAGCCGGCGCGCCACCGCCTCGGCCGTGGTCCGGTTATCCCCGGTCATCATCACCAGGCGCAGGCCCGCGGCCTTCAGATCGCGAATGGCCCCGGCGGTCGTCGCCTTGACCGGGTCGGCGATGCCGAGGACGCCGGCCGCGGCCCCGTCCACGGCCACGAAGATCGCGGTGGCGCCGTCCTGGCGTAGCGCCTCGGCCTCGGCCTCGAGGGCGGCGACATCGACGCCGATCTCGCCGAGGTAGCGGCCGTTGCCGAGCGCCACGCGGCGGCCGTTGACCACCCCGGTGACGCCACGCCCGACCGGGCTGTCGAACTCCGAGGCCTCCGACAGCGCGAGCTTGCGATCCGTCGCGGCGCGGACGACGGCGTCGGCCAGCGGATGTTCGCTGGCCCGCTCCAGACTGGCGGAGAGTCTCAGAAGCTCGGTCTCGTCGAACCCGGCGGCGGGCCGGATGGCCGTCACCGACGGTCGCCCCTCCGTCAGGGTACCGGTCTTGTCGAGCACCAAGGTGTCGACCTTTTCGAAACGCTCCAGCGCCTCGGCGTTCTTGATCAGCACCCCGGCGTGGGCGCCGCGCCCCACCCCGACCATGATCGAGATCGGCGTGGCCAGGCCCAGGGCGCAGGGACAGGCGATGATCAGCACCGACACCGCGGCGACGAGGGCGTAGGACAGGCGCGGCTCCGGACCGATCAGGCCCCAGACGACGGCGGCGAGAACCGCGATGGCGATCACGGCCGGCACGAACCAGCCGGACACCTTGTCGGCCAGCCGCTGGATCGGCGCGCGGCTGCGCTGGGCCTGGGCCACCATCTGGACGATCTGCGCCAGAAGGGTGTCGGCGCCCACCTTGTCGGCCCGCATCACGAACGAGCCGGTCTTGTTGAGCGATCCGGCGACGACCTTGTCGCCGACGTCCTTGGTCACCGGCATGGATTCACCCGTGACGAGGGACTCGTCGATGGTCACCCGACCGTCCAGAATCTCGCCATCGACCGCCACCTTCTCGCCGGGGCGGACGCGCAGCCGGTCTCCGACGGCGACCATGTCGAGCGTGACGTCCTCGTCGCCGCCGTCGTCACGGAGCCGCCGCGCGGTCTTGGGCGCCAAATCAAGCAGCGCCCGGATGGCGCCGGACGTCTGTTCGCGGGCGCGCAGCTCAAGAATCTGGCCCACCAGAACCAGGACGGTGATGATGGCCGCTGCCTCGAAATAGACCGGCGCGCTGCCGTCCATCCGGCGGACCGCCGCCGGGAACAGAGCCGGCGCCAGCACCGCGACCACGCTGTAGATCCAGGCCGCGCCGACGCCGATGGCGATCAGGGTGAACATGTTGAGGCTGCGGTTGCGGAGGGAAGCCCAGCCCCGCTGGAAGAACGGCCAGCCGGCCCACAGCACCACGGGCGTCGCCAGCGCGAACTGGATCCAGTTGGAGGTTTGGCCCGAAATCCGCATCGCCAGTCCGGTCAGATGGCCGCCCATCTCGAGCGCGAAGACGGGCAGGGTCAGGACCGCGGCAACCCAGAGGCGGCGGGTGAAGTCGATCAGTTCGTGATTGACCGGCGCCTCGGCGGTGACGGTCTCCGGCTCCAGCGCCATGCCGCAGATCGGGCAGGAGCCCGGGCCCTCCTGGCGCACCTCCGGATGCATCGGGCAGGTGTAGATGGCGCCCGGGATGACAGGCGCCGGTTGCCGGGCCTCGCCGAGATAGCGGTCCGGATCGGCGATGAATTTGGTCCGGCAGCCCGCCGAACAGAAGAAATAGTGCTGGCCGTCGTGGACGGCCCGATGCGCCGCGGTCGCGGGATCGACGGTCATGCCGCAGACCGGATCGACCGCCTTCGCGCCGCCGTCGGCCGATTTGGCCGAACAGCAGCTGTGACCGGCCGGATGCGAATGGGAGGGCATGGACATGGCGGGCTCCTTGAAACAGCTGGACGCCAGATATACCCTATGGGGGTATCGCGCAAGGCGCTGTCCTGGGGTAGGGTCGAACGGTCAGAACGAGGAATTGGATGCAGACGGAAACCAAACCCAAGGTGTTGAACCGCCTGAACCGGATCGAGGGCCAGGTTCGCGGCATCGCCCGGATGGTCGAGGAGGACCGCTACTGCGTGGAGGTCCTCACCCAGCTCCAGGCCGTGCGGGCCGCCCTGCTGCGCGTCGAGAGGGAGGTGCTGAAAGACCACCTCGACCATTGCGTCATGGGGGCGATGACCGGCGACGATCTCTCCGATCGCAAGGCCAAGGCCACAGAACTGATCAACCTTCTCGGACGCGCATCGCGCTAGCGCAGGATATTTCCCTAGACGGCCTGTCGGATTGGTTCGGCGAGCGTCCTAAAATATCCTCTCGGGTAGTAGGGCCGATCGGACACGCCGATCTGGCCTGTCCGGGGGCGTGTGGGCCCCGGACCGGAACTTGCCCAAGAGATGATCCCACAGGCTGATGAACAGGCCGAAAAACCCACGGAGAATCACGGGCGCATAGCGAAGACGTGGAGCCTGCATCTGCGCCTAGGCCAGGACCTTGAGGCGCCGACCGACCAGGCCCCACGGGCGACGGCTCCGGGCGCCGGGTCCTCAGACGGCTTGAGAAGCACCCCTTCAAGGCGTGGATCCAGCTTATACGCCTTGACGCCGAGCCGTTCTCTGAAGCCCGCCACGATGCGGTCCGGCTGGGCCTCAGGGCTCGACAGGGCCGTCAGGGAGGGCGGAATGACGAGGCGAGGGCCGGCCCGATCAGCGCCAGAAAGCCCGATGACGATCGCCTGACGGCTCGGGGCGCGACGGTCGTCCAGAACCACGCGGGCCGAGCCCGCGCGAGCCACGGTCAGCTGGATTGCGACATGGGCGTGGGCGACGTGGTCTTCGTGCGGGCCCGCATGGGCGGCCGATCCATCGCCCATGGAGAAAACCGCGCTCGATGAGATCCAGGCCATCGTTCACCATGGCCGCGCCGGTCTGTGGGCTGAGCCGGTGGCGCGCGTCATCGCGCCTTCCGATGAAAACCTGCAAGCCGATCGCCATGAGCCCGCGAGCGGCGCAGGATCAGATCATGGCCTTTTCTCCAGCGCGGCAGGCCTGATCCCCAGATGCGACAGAATGAGGGATGGAGGCGACCGATGCGTAGACCAATTAAGCGGTCCGTCCTGTGCCGCCTGCCTTTGGGGGGCCATCGTTCATGACGTCCGTTTCTCCGACTCACGAAGGCTACCCGGCTGATCTGATGGCCCTGACCAGCCTGCGGGCCTTCCTGGCCATGGGCGTGGTGCTGTTCCACTACCAGCTTCAGTGGGATCCGGCCCTCGGCTACAGCCCGATCATCGAGCGAAGCCGGCTGGCGGTCGACGCCTTCTTCATGCTGTCGGGCTTCATTCTGGCCCACGTCTACGGCCCCGCTTTCGCCGCAGGAACATTCAGCTACAAGCGCTTCCTCGTGGCCCGCTTGGCTCGGCTCTATCCCCTCCATCTGGCGATTTTGGGCGGTGTTCTGATCATGGTGCTCGGAGCTTCAATCTCTGGCGTTCCGTTCGATCTCTCGACCTATACGACAGAGGGCTTCTTCAAGACCCTGTTCCTGGTGCAGGCGTGGTTTCCAAGCGAAATCGGATACAATTGGAGCGGCCCGTCCTGGTCGCTCTCGGCGGAATGGTTCGCCTATCTGCTGTTCCCGGCCTACGCCCTTCTCTCGATCCGGATGAGACATCGTCCTTGGTTCCTGCTCGGCTTGGGCATCGTCAGCTATGTTGTCATCGACGCGGCCTACGTCTCAACCTTCGGCAAGGTTCTGCCTCGGGCCGAGGACGACATGGGCATCTTGCGCATAGCGCCGGCCTTTCTGATCGGCATGGCGCTCTACGGCTTGGGCCATCGCTGGCGCTGGAGCCGGCCCGTCGCCATCGCCGCCGCCCTGGCTGCTACCCTCGTGTTGCTCGGCGCTATGCAGCTGTCGTTGGACGACCGGATCATCGTCGCCCTCTCAGCCCCCGTTATCCTGACCTGGTCCCTGCTCGCACGCGCGGACTGCGAGGGGCCTCTCGCCGCCCCTGCGCTGGTTTTCGCCGGTGAAGCCTCCTTCGCCCTCTATCTCGTGCACATGCCCGTCCTCGTCGCCTTCAAGGGCGTGGTCGCCGAACTGCGCGGCATCGACAGCGCCTTCCGCATCACGCCAGTCGAACTGGCAGGGTTGTTCGTCGTCACGGCGCTGATCGCGGCGGCCCTGCATCTGCTCGTTGAGAAACCTGGGCGAACCTGGATCCGACGCCGGTTCGAAAGCCGGCGAGCCCGGCCCGCAGCGCCGGCCTGACCCCGGGCCACGAGACGTGGGTACTGCCTCGGCGTCGGTCAATCCCGACCGGTCGGCGCCGCACTGGCGCCGCAGCGACCCGCAGCCCACCAAGAAAACATTTTGAGAATGATAGTGAGTCACTCCCATGCCGCCCCTTACCACGACTGGCGGATCGATCAATGTTCGCATCGTCGCAGCCGTCAACGGAGCTCCCGACCTCCGCCATCACGTATCCACCTGAAGGACGAATCCTAGCCATATCGTGATGCGGCAACCTCGACCGTTGCCATTGGGATCGGGTCGCACTATGGCGGATGAAGGAGCCGTTCAATCTTGTCTCGCCTGTTTCGCACCATTTGCGTCAGCCTGTGCGCCGCCCTCGTGGCGACGTTGAGCCTGCATGGGGTTCAGGAAGGGCGGCACCAGATTGCCCATGCGTCGGATTGGCCGGCAGTCGCGATCGGCCACGGTGATCACGCAGAGATCGCGGACGTCGATCATGGCTCGCTGCACGTCCATATCGCCCCCGACGCGCCGGCCGAGGATCCACTGGATCAAGCCGAAGACGGCGAAGACGAGGGCGAGGCCGGGCGTCCAGCAAGCCATCACCACCATACGAGCGGCGACAGCCACACCGCCATCCCGATCCTCAACCGCGATCTGAGCCCCCTCGTCGCCATGAACGCCGTGCTGATCCAGCCGGCGGGCGATGGCGCACGTCCGGCCCACGACGGCGACGGGCCTGAATACCCTCCCAGACGGACGCGCACGATCATCTGATCCGACGCGGCCAATCGGTCGCGCGTGCACCCCCGTTTCCCGGAGAGAATCCCTTGAAGACCCCATCGTCCGGCATTGCCGGGCCGTGGGCGCGACAGACGGCCGTGTCGGCCCTCGCGCTCATTCTGGCGGCCTCGCTGCCGCCGACCCTTGCTGTCGCACAGGATGCGGCGGCCACGTCCACCGCGCCTGTACTGTCGCTGGACGAGGCGCTGCGTCGAGCCGCCCTGGTCGATCCCTCACTGGCACCGACCCAGGCCCGGCGACAGGCGTCGCGGGCAGCCGTGCGTCAGGCGGACGTTCGTCCCAACCCCACGCTTGGGGTGATGGTCGAGAACTTTCCGACCATCGGCGGAGGCGACCTGTTCCGTCGGACCGAGACCACGCTCACAGTCGAGCAACGGTTCGAGCGGGGCGGTGACAGGTCCGCCCGTGTCTCTCTCGCCGAAGCCGAAGGGCTGCTGGTCGACGCCACCGCGCGCATTCGCCAGTTGGACCGGCTCGAACAGGTGCAGCGCGCCTGGGCGGAAGCTCTGGCGGCTCAGGCCGAGTTGGAGATCGCCCGCGAGCGCCTTGACCTCGCCGAACGGTTCCAGACCGAGGTCGGTCGCCGCGTGGACATGGCGCGCGATCCTCTGTTCGCCGGGGCGCGCGCCGAGGCCGAACTGGCTCAGGCCCAGATCGACTTCGATCAGGCCGGGATTACCGTCCGGGTCGCCAACATTTCGCTGGCCCGGTTCTGGGATGGGTCATCGGACTTCACCCTTGGCGCCGAGACCTTCGCCGACACCCGGTCGGCGCTCGACGTCACGGATGGGGTCGCCCAGGCGGACCTGGACATCTTCGTCGCACAGCGCGACATCGCCGTCGCCCGGGTGGCGGTGGAGACGGCCCGCGCCCGGTCGGACGCCACGGTCAGCGCCGGCGTCCGTCACTTCGGGGACGGCAACGACCTCGGCTTTGTCGTCGGCGCGTCGATTCCCCTTGGTCGCTACGACCAGAACCTCGGGGCCATCGACCGCGCCCGAGCGGAGGGGCTGGCCGCCGAGGGTGATCTCGCCGCCGCCCGCATCGACCGTGAACGTGAGATCGCGCGCCTGCAGGTTCAGGTCATGGCCCGAGCCAGCGAAGCTCGCAGGATCGGGCAGGAAACCCTTCCCCAGGCCGAGCGCGCCGTCGTTCTGGTGCGCGACGGCTTCAACAGGGGCGGCTTCACCTACAACGACGTCATCTCCGCCCAGACCGCCCTGCTGCAGACCCGCGCCCGCCGCGTCGCGGTGCTCAAGCAATTCCATATCGATCGCGCCCGCCTCGACAGACTGACCGGCGCGCACGGCGCCCTGATCCTCGCCCTGGAGACTCAACCATGATCCGCCTGACACCTTCGCGGCGCTGGCTCGTTGCGTCCGCGATCGTCCTCGCCTTCGCCGCCGCCGCTTGCGGAGACAAGCCCGCCGAAAAGGCAGGCGAAAACGGCGAGGCTGCCGCCGCCGACTATGAGCGTGGCCCTCACCGAGGCCGGATGCTCCGCGACGGAGACTTCGCCCTTGAGATCACCATCTTCGAGGAAGGACCAGAGCCCCTGTTCCGGCTCTATCCCTATCTGAAGGACAAGCCGCTCGATCCACGTCAGGTCCAGGCGACCATGGCCCTGACCCGTCTCGGGCCGAAGGTCGATCGGTTCACCTTCATCCCGACCGAGGACTATCTCGCCAGCCCCGGTGTCGTCTCCGAGCCGCACTCCTTCGACGTGGCGGTCGCGGCGACCCAGAACGGCAAGCGATCGACCTGGGCCTACCAGTCCTATGAGGGTCGCACCGTCATCTCAGCCGACGCCGCCCGCGCCGGTGGCGTCACCACGCAGCGCGCCGGTTCCGCAGTCCTGGGCGAGTCTCTGCCGTTGAGCGGTCGGGTCGAGATCACGCCTGAGGGCCAGAGCGATGTCTTCGCCCGCTATCCGGGTCGGGTGATGGCGTTGAACGTCGAACTGGGCCAGCGCGTATCGCGAGGCCAGGTTGTGGCGCGGGTCGAGTCCAGCGAGAGCCTCCAGACCTATTCCGTCACCGCGCCGATCTCCGGCGTCATCATGGCCAAGAACGTCAACGCCGGGGCCATCACCGGCGCGGGCGGCGAGCCGATGCTGGTGATCGGCGACCCAACCCGCCTCCATGCCGAGTTCGCCCTCTATCCGCGCGATGCAGAACGTGTCCGCCGGGGCCAGCGGGTCGAGGTCACCAGTCTGGCAGGTGACCACCGTTTCAATGGCGTCATCGAAACCATCCTGCCCGGCTCTGATCCGATGAGCCAGACCCTGATCGCCCATGTCGAACTGGCCTATCAGGGCGGCGTCTGGCGGCCGGGCCTGGGAGTACAGGGCACCGTTCAGGTCGGTGAGGGTGCAGTGCCTCTCGCCGTCCAGACCAAGGCCATCCAGCCGTTCCGCGATTTCCAGGTCGTCTACGCCAAGGTCGGCAACACCTATGAGGTGCGGATGCTCGAACTGGGCCGAAGGACCGACGAGTGGACCGAGGTGCTTGGCGGGCTCGAACCCCGAACCGAATACGTCGTGGACGGCGCCTTCCTCATTCGCGCGGACATCGAAAAGTCCGGCGCGAGCCATGATCACTAGGGGGCGCGAGAACCATGCTTGCACGCATCATCGCCCTGTCGATCCGCTTCCGATGGGCGGTCATGGGGCTCGTCCTCCTGGCCTGCGCCATCGGCGTCTGGAGCTTCCAGCGCCTGCCGATCGACGCCACTCCGGACATCACCAACGTCCAGATTCAGATCAACACCGAAGCCCCCGGCTATTCGCCGCTGGAGGCCGAACAGCGCATCACCTTCCCCGTCGAGACCGCCGTCGCAGGCGTTCCGGGCCTTCAATACACCCGCTCGGTTTCGCGATACGGGTTGAGCCAGGTGACCGTCATCTTCGACGACGGCACCGACATCTATTTCGCACGCCAACTGGTGAATGAGCGCCTCCAAAGCGCCCTCGGTCAGCTTCCCCCCGGCGTCACCCCTGAACTTGGCCCTATCGCCACCGGCCTCGGGGAGATCTTCATGTATACGGTCGAGGCCGAGCCGGGTGCACGACGTCCCGACGGCCAGCCCTATACGACCGAAGACCTGCGCACGCTTCAGGACTGGGTCATCCGGCCCCAGCTTCGCAACACGCGCGGTGTCACCGAGGTCAACACCGTCGGCGGCTACGAGCGTCAGTATCACGTCACACCCGATCCGCAGCGGCTGGCGGCCTACGGGGTGACCATGGCCGAGGTGGTCGAAGCGCTGGACAACAACAACGCCAACGTCGGCGCGGGCTATGTCGAGCGCTTCGGCGAACAGTATCTGATCCGGGTGCCGGGGCAGGCTTCGACGAGTGAAGACCTGGGCAACATCGTGATCGCCACGCGTGGGGGCGTTCCGATCCGCATCCTGGACGTCGCCGACATCGGAATGGGCCAGGAACTTCGCACCGGCGCCGCGACCGAGAACGGCAAGGAGACGGTCCTTGCGACGGTTCTCATGCTGGCTGGCGAGAACAGCCGTATCGTCGCCCAGGCCGCCGCCGCCAGCCTGCAGGAAGCCGCCAAGGCCCTGCCGCCCGGTGTCGTCGCCACGCCGGTCTACGACCGCACCGAACTGGTGGAACGCGCCATCCACACCGTCGAAAAGAACCTCGTCGAGGGCGCCCTGCTGGTCATCGTCGTGCTGTTCCTGCTGCTCGGCAACATCCGCGCGGCCCTGATCACGGCGGCGGTCATTCCCGTCACCATGCTGATGACCATCACCGGCATGGTGCGGACCGGAACCTCCGGCAATCTGATGAGCCTCGGCGCGCTCGACTTCGGCCTGATCGTGGACGGCGCCGTCATCATCGTCGAGAACTGCCTCAGGCGCTACGGCGAGGCCCAGCATCGCCTGGGTCGTATCCTGACCCGCGAGGAACGGTTCGATCTGGCGGCGACCGCCTCCAGCGAGGTAATCCGGCCCTCGCTATTCGGGGTCATGATCATCACCCTGGTCTATGTCCCCATCTTCGCCCTGACCGGGGTGGAGGGGAAGACCTTCCACCCGATGGCGATCACCGTCGTCATCGCCCTGACGGCAGCGCTCCTGCTGTCCCTGACCTTCGTACCCGCCGCCGTCGCCATGTTCGTCACCGGCAAGGTCGAGGAGAAGGACAGCTTCCTGATGCGCTGGGCCCGGGTGGGTTATCAGCCGGCGCTCGACTTCGCGCTCAGGACCCGCAGCCTGATGATCGGCATTGCGGTCGTGCTGGTGCTGCTCGCCGGGTTCGGGGCGTCGCGGATGGGCTCGGAGTTCGTGCCCAATCTCGACGAAGGCGACATCGCCATGCACGCCCTGCGCATCCCGGGCACCAGCCTGACCCAGGCCGTGCAGATGCAGACTGCGTTGGAAGCCCGCATCGCCCGCTTCCCCGAGGTGGAGCGGGTCGTGGCCAAGATCGGCACCGCCGAGGTCGCCACCGATCCGGTGCCGCCCTCGGTCGCCGACACCTTCATCATGCTGAAGGACAGGAAGGATTGGCCGAACCCTCGCAAGTCTCGCGGCGACCTCGTCGCCGAGATGGAAGAGGCCGTGAATGAGATTCCCGGCAGCAAATACGAGTTCACCCAGCCGATCCAGATGCGGTTCAACGAACTGCTGAGCGGGGTGCGGGCCGACGTCGCCATCAAGGTCTATGGCGACGATCTCGACGAACTGCTGCGCCTCGGCGCCGAGATCGAAGCCATCGTGGCCTCGGTGGACGGGGCCGCCGATCCCCAGACCGAACAGATCACCGGCCTGCCGGTGCTCCAGATCACACCCAACCGACCCGCCATGGCGCGCCTTGGCCTGAGCATCGAAGACGTCCAGTCGGTTATCTCCACCTCGATGGGCGGCACGACCGCCGGGCAAATCTTCGAGGGTGACCGTCGTTTCGACGTCGTTGTCCGCCTGCCCGAGCGTCTGCGCGCCGACACCAACGCCATCGGTCGTCTCCAGGTCCCGCTCCCGGCGGGCGAAGGACAGCCGCGTCAGTTCGTGCCCCTGAATGAGGTCGCCACGATCGAACTCACAAAGGGTCCGAACCAGATCAGCCGAGAGAACGGCAAACGCCGCATCGTGACCACGGCCAATGTCCGCGACCGCGACCTGGGTTCGTTCATCCGCGAGGTTCAGGACCGGGTCGATGCTGAGGTCGCCATACCGGCCGGCTATTGGGTCACCTATGGCGGAACGTTCGAGCAGTTGATCTCGGCCGCCAAACGATTGCAACTCGTGGTTCCCGCGGTGTTGCTGCTGATCTTCGGCCTGCTGTTCGCCTTGTTCCGCTCGGTCAAGGACTCGGCCATCGTTTTCTCCGGCGTGCCTCTGGCCCTGACCGGAGGGGTGGCCGCCCTGATGCTGCGTGGGCTGCCTCTGTCGATCTCGGCGGGGGTCGGATTCATCGCCCTGTCCGGGGTCGCCGTGCTCAACGGTGTCGTCATGGTCACCTTCATCCGCAGCTTGATCGCCGAAGGGAAGCCTCTTGGCGAGGCAATCCGGGAGGGGGCGCTGACCCGTCTTCGCCCGGTGCTGATGACGGCGCTCGTCGCCAGCCTCGGCTTCGTGCCCATGGCCTTGAACGTCGGAGCCGGCGCCGAGGTCCAGCGCCCGCTGGCCACGGTCGTCATCGGCGGGATCATCTCCTCGACCCTGCTGACCCTGCTCGTGCTCCCCGCCCTCTACAGCCTCGTCCACGGCCGCCCGTCTTCGCCGAACGGCGTCAGACGGTCGTGGCGTGAGCGGCTTCCCTTCGCATACTCCCGGAGGACTTCATGAACCCGCGTCTCCAGCGCGCGACCGCCTGGTTGCGAACGCCCATCGGCCTGCTGAGCGCAGGCCTGTTGGTGCTCTTCCTCAACGGCCTGTTCACCGCCACCCTGGCGCACGGGGTGGCGGCAGGGGACAAGGGCTACATCCAGGAGACGTCCGGCATCGTCTTCTGGCCCTTCGTCTATCTGGGGGCCAAGCACATGGTCACCGGTTACGACCATCTGCTGTTCCTGTTCGGGGTGATCTTCTACCTCTACCGCCTCAAGGATATCAGCCTCTACGTCACCATGTTCGCCGTCGGGCATTCGACGACCCTGCTGCTGGGCGTGATGCTGAACGTCAACGTCTCCAGTTATCTGATCGACGCCATCATCGGCCTGTCCGTCGTCTACAAGGCGCTCGACAACATGGGGGCCTACCGACGCTGGTTCGGTGTCCAGCCGGACGCCAGGGCCGCGACCCTGGCGTTCGGTCTGTTCCACGGCCTGGGTCTGGCGACCAAACTGCAGGACTTCCAGCTGTCTTCAGACGGCCTCTTGGTCAACCTGATCGCCTTCAACATCGGCGTGGAGATCGGCCAGCTTCTGGCGCTCGGAGCCATCCTGATCGCCATGGGATTCTGGCGCCGGACCGCCAGCTTCGGGCGCCACGCCTATCTGGCCAACGTCATCCTCATGATCCTCGGTTTCATCCTGACGGGCTATCAGCTCGTCGGCTTCTTCGTCGCCTGACGGGAGACCTTCCATGCAAAATCTCAATCAACCCGATCCCGCCGAACTGCCGTCGACGGCCAAGCTGCTCAAGTCTACCGGCGTCGCCGTCGTCATCGCCTCGGCCCTGCTGGTCACCGTGGTCCTTCCAGCCGAGTACGGCGTCGATCCTACCCGCATCGGCTCGGTCTTCGGGCTGACCGAGATGGGCCGGATCAAGCGCCAACTCGCCGTTGAAGCTGCGGCTGAAGCGGCCTCAACGGCGGCGGTCATTACATCCACGAGGACCGCGCCTGCCTTGCCGGCAGCCGCACCAGTGGGCTCACCAGACACCGCAACTCAGGAGCCGGCCAGGTCTGCCAAGACCGAAGCCGTCCCGCCAGCGGTCACGACCCAGACGGCAGCCGCAGCTACGACAACCAATGGCGCATCGGCGGGTCGCAGCCATCGCACGTCCCTGACCCTTGAGCCTGACGAGGGGGCCGAGATCAAAATGGCCATGGGGGACGGCGCGAAGGCGAACTTCACCTGGTCCACCAGTGGCCCGGCGGTGAACTATGACACCCATGGTGACGGCCAAGGGATCACCTATCACGGCTATAGCAAGGGAACCTCCGCCCGCGAGACGGGGGTGCTAACGGCCGCTTTCGCGGGTCATCACGGCTGGTTCTGGCGTAACCGCAGCGGCGAGCGTGTCACCATCACGCTTCAAACCTCGGGCGACTACGAGAGCGTCGATTTCGTCGACTGAGGCTTACGGTCGGATGTCTCCCGCCTTGGGCTCACTCCTTCGTCGTCGGCCATCGCGGGTGGCGCTCGTCGATGACGAAGGGATGGCTGTGCAACGCCTCTCCGGATTGACCGTCCAGATGCGGATCGTCTTCGGCCGGTGCGTCATGCCGATGCGGCAGGTCCGTCGGGTCGTTCGCAGGCCAGACTACAAATCCTAGGACCGTTCCGAACGCGCACAGGGCGGCCAGCACCAGAAAGGCCGCGCTGGGGTCCGCAGCCGCGCTGACCAGACCGGCGACCGGATAGGCGATCAGCCAGGCGGCGTGGGACAGGGCGAACTGCGCCGCGAACAGGGCCGGACGATCCTGTGCGTTGGAAGACCGACGCAAGGCGCGACCCGCCGGTGTGAGGGTCAACGAATAGCCGACGCCCATGACGGCCCAGAGGATGAGCAGGGCGACATAGGTGGTCGCCAGCACCGATCCTCCAAGCAGCACCAGGGTCATGATCGCGGCGCCCCACAACATGGCGGTCCGGTCTGCGACCCGGTCCAGCAGGCGAGGCAGGGCGATCGCCGCCGCCATCGACCCCGCCCCGAAAGCCGCTAGCGCCCAGGCGGCGGCTTGGCCGGACATGGCGAAGCGGGACTGCACCAGGACGACCGTGTTGACGAACACCATGGCCCCGCCGGCGGCCTCGGCGATGCTGATGGCGATCAGACCGCGCAGACGTGGCGTCAAAGCGAACAGGCGAACCCCGCCCGTGAGCCGCTGGATGAAGGGTTTCTGAGCCGTCTGCGTCAGTACCGGCAGTGCAGCCGTGACGACGAAAAGGGCCGAGATAACGAAGCCGAGGGACGTCCCGGCGAACAGATTGTTGTAGCTCATGAAGGCGAGGAGCACGGCCGCCAGCACGGGACTGGCCACGCTCTCGAGATCGGCCGCGAGGCGCGAGAGCGACAGGGCCTTGGTGTATTCCGCCTCGTCAGGCAGCAGGTCGGGGATCATCGCCTGGAACGCCGGGGTGAAGGCCGCCGAGGCGACGTACAGCACCGTCATCAGGGCATAGACCTCCCAGGCCTCGCCAACGAACGGCAAGGCGCCGGCGACACAGGCCCGGACGACATCCAGCGAGACCAGCAGGGCCTTGCGGGGAAGCCTGGCCGCCAGGGCGCTCGCGAAGGGCGCGACGCCGATATAGGCGATCATCTTGATGGCCAGGGCCATCCCCAAGACTTCGCCGGCATTGGCCCCGGCCAGATCATGCGCCAGCAGACCCAGCGCCACCGTCGCCATGCCCGTGCCGAGCAGGGCCGCGACCTGGGCGATGAACAGATGCCGGTAACCGGCATGGCGAAGCGGTGAAAACATCGAACGTCGTCCTGCGGCGGGTAACCAAGAGAGGCTGGTCTTATCCCCTCCAGGGGGATAGCATAGCCTCATGGCTCACGTCGTCCACGAATCCCACCCCGAGATCATCAATCGGCTGAAGCGCGCCGAGGGTCATCTGCGCAAGACCATCGCCATGATCGAGGGTGGGCGAACGTGTCTGGATCTCGCCCAGCAGCTTCATGCGATCGAGAAGGCCGTGGCGGCGGCCAAGAAGACCCTGATCCACGATCACATCGACCATTGCCTCGCCCATGCGGCCGAGGGCGACCCGGCCGAGGCCCGTCGGGCCATGGCCGAGTTCAAAGACATCACCAAATACCTGTGAGACGCCGATGACCCCGTTTGCAGACCTGCTCGCGCAGGGCTCGGCCCATGCCTGGCTGTTCATTCCTTCCGCCCTGCTGCTGGGAGCCTTGCACGGGCTGGAGCCCGGCCACTCCAAGACGATGATGGCGGCCTTCATCGTCGCGGTGCGCGGTACGGTCTGGCAGGCGATCCTGCTGGGTTTGTCGGCGACGCTGTCCCATACGGCCATCGTCTGGGCCATCGCCCTGACCGGGCTCTACTTCGGCCAGTTTTTCGACATCGAAGCCTCGGAGGGCTGGTTCCAGCTGGCCTCGGCCGTGATCATCCTCGGTGTCGCCGCATGGATGCTCTTCGCCACATGGCGCGAGCAGAACGCCGTCCACAACGAGCATTATCGTGACCACGACCATGACCACGACGAGACGCGCTGGATCGACACCGGCCATGGCGTCGTCAGCCTGAGTATCTTCGAGGACGGCGTGCCCCCACGGTTCCGGTTCGCTCCGGAGAAAGGGCCGGTTCCGAGGGCCGACGACGTCATCGTCGCAACCACCCGGGCGGACGGCTCCGTCCAGACATTCCACTTCGAGACACGCGACGGTTATCTCGAATCGGCAGACGTCATTCCTGAACCCCATGCGTTCACCGCAAGGCTGGTCCTGGGCCACGGCAATCACACCCACGAGTTCGATGTCGAGTTCGCCGAACACGATCACGAACACGCTCATGACCACGGCGGGCTTGATGTCTCGGACCCCGGCTATCAGGACGCCCACGAACGCGCCCACGCCAACGACATCAAGAAGCGGTTCGCCAACCGCAAGGTGACCACTTGGCAGATCATGCTCTTCGGCCTGACAGGCGGCCTGATCCCGTGCCCGGCCTCGATCACCGTCCTGCTGCTCTGCCTGCAGCTGAAGCAGGTGGCCTTGGGTGCGACCCTCGTCCTGTGCTTTTCGATCGGATTGGCGGCGACCATGGTCACCGTCGGTGTCGCAGCGGCGATCGGGATGCGGCATGCGGAGAAGCGCTGGTCGGGAGGTTTCGCGGCTTTTGCACGAAAGGCGCCCTATTTTTCAGGGGTTCTGATCGCTGTCGTCGGCCTGGTCTTGACCTGGCAGGCCGTCGTCTCCCTGGCCCGGTAGACAGGTGGGATGGCCAAGACACCCTGTATCGATGTCTGCACTTTCGACGCCCGCTCCGGTTTTTGCGCAGGCTGTGGACGCACGCGGTTGGAAGTCGCGGGGTGGCGCAAACTCACTCCGCATCAGAGGAAAACCATCGAACGCGACTTGCGACGTCGCCTGACGGGACGCTCGTAGGGCGCCTCGCATCCACATACTTGCCGCAGCGATCCGCCTATGACCTTGGGCCCCCGCGAGCCGACGACTTCCTCCTAGCTGATGGCTCGCAGGGAACTCGGAAGGGAAGTGGCCAAGGGGTCCGACATGCGCGCGGATGGACGAGGGGACTGCCACTCCAAGTTGGATTTCGGCAGGGCTTGCGGGGTCCAGCAGGCTCGCGTCCTAATCTCCCCCTTCGCGTCCACCGGCGGCACGCAGCAGGTCGCCGACCCTTCGACCATTAAGGCGGCATGAGGCAATCACCCGATCATAGACGATGACGCGACCGTTACGACCGCGAACCGCCACGCACGTCAGGACACGTCCGCGAACCAAGCCCGACAATCGGTCCCGGTCAGCGCGTCCGGTCGGACTGTGGAGCTCGGGGGCGTTAAAATCCGACAGCCGGACCTCAATCCAGGTCGAGGGGTCACTGTTGGGGCCCGCACACAGGCTGTCACCGTCACCGATGTAGCGCACCAGACCGGAGAAGGACGCGCCCGCGCGGTCAGGCAAACGGCCCTCGCACGGATCCGCGTGGGCGACGGCGGGAGCGAGGAGAAGACCAGTGAGGATCAGGAGCCATTTCATGGGCGCAGCCTGAAGCCATCGCCCCTCTTAGCCAACGGGCATTGGAGAAAAAGGAAGGGCGGGGGGTGGTCGCCCCGATCCGGGGCCAGCAGCCCCTGGAGCCCCGCGATGCGACCCTTGTCCTCATCAACATTCAGGCCTTCCGGCCTGCGTTCGGGAGACCTGTTCGCGGCGTCGCCGGGCCTTGAGCAGGAGATGGACGACGCCACCCTTCTTTCCCTGCTGATGACACGCACCATGCCGGAGCGTGACATCGCGCAGGCTGCAGCGACCTTGCTGGCGGTGTTCGGCACGGTCGCCGCCGTCGTCGCGGCGGATCCGCACGAGCTGGCGCGGGCCGCCACGCTCGACGCGACCACGATCACGGATCTCAAGATGTTGCGCCGGCTGAGTATCAGGTTGGCCCGATCGGAGGCCTGCCGCCGCCCCGTCCTGTCATCATGGTCCGCCCTGGTCGCCTATGTTCGCTCGGCCCTGGCCCACGAACCGAGAGAGCAGTTCCGCGCCCTGTATCTCGACAAGAAGAACATCCTGCTTCGGGACGAATTCCGGGCCGAAGGCACGGTCGATCACGCCCCGGTCTACCCCCGTGAAGTCGTCCGGCGGGCGCTGGAACTCTCGGCTTCGGCGCTCATCCTTGTCCACAATCATCCGTCCGGCGACCCGGCCCCGTCACGGGCCGATATCGAGATGACCCGCAGGATCGTGGACGCCGCCGGCGTTTTCGGCCTGCAAGTGCACGACCATCTCGTCATCGGCCGTCAGGGTACGGCGAGCTTCAAACAGCTCGGCCTGATCTGAGGCGGCCATGACCCTTCACGCGATTGTCGCCGCCCTGGGCGGCGACCTCTATGCCGGAGGTTCGCGCGCCAGCATCCCCGCACCCGGCCACAGCACGGCGGACCGTTCGGTTTCGTTGATGCTGGCCGATGATCGGGTCATCATCCACGGATTCGGCGGCGCCGATTGGCGCACCGCACGGGATGATCTTCGCCTTCGCGGCTTTATCGATGACGCCGGTCGGCTCACCGGCGGCGGGCGCGGACGGTCCTCATCGCCGAGACCGGACCGGCGCCTTCGCGTCGAGACCGCATCGCGTCTGTGGACCGCGACGACGGAGCGACCGCCCCACGGTCCGGCCAGTCTCTATCTGCGACGGCGCGCAGTCATGACCGGAGCCGCCGCTTACAATCTTCGCCTGCACCCCTCCGCGCCACTGTCGGTCTATCAGAGTGGTAGGCGCGTGCGTCCCGCTCTGATCGCCCGGGTCAGCGACGCCGAGGATCGTCTGACGGCGGTCGAGCTGACCTATCTCGAGACCAATGGTCTGCCCGCCGGCGGTCTGCGCCTGGCCCGAAAGACTGTGGGTCAGGTCCCGCCCGGCGCGGCCGTTCGCCTCTCGCCTGCGGCCGAAGAGATGTTGGTGGGCGAAGGGGTGGTCACGACCCTGTCGGCCATCGACCGCTTCGGTCTTCCCGGCTGGGCTCTTATGGCCGCCAATAACCTCGTCGCCTGGAGCCCGCCCGCCTGGGTGCGCCGGGTCCTGATCGCCGCTGACCGTGGCGAGGCCGGTGAGGCGGCGGCTGCCCGGCTCCGCCGCCGCCTGGTGAATGACGGTCTCAAGGTTGAGGTGTCATGGCCCGAGCCGCCGTTCGGCGACTGGAACGAGGTCGCGGTCGCGGCGGCGTCGCAAAGGGGGAGCGAGGGCTCTGAGGGGCGCCGGAGTGACGGGGATGGCCCCCGTCGCCCGGCAGGAGAGACCTCATGACCGACCTCGTTCCCGTCATCACCTCAACAACCTCTGTTCCTGAAACCCCAACCCCGGCCGTCATCTTCACGCCCGTGGAACGCATCGTCCGCCTCGGGGATCTCGGCATCGCGCGAGAGAACCTGCGCTATGGCGAACCGCCCGACGACGATATTCCGACCCTGGCCGCCACCCTGAAGGCGGCCGGTCAGTTGCAGCCCGTGACCGTCAGGCCCGGTCGCGGCAAAAAGGAGCAGCCGTTCATGGCCCTAGACGGTCGTCGTCGTCGTCTGGCGCTGGCGAGCCTGCTGGAGGCCGGCGACATCGACGAGGACTATCCTGTCCGGACCTATGTCGAGACCGATCCGGCGCGCCAGGCGGCGGCGGTGCTTTTGACCAACACCGCCGTGCCGGTCCATGTGGCCGATGTCATCGCCGCCATTGGCCGGATGCTGAAGTCGAAACTGACGATCACCGCCATGGCGCGGGCGCTCGGTTATGACGAGATCGAGATCAAACGGCTGGCCGCCTTGTCCGGGGTCGCGCCGGCCGCTCTGGTGGCGCTGAAAGCGGGCCGGATCACGCTTCGCCAGACCCGGCTGCTGGCGCGCCTGCCGGACCTTCAGGAGCAGAAAGACATCGCCCAGATGACGCTGGACGGCCAGGGCTTCCAGGAATGGCGGGTGAAGGAGCGGCTCGACGACAGCCGGGTCACCACGCGCGATCGCCGCTGCGCCCTGGTCGATCCTCAGGCCTATGCTGACGCCGGGGGGCGGACGGAGAGCGATCTGTTCGGTGAACTGCCGCCGGTCCTGCTCGACCCCGACATCCTGACCGAGGTCTGGACCCGTCGCGCACGTGGGATCGCGGCCGTGTTCGAGGCCGAAGGGATCTCGGTTCACGTGACCGCCGGCCCGGAGCCAGAGCTTCCCGACGATCTGGAGGCGCTCGGCTATGTGTATGGCGGTTCACTCCCCGCCGAAGAGATGGCGCGCTACCGGGCGCAGAGGGAGGTGTTCAACGACCGGACCGAGAAGGCCCGCATCGCCCTGGCAGACGTCGAGCACCCCGACGTGGCTGATCTGGCGATCGTCGACATGATCCACGCCAAGATTGCATCAGACCAGACTGGATGCGGGGGCCGGGTCGTGACCACGATGGTCCTGTGGCCGGCCGCGGAGGCAGGCGTCGAAGTCCGCTGCTACACGCCGGAGGAACCCGAGATCGACGAAGAGGATCAGGACGCCGCGCCGGAGGCCGCGCGTCGGACCGCGGCGCCACCGGCCTATGTTCCGCCGGAAGTCGAGGCTCCGGAGCCGGAGACAGAAGGCGTCAACCATGCCCTTCACGCCGTGCGGACCGATGTGGCGACGCGGGGTCTGATCCGCGCGCTGGCCGACGATCCCGGGGCGGCGCTTACAGCCTTGATCGCGCGGCTGTTCACCGTCCTCGTTCGACGCGCGCACGTCGCGCGGTCGGACTCGGCCTTGGCCATCACCGCCAGCGGGTTCAATCCCGCGAACAGCCGGGTCATCGAGGCTCTGGATGGTGACGTTCGTCGACGGCTCGAGGATCGTCGCACGGCCTGGGAAGCGTCCGGCGAGACCGTCATCGCCTGGGTCCACGGCCTTGCCCACGGCGAGAAGATGGGATTGCTGGCGGAGTTGACCGCCATCAGCCTCGACGTCCGGGAGGAGAAGACCTTCTCCATCCGCCGCAGCGCCCGGGCCGAGGCGGCGGAGCTGGCCGCTCTCTGCCAAGCGGACATCACTCTCCACTGGACGCCCGACGCCCCCTTCCTGCAGCCCCACTCCAAGGGCCTGCTGACCTGCATGCTCGACACCATGGGCGCCGAGGACGAGCGGGCGAAGACGCTCCGCAAGACCGAGTTGGTCGACTGGGTGGCCGAACAGGCCGCGCAACGGACCTGGGCTCCGGCCGCCCTGTCATGGGCCGCCCCGATCGACGCCGATCAGGATGCCCCGGACATCGAGGACCAAGCCGCCGGCGATGGCGTCGATGAGGACGACGAAGGGGCCGGCGCCTTCGTCGTCACTCCGGCGGGCAAGGCGGCCTTGGACGTCGCCGCCGCCTGATTATCCGCACACGGAAATACTGCCCCGGCGACCTGCCGGGGCGGTGTTTCTCTGTCGTCGTACGCGTCGATGCGACTGTCGGGGAGACGAAGGGAGGGCGGGGCGAAGCGAGCCTGGAGGACCGAGAGGGAGGAGCCCTCCGCTCCAGGCGATCGGAGCCTTCCCAATGTCGACCACCCGCAACCTGTCGCTGTTCGCCGACGTCGCCGTCGGGAATCTCCCCACCAACATCCTGGCCGCCGCCCGTGCATTGGCCATTCATCTGGCCCGCTCGCGCGCGCTGGATCGACGTCTGGTGGCCGACGTCATGACCACCGCGTTCGGGGTGTCCGACGCCCAGGGGGGCTGGACCTGGCGTGACGCCTATGACGCTATCGAGGCCGCGACGGTGCTTCAGATCCGCCGCCTCGCGCCGCAGATTGCCCGGCTCGAGGACGCCCCGGCCGAGATCGCCGCTCTGCTCGCCGGGGTCTCAGCGCTTGGCCTGACCCACAGCCGGCGCAGCGAGGAACAGGTCGCGCTGGACCAATTCTCCACCCCGCCCCAACTCGCCGCTCTCGCGGTGCTGGCCGCGCAGGTTCGACCGGAGGACCGTGTCCTCGAGCCGTCTGCGGGGACCGGATTGCTGGCCGTGGTGGCCGAAGCGTGCGGGGCGAGCCTGACGTTGAACGAGCTTGCGCCCACGCGCGCGGCGCTCCTCGACGGGCTGTTCGCCAAGGCCACACGCCGGCGGCACGATGGCCGCCATCTACCCGACCTCCTCGAGGACGCCGGGTCGTTTGACGTCGTGGTCTGCAACCCGCCGTTCTCGGATCTTCAGGCCCATCTTATCGCGTCGCTCAAGGTTCTGGCGGACGGCGGCCGGATGGCGGCGATCGTGCCCCTTACCGCCCTTGCCGAAACCGATCTGAGGCGGGTGCTCGAAGGCCACGGCGTCATGGTGGCCGCCGTGGCGTTTCCCGCGCGCGCCTTCGCCAAACACGGCACCTCGGTCGAGACCGGCCTGCTGGTTATGGATCGCGGCGGGATAGCCGTCTGGGACGGCCTTCTTCACCAGCCCGAAGATCTTGAGGCGACCGCCCGGATCCTCGCGGGCCTTCCGGATCGCGGCACAGCCCGCCCTCGCGTGCGGTTGACGCTGGACGCCGCCGCCTTCCTCGCGCCGCGCGAGCGGGGTCTCGCCCTTCCCGCAGGCCGACTGGCCTTCTTGGCCGGTGCAACACCCCTTGCCTATGAGGCGCGGCCTTGGGCCGGAGAGGGCCGGGACGTTGGCCTCTATCAGGCGCATGCCCTGACGAGGATCGTTCTGCCTGATCCCCGGCCGCATCCGTCCCCCCTGGTGGAGTCGGGCCCGATGGCCTCCGTTGCGCCACCCGGGCCGACGTACCGACCGGTGTTGCCGCCAGCCGTTCGTGACGAGGGCCGGATCTCCGACGCCCAGACGGAGACGGTTATCTACGCCGGCGAGGCCCATTCGGCCTTCCTGCCCGGCCGGTTCCGCCTCGGCGAAGCACCGCATGAGGTGGCACTCGTGCGCGATGATCAAAGCGACGCGTTCACTTTCCGTCGGGGTTTTTTCCTCGGCGACGGCACCGGCTGCGGCAAGGGGCGTCAGATCGCCGCCATCGTCGCAGACAACATGAGCCAGGGGCGCGTGCGCGCGGTCTGGCTCTCCCGCAATGACGCCCTGCTGGAGGACGCCCGGCGCGACTGGGGCGCCATCGGCGGCGGCGCCCACGACATCGTGCCGCTGTCGAGCTGGAAGCAGGGCGACGGCGTCAGACTCGATCGCGGCATCCTGTTCACCACCTATGCGACCTTGCGCCAGCCGGCGCGGGGCGGTCGCGCGTCCCGCCTCGACCAGGTCGTCGCCTGGCTGGGCGAGGACTTCGACGGGGTCATCGCCTTTGACGAGGCCCACGCCATGGCCAACGCCGCCAGGGGCGGCAAGGGCGCGCGTGGGACCAAGAAGGCCTCGCTGCAGGGCATGGCGGGTCTTGCCCTGCAGAACCGGCTGCCGAACGCCCGCATCCTCTATGTCTCGGCGACCGGCGCGACGACGGCGGAGAACCTCGCCTATGCCGCCCGTCTAGGCCTGTGGGGCGGGCCGGAAGCGCCCTTCATGACCCGCGCCGACTTCCTCGACGCCATGGACCGCGGCGGGGTCGCTGCCATGGAACTGGTGGCGCGCGAGCTCAAGGCGCTGGGGCTGTATGTGGCACGTTCGCTGTCCTTCGAGGGAGTCGAGTACGACCCGCTGGTCCATCCGCTGACGCCGGACGACATCGGGATCTGGGACGCCTGGGCCGACGCCTTCCAACTGATCCACGCCAACCTCGCCGAGGCGCTCAAGGCCACCGGCCTCAACGACGAGGACGGCAAGGCGAAGAGCGGCCAGGCCGCGTCTGCGGTCCACTCCGCCTTCGAAGGCGCCAAGCTGCGCTTCTTCGGTCACCTGCTGGCCGGGCTCAAGGCGCCGAGCCTGATTGCGTCGATCCGCGGCGACCTCGCTTCGGAGCGATCGGCCGTGGTCCAGATCGTCTCGACCAATGAAGCGGTGATGGAGCGGCGGCTGTCCTCGATCCCGCCCGAGGAATGGAACAACCTCACCATCGACCTGACGCCGCGAGAGTATGTCCTCGACTATCTGCGCGAGGCCTTCCCTGTCCATCTGGTGGAGGCGGTCGAGGACGACGACGGCAATGTCACCATGGTCCCGGTCATGGACGACGGTCGTCCCGCCCTCAGTCAGGAGGCGTTGGCCCGACGCGAGGCCCTGATCGAGCAGATGGCGTTTCTGCCCGCGGTGCCGGGCGTGCTCGACGCCCTGCTGGACGCCTTCGGGACCGACGCGGTCGCCGAGATCACCGGCCGGTCGCGCCGGGTCGTGGTGCGCGACGGTCGTCGTGTTGTGGAGCGGCGCGGAGCCTCGGCGGCGCGCGCTGAGACCGATGCCTTCATGAGCGCACGCAAACGGGTGCTGATCTTCTCGGACGCCGGGGGAACGGGGCGCAGCTACCATGCCGATCTGTCGGCGGGGAACCAGCAACGGAGGATCCACTATCTCGTCGAGCCTGGATGGCGGGCCGACGCCGCCATCCAGGGGCTCGGCCGCTCCCACCGGACGCATCAGGCCTCCGCGCCCCTGTTCCGGCCCGTCACCACCGACATCCAGGGCGAGAAGCGGTTCACCTCGACGATTGCGCGCCGGCTGGACTCCCTGGGCGCGCTCACGCGCGGCGAACGGCGCACCGCCGGAGCCGGCCTGTTCCGCGCCGAGGACAATCTGGAGAGCCCCTGGGCCCGCCGGGCCCTGCTGGTCTTCTATGGTGCGCTGACCTTCGGGGAACTGGACTCGATGACGCTCGAGACCTTCGTGGCCAAGACGAGCTTGAAGCTGCTCGACGACGACGGCGGCCTCAAACCCTCCGACGATCTGCCGCCAATCCATACCTTCCTGAACCGACTTCTGGCGCTGCGCATCGCCGACCAGAACGCCTTGTTCGCGGACTTCGACCGGATCCTGTCCGGCATCCTCGAGCGAGCCGCCGCCTCGGGTGAACTGGACCGGGGGCTGGAGGACATCGAGGCCGAGGAACTGGAGGTCACGGATCAGGAAGTGATCCGGACCGATGTCTCGACCGGCGCCGAGACGGCCCTGGTGACCTTCTCGCTCAAGGTACGGCGCGAGATCCTCGTCGCGGATGACGCCCTGACCTGGGCGGAGGATGTCGCCCACCAGCTGGTCGTCAACGAGAAGTCGGGCCGTGCCGCGATTGCGGAACTCGGCTTGACCACCTCGACGGACGAGAACCGCCTGATCACCGCCGTGCGGCTGCTTCGGCCCGACGATCGCCAGACGATGGCCGAGAAGACGTTCGAGGAGTCAGCGTGGAAGCCGGCGGAGGTCTCGACCTGGAGGCGTGTCTGGGACGAAGAGGTCGCCGGGACCGACCCCTGGCGGACGCGCGAACTGACGCTTGTCACGGGATTGCTCTTGCCGATCTGGGGCCGGTTGCCGGCGCGGGGTTGCTCGGTTCGCCGGGTCCGGGCGCCAGACGGACGCCGCTGGCTGGGGCGAGTTCTGGACCAGGTTCAAGCTCGAACTCTTAAGACGAGCCTGGGCCTGACCGACGTCGCCGAAGTCTGGGCGGACGGCGCGAGAACCGCTGCCACGATCCTGGACCGCAACATCCAGCTGTCGCTTGAGGGTGGGCTGTGGCTGAAGCGGTCCCGCGTCATGGACCGCTGGCGCATAGAGGTCGTCGGCGGGCGGACGGATCGCGACGCTCTGGTCGCACTGGGCTGCTTCGTGGAGATCATCGCCTTCACCCCTCGGGTGTTCGCTCCGGTGGATCAGCCGAAGGTCATCGAGGCGGTGTTGCGTCGCCATCCCGTCGGCGCGGTCCTGGACGGGGCCGCGGCCTGACAGGATCATGTAGAGAACCGGCGCTGTCTGATCGACAGGGCTGCCGAACAGTCGTCTTGGCCTCGGCGATGAACAGACTGACGCCAATGGAATGGGCTCGCGCCAAGGCACCGATCTCGCATCTGAGCTTGGCGAACCGGGGGGGGGGCGGGAGATCCCTCCGGATGGTCGCCTGGCGTGAGGCCAGGGCCGGCTCCGGCTGGTTCTACGTCAGTGGCGACAACTATCATTTCGGGTCGGCGGCCGACGCCACTGCCTTTCGGCAGTGGCTCGCTGGCGCTCCGGCGCAGAACTAGCTCGAGCCTGAAGCCTCTTCGGCGCGCTGGCCCTGCCGGCGACGCACCGTCTTCATCAGGTTTTCGTCCAGCTTGGGCCGGTTCCAGGTCCGCCCGCCCGGGAAAGCGGCGAACGCCTCGGGGTAGCGCATGTAGGTGAACACCCGATCGACGACCTCGATCATCAGCGCCCTCATTTCGGGATCGGAGATCCGGCTGAGTTCGGTCCAGGGAATGTCGCCGTCTGGCGTCCGCACGGTGACGTCGCTGAAGTCGCCGGTGCGAGACACCGGGAATCGTCCTGCGTGTAGATCCTCCAGACCGGTGTTGCGCACGCAGACTTCGACGATGGCATTGGTCATCCGTTCCAGGTCGCGGGTGTCCTTCGCCGAGAGCGTCTCAGAATCCATGCGTCTCTCCTCTGGTCCTGCCGATGTAGGTGCGGCGTCCAATCTAGCACGGTGTGCTTGGCATCGGCATCAGTCGTGAGCTGACGAGGCCCGGCCGGGCGGAGGCCCTGCCGGAGGAGGGCGGGAGGAAGGGAGTTTCCGGGTGAAGCGGGATTGGGGAGATCGGCTCCCCGACGGCTTCGAATACCAAGGAGACTGACATGCAAAACGTGATGTTCACCGGCCGATTGGCGGCCGACCCCCAGATCACCGACGACTTCGGCAAGGCTGTGTTTCGCCTGCTGGAAAGCCGCGGTGTCGATAATGCCGGCAAGGATCGGCTGGTCGGCGTCAACTGCGTCAGCTGGTCCAAGGGCCTCAACGAGAAGGTCATCGCCCGGGGCCTCGTGCAGGGTTGTGAGGCCGTGGTCATCGGAGCCTTCATCGATACCGCCTACGCCGCCAAGAACGGGACCGAGCGGACGGCCAAGGAACTGGTCATCAACCGGCTCACCGTCCTCGACTGGGCCGAGGACCGCGACACCCAAAACAGCAGCGCCGACCGCGCCGCCGCCTGAACCCTTATCAACACTCAATTCCAAGGAGACTGACCATGCAAACCGTGATCATCGAAGGCTATCTGACAGCCAACCCGTCCGTCCTGGCCGCCCAAGGCTCCGGCAAGAAGAGGGCAAGCTTCCGCGTGCTCGAGACCACCCGCTTCCGCAAAGCCGACGGCACGCCCGGCGAACGGACCACCGGCTTCAACTGCATCTGCTTCAACGAGGCGACGGCCGAGAAATACATCGGCCCGTTCGCCCGCAAAGGCAGCCGCGTCGTAATCCAGGGTCATGTCGAGAACGACACCTGGACCGGCAAGGACGGTGTCGAACACTACGACATGCGAGTGATCGTCGGGGATATCCGCCTGAAGAACCGGCGCGAAGCCTCTGAGCCCGCCGTCGAGGACGAGGGCGGCTCAGGCCGCCAGGTCCAGGAGCCGGCCAGCGGCTACGACCTGAACGACGATATGCCGTTCTAGGGGCGGGAAATGAGGGCGGTCCGATGCGCGAGCGTCGGGCCGCTTTCCTTTTGTGGCGGGAGGAAAAGGCAGGGCGGCGCGAGGCGAGCCGATCGGGCTCGTCAGCCTCGGAGCTTCCCATGACCGCCTCTGCCTGGACCGATGACCGCATCGGTCGTCTGAAGACACTCTGGCTCGCGGGCCAGACCGCCGAACAGATCGCCCGCGATCTCGCCAATGGCATCACGCGCAGCGCCGTGCTCGGCAAGGTCCATCGCATGGGTCTGTCGGCGGGCCGTTCTGGCCGCCCGCCCAAACGCCCCGAGGCCGGTCCGAAGCCATCCCGCCTCGCGCCGACCAGGTCCCTGGCGGACCGGCCGATCGACGCTCGCCCCGTCGTCGCGACTGAGCATGGCCTGGCTACAGTCCTCACGGTGCGGCGCTGCCAGTGCCGTTGGCCTTTCGGTGAGCCCGGAGCCGCTGACTTCAGTCTGTGCGGTCAGCCGGTCACGCGTGGCGCCTTCTGTGCCTCACATGCCGCCGTCGCCTATCGACCGGCGGCGGACACTCCCCGCACACTGGATCGGCTGGCGCCGGTTAACTGAGATCCTCCACGCCCTTGCTGGAATCTTGAGACATGAGGATCTGAACGGCGGCCTCGACGAGGCCGCCGTTTGTCTTTTGTCCGGCCGCCAAATCGAGCGCTCGCTGTTCGGCCTCTGGCCGCACGAGGTCCCGATGGAAGCTCCGGCCGCTGAGTTGAAAGTCGCCCGTCAGATCCTTGGGTGGGATCCGCTGACGATCGCGCGCGCCTTGCGTCTCGCTGGAACGCCCGAGAAAATGGCGGCGCGTGTCATCGACGTGGAAGCCGGAAAGTCTGACATCAGCGGTCCCGTTCAGGTGGCGATGGAGACCTTCCTCAGCGGGTGGCGACCGACGGGCTGGACAGATCAAGGACCAGCGCAGCGCAGAACCCGTTCGCGTTGCTTACCCAGGACATTGCGTCATCGGGTTGCCGGGTTAAGACGAGGAATGCCTGCGGCGCCTTCACAATCAGAAACTTGGCGTCACCATTATGTGCCGCAGTTCTATCTGAAGCGCTGGGCGGGGACCGACCGGAAACTGTGGGAGTTCCAGCGTCCGCATAGGCAAGTGATCGCTCGCCCGAAATTTCCTGTCCAGACTGGCTACGTAGAGAACCTCTACTCGGTGCCCGCACTGCCTGATGATCGTCGCGACTACATCGAGACGGTCTTCTTTCGACGAGTCGATCAGGATGCCTCGGACGTCTTCGATCTTCTGGAACTCCCCGGTCCGGTTGTTCTGAACAAGCGCCACAATGACGGTCTGTCGAGGTTCGTCATGTCGCTGTTGCAACGGGACCCCATTCGCGTCGCCGAGCTCCAGGCATTGGCGCAGCGGACCTACACCGAGGTGATCTCCCAGAGCCGGGACCTTTACGAGGAACGGCGTGGAGTGGACGATCCGTCATTCGATGAGTATCGGGCCGCCTTTGACGGGCCGTCTGCGCAGATACTGGGCGGGCATCTCATACCGAAGCTCAGCGACCTACCCAAACTCGGGGCGCATTTGAACGGCATGACCCGTCGCCTCATCACCTTGGTTTCGCCCCGTCATCAGCTTTTGACCTGCGACCGGCCCTTGGTGACCTACAACGGCTTTGGCCGATCGGACGCCTATGTCGTGTTGCCTGTCGGGCCGAGCCGCCTGCTCGCTTGGACCAACTCGGCGGACTACATGGACCTGCTTGAGGAGGCGTTCAGGGGGTACGCTGCGGTTCCCGCTCTCAACCGCAAAATCGTCGCCCAAGCCGCGCGCTTCGTCTACGCCACCAGCGCCGGGCCGTTAAGGTTCGTCACCAATCACTGGCCAGAGACGCCTTCCGATCCGTTTCCCGGTCTCGGAGAATTTCTCTGAATAAGGCTTGCTGATCGAAATCTGACCTGCGGTGGATCCCGGGAACGTCTTCCAGCTTGCCCCCCGTCGGCGGCTCGCCGCCGACATTTCGAACGAAGATCGATGCCCGTTCGTCCGCATCGGCGCGACGGCGCCGAATGGTGTCGTCGTCGCCAAGGGCGACGACGACTTGCCCCCACACAACGCCCTCCGATTTTGTCATATCACCCCGGAAGTCAACGGCTTCGCCTTATCCCCTCCACGGAGGGCAAGCGGCCCTCCGCTCCGGTGACTGCCGGGGACCCCGATATGGCCAAAACCGGGGTCGTTGCGCATGGGGCGCTCGACATTCTCAAGGAATGTTCCAATGACCCGTTTCAACACTTCATCCTCCGCCTTGGCCGACCTGTCCGCTTCCCTGGACGAGGGAGGTTTGCTTCCGACCGAAGATGCCCTGGTTCAACTCGGGCGCGCGCTCATGACCGAGCTGATCGACGTCATCTCTGACACCGCGCTGGAGGATTTCCAGACCATCCTGGGAGAGGCCCTGATCGGCGCCTTCCATTCGGCGGCCGGACGGATTGAGCGAGACGCGGACCGGGCGCGCGATACGATGCGATCGCTCGACCGGGACTTCGACGGATCGGAGGCCGCGGACGTCGAACTCCAGGAAGCCACGGCGAAGGCTCGAGCAGGCGATGCCGCGACGCAGGCCTGCGAGCTCATCCGGGATGCGGCGTCCGAAACCTGGACGGTCGCGACCGGGGAGGTCTGGACGGCCTGGCGAGGATCACGGCGCGGCACGCATCTGACGGCGGCGCAGCTGGAAGCCAAACAGGCGATCCGCGCGATCCGGAACCGGAAATCCGGGGAGGCCGATCCGGGCGGTCCGGTGATCGCCTTCCGGGGCGCGCCGACGGCCGACAGCGCGGAGGACGCCGGGCGGATCTTCGACGCCCTGAACTGGGCGAAACAGGAGTGGCCCGACATGGCTCTGGCGACGACCGGAGCGAAGGGTTCGGAGAAACTCGCGATCAAATGGGCCCAGCAGAAGGGGGTGAAGCTGATCCTCGCCCGGGCGGATTTCGACACCCACGGCAAGGCCGCTCCCTTCAGGGCGAATGACGAACTCATCGCGCTTGAACCGGAGGTCTGCCTCACCCTGGTCCATTCGCTGGCGGGGATGAGGGAAGACCAGCGGCCATTCGGACCTGCGCTCAACCTCGGACAGAAGGCGATGGAGTCTGGGTTGCGGCATGTGCCCATCAAGGCACGGGCCGCCTGAGAGACTGGACCTGCAATCAACGACCCGCTCGGCTTCGGCCGGGCGGGTTTTTGTTTGTCATCCGGTGCCTCGACCCGATCGACGGCCTGTGCAGCCTGTGTATCTCGATTCCGGTCACCAACTACGATGACTGTTGATAGGGTGTGTCGGCATGTGATTTCGATGGATGACAATCTGCAAAAAGGGTCGGAGGGCAAGATAAAAGGGTGTTTTTGGCTGCGCCGGTTTCTTCTATTCTGTCCGACAGTTAGCGGCGTGCGGGAGTGCGGTTGACGACTTGTCTTGAGTTGTCATCGTTCGAGCCTTCGTTGCATGCTCTGGAGGACTGCAAATGCTGATCCGGGATGAGATAGACGGCAGGGTTTCTACCGGCTCCGGCCAGGCCGCCGACGCGGTGCGCGTCGGCCTGCCGCTGTCCCTCAAGACCGAGCGGATGAACGTCAAGAACGGTATGCTCAAGCGTCTGGCGAGTTCCAAGGCCTTCGCTTTGGGCAATCGTTCAGGGGTGCTCAAGGCGGCGCAGAACCGGTCAGGCCGCGCCTTCAGACTGGACGTTCGCCAGAAGGTGATCGTCAAGGCGCTGGTCTCTCGACACATGGGCAAGGGCGCCGACCGGGCCGCCGCACTGGCTAAACATGTGGCCTATCTCGGACGACAAGGCGCCGGCGTCGAGGGTGAGCGGCCGGAGTTTTTCGATCGCAGTGCCGATGGTGTTCAGCCCGGCGTCGAGACCGATGGCTGGAGCCAAGACCGGCATCATTTCCGCTTCATCATCTCGCCTGAGCACGGCGAACGGCTCGACATGAAATCCTATGTCCGCGAGGTCATGGGACGCGTCTCCGCGGACCTCGGAGAGCCCAATCTGAAGTGGGTGGCGACCTGCCATTTCGACACCGATCAACCCCATGCCCATGTGCTCGTTCGGGGCCGCCGCGAAGATGGCCGGGATCTCGTCATTCCCCGCGACTACATCGGCTACGGGTTCCGTGCGCGGGCGCAGGAAGTGGCGCAGGAGCGGCTTGGCGATCTGTCACGGGTCGATGCCGAACGACGTATCTGGACGGAGACGGAGGCGGACCGCTTCACCGGATTCGACCGGCGGCTGATCGCCGAGACGGACAAGCACGGGATGGTCGATGACGGGGTCGGATCGACCGACGCCTGGGCGGCGCTGACACGGGGGCGGCTGAGACATCTGGAACAGCTTGGGCTCGCGACGCGGTCCGGGCGGCGGTATCGGCTCGACGGCGAGATGGAGACGAAACTGCGCACACTGCAGGTGCGGCGCGACATCATCCGCACCCTCAATCAGCGTCGGCTAGAGGGCGTGAGGGATGTACGGGTTCTGGGCCGGGAGCCTGTGCGGGGCGTGGTCGTGAAGACGGGATTTCATGATGAGGCAGGGGCTTCGCCCTGGGCGGTCGTGCGCGACGGATCGGGCATCGAGCATTACGCACGGCTCCGGCCAGGCAAGCCCACTGAGGTCGGAAAAACAGTATCACTCGAGCCCGTCGGCAACGGACTGGCGCAGATCGCAAAGGGGCGAGGCGAAGATCTTAGCCGCTGAGGCCTGGTGCCTCGGGAGTTCAGAGCGTCGGGAGGCCCACCCCTTCACTGACCGTTTAGGTCAAAAGGACGGGGCTACCCCAAGACAAAAGATTGCTGATCTGCTCGGCAGCACGTTCGCTCCGAAGGCGACTGATCGCTTCCTGCGTCGTATCAACCGTTTCGAAGTCCCGGATCAATCGCTCGGGCTGCTGCATCCGCGCCATCGTTGAGGCCAAGGCTTCGGCGACGGAGGATTCTGCGAGATCGAGAGACAGTGAACAGCCGAAGGCAAGCGCGGCATAGTAGTCAATCGGCCAGAGATGCCCGATGACGCTCTGATCCGTGGTGGTAAGCTCGTGTCCAAAGCCAATGCGAGCTAGTCCGCCCCGGTTCTGGGTCGTCGTTGCGCTGCAGATATTCAGCACCAGAAGACGCCGGCCGGTTTCAGGACGCGCATAAGCCGCGATCTCGGCTGATGTCAGCACAGTTCCGTCAGCCAGCACCAGTCCGCTTTCACTTTGCCGGAAGGGTGACTGTTCGCCGTGTCCGATGACCCACAGGAGGTCGGCATCTGGATCTTCATAGAATGCCTGGAACGCACGCTGGTCCAAGGGCGCCCCGACAACCTTGACCTCCCAGCCGGTGTGCAGACCCACAGCCCGGATGAAACTCACCTCGGCCTCCGTTGTCTGGGTTTCGCCCGGCCAGATACTGACGCATCGGGTGGTCCTGTCCTGAAGCGGAGCGGCAAGGCTCGCTTCCATGGGTGCCAGCCAGCCGAGAATGTTCGAAAGCGTCGCCTGTACCGGGTCACGATGAGCGGGCATCACGACCACCGATCGCGGGCGCCATCCTTCAGGCAGATGAGGTGCCATCTCGTCGAAGCGATAGTGGCGCGCGATCGCTGCCGTGAGCTCCGGCGCTTTGTCATGAGCCGGCGCGCCGAGCATACGCTCGTCCAGAAGCAGCGCGCGGTCGCCCGCTGGGCCGCGGAAATATTCATTCAGGGCAGTCGATAGGCCCGCTAGGAGGCCTTCCAGGCTCTCGCCGCCTTCATCCCCTTCAATCAGATGCCGGCCGCCAGGCCAGAGATAAGCAACGCCGTTCTTGTGTGCCGAGCCGATGTAAAGAACATCGGCACTGGCCTGCTCCATCCCGTCGACCCCGTACCAGGCCCACAACAAATCCATGACGTCCGCGACCGTCCCGAACTCGGTAAGGCTGAAAATCAACGGGTGGATAATGGCGACGCGAGCTTCCAGGGCAAGGATTGCGGCAGGGCCGGTCTCGAGCGCTCTATACTCGTCAGCAAGTTTCCGGACTTCACCGAGTATCTGGACCCGAGCGGCGGTCCAATCCTCGTAGTCATTGATGGTGACCGCCAAAAGTTGGACGACCTCGTGTTCGACGAGGACATGGCGCAGGTCGCGGAGTGCTTCCTTGGCCCACTCCTGATGCGTTTGAGGCGTCCATTGAGCGGCAGCCGTCGTGAACAACACGGCCATCGTGGCCTTGGAGCGGTCGTCTATGCCGGGACGGCTGTAGATTTCCGCCATGCTGCTGACCAAGGGCTCTGCGCATTTGTGCCCGCGATTGGTCGCCCAGTTGGCGATAGTGACGATCGCAGGAACGCCTCGCACGACATCTCCGGCCACGATCTCGTCCAAGACGTGAGCGATGCAGTAATCGGCGATCTGGTCGCACCAGTCATCCATGCCGCCGAATTTTCTGGCGATCATGAAGGCGGCAGTGATCCAGTCGGTCAGGTTACGAAGACAGGCGGCATTCATTGGCGTGGCGACGCCGTCATACGGCGGCAGGCGATAGTCGCCTTGGTTGGCCCGCAGGTTGACGTTGTGGGTTCGGCTGGCGGACCAGTGGAGCCAGTTGTAGCAATCGCCATGCGCTCCCATCGCGACCGTCGTCATGATGGCGGGGATCGAAATTATGAACCGCATGGCGTCCAACCAGACAGCGCCCTCGTCGTCGCCGATGCGTCGGGTCTCGGCGGTCAGATCGCCGCGGATGGTTTCGGCCAGGTCGAAGAACGGTTGTCGATCGGCTCCCTGAGCTTGTTCGATAGCGTCCCGGAAAAAGCCAGCTACCGCCATCGGTGCCACGCCTTTCCACTCGAACTCGGCATCCCAGTTGGCGAGACCCGGATAAGCCGCTGAGGTCGTCGGAAAGCTATCGCGCAAGGTCATTGGTTTCCCTCGGTTCGTTGGGCGTCACCACCCGCTCGCTGACGGCGTGATGGATCAACTCTCACCGGTTGCGACGGACGAGAACATAGGCAGGCCCGTGTCTGGTTGATCAGCGCGTTGCATGCGCCGCATGGGAGGCGAGGCATTTATGGTTGACCGGATTGCGGTGAATGCCCGCACCCGGTGGGCTGTTTGGTCAGACGGATTGACCGGCCTGATCACGCAGGTCGGCTAGCCGTTTCTGGCACGCCGCATCGATCAGGCCTCGCAGGATCCCGATCCGTTCGACAAGATATGCCAGCTCTTCGTCGGTGATCTTGAAATGCTTCGAATATCGACCCTTCACATAGGCGGCGCGAAGGAGCTCGAAGCTGCGCCGCTGGAGCTTCGTCTCGTGAGGCCAAGCCTCCGCCAGACCAGGCACGAGGGGCTCCGTCAGCCGGCGCAGATTGGTCAGTTTGTGGGACTTCGGCGAATAGCCGGTGAGGACGAGCAACAGTCCGGCGTACAGGGTTTCGACAGCCTGGTGCAGGAGGAAGGCCGCTTTTCTTGTGTAACTGCGAGAGCGTGAAACATCAGCTAGGTCGATGAACTCGTCGGCGCTCTCGGTGGCTTCTTCGTAGGTGTTTTCTGCCTCCTGCAATGCCGTTTCCGGCGAGAGCGGCATAGACTCGACAAAGTCCACTCCGGGCGTGTTCAGCAGAGTCACACCGTCGCGGACGATGTCGATGAAGAATGATCGACCGTGCTCCAGCTTGTAGTTCACGTCATCAAGACTGTGGACGATAACGCTAACCGGGGTGCGCAACATCTGGCCGGAGGTGATGTCAGCCAGAAGCCGTTTTTCTGAGTCCTCCCAGAATTCAAAATCCGTCAGGTCCTCATGGTCGACTACGACGAGTAGGTCAAAATCCGAAAAATACCGGCCGACGGGGTCATGAACCCAGTCGCCGCGCGCGTAGCTGCCGAACAGGATGATCTTGAGGATGCGTCCGTCGCGCAGGCGCGGCGCCTTGCGCGTCGAGGTCGCGACAGCGAACTCTTCCCGCAGGATGGCCACGGCGTGGTCCAGCTCCCGGCGTTTCGCAGGCGTCAATGACCTCAGAGGTTTCTTCATCAGTCAGAGTCTCTCTGATTGGCGGGCAGTCGGCAAGGAAAAGCACGGCTTGCGTGTTGTCTTGGACGTTTTCGCGGGACGGGGAATCTGCCAGAGTGAAGCTCAGCGGGTAGACGTGAATAGAGGTCGGTCTTCGGTCCGGGGAACGCGTGCTTCGGCAGGCGTTAGGATACGGCCGCCCTTCAATCAGCGCGCCTCTTTGTCGGAGGATTCCAATGCCCGCGCCCCATTCCCCCCTTGCGGGACCTGCGACGAGGTTGCGAGCAAAGCCGGGCGCCCGCCGGTGAACCCCAACAGGAAACTGCGCCGGCGGCGACGGGCCCTCGGAGCCCGCGATGGGGTATCCGCGCCCGTGACGCCCGTGGATGAGGCGCTGGAAGAGCTCATCCACGTCAGCGGGTTTTCGAACGATGTCTCCATGGCCTTGACTGGGTCGGCGACGGACCGCGCCCGCGAATTGGCGTCTATGGTGCATGCCAAAGCCTGCGCCCACGGTCGGTCGATCGGGTTCGTCTGCCGCTCCAACATGTTCGATCATTCCGCCATTCTGGGATTGGCGCGCATGATCATCGAATGCCTCTCGACGTACGCCTACCTGGTCGAACAGGTGACCGAGGAGGACTGGGCCTTCCGGTACGCCGTGCTGCGACTTCACGACACGGTCTCCAGGATCAAGCTGCTTCGCGCCTGGCCCGCATGCGCAGGCACCGCCGACCTGAAGGCGGGTCGTGAGGACCTGATTATGGAAATTCGGTCACATCCGGCTTTCGCGGGCTTCGATGGTGAACAACAGAAGCGCCTCGTGTCCGGCGAAACGATCTTCATCGGCGGCATGCGCAAGTCTGCAGCCCTTGCGGGCTGGAATCCTGATGTTTTCACTGCGCTCTACGGGTACTTCTCAGCCCACCTCCACGCGGCCCCGATGAGCTTCTTCCGCATGGACGATCATCGGGTGGACTACTTCTATCCCAATGACGCGCAAAAGCAGATCGCCTCCGTCGGTATCGCGACCGCCGCCGCTGCACTGAGACGTCTGTCGCTCCTTCATCTGGGCGATCTCGATTACAGCGGTCACCAAACGCTGTCGGCTGTCACGGCCGGCATGCGGGAGGCGGATGCAGCGTGTGAAGTTTTCGGGTGATCCGGAAACCTGCCGGACGTCCGGTTTCAAATCTCGTGTCGTTGCGATAGGTTTGGAGGCGGGCGCCGGTTTATTAGGCGCATGTCCAATGGCCGCAGGGGCTGGCGCGAGCCAGTAGCGGCCGGACTCTCTCTCAAATTTCCGGGCCTTGTGTCGCAAGGTTCCAACGCCCGCCCCTTTCCACCTTTCCGGGTCTTGCGGACCCAAATCAAATCAGCCACGATTCCGGGGTCGGCCTTGGCCGATAGGGGCGTGGAATCCCCTGCGACATTCTAGCTGATCATGACGACGACGGTTTCGAGCTGTCCGCCGTCCTGTCCGGACGCGTCGATAACGTCGTCCGACGACCCCTCACGGGCGCAGGTATTTCCATGTGCGACTCTCAGCGCCCCTTCATCTGGATGGAGGCGGTTGCGTGTCGGAAGCCAAGACCGTGGGAGACGAGAACAGCGGCCGGTCCCGCCGGCACGCCCGACTGGAAGCCTTCTATCGTCGCTATTCCCCATGGCTGACGGCGCGACTGCGTGGTCGGTTCGGTTCGGACACTGAGGATCTGGTCCAGGAAATCTGGCTACGAGTGGCAGCGATCGAGGCGGATCTTGACATCCGTCACCCCCGGGCATTCCTGTTGAAGGTCGCCTTTAACATCGGTCTCAGCGGGGATCGTCAGCATCGGCGGCGGCGGCAGATACTCGACAGCGCCGCTCCGTTGGGAACAATGGCCCTGGAGCCCACCCAGAACGCGGCGGTGCAGATTCAGGAAATCGTGCTCGCCTTGCCACAACCTCTCCGGGATGTCTTTGTGTTATCCAGATTTGGCGGCTTGACGAACAACCAGATCGCCGAGCAACTGGACATCAGTCCGAAGACCGTCGAATGGCGCATGACCAAGGCCTTGGCTCAATGCGCCGCAGAGCTTCGGCGCTAGGGAATGGGACGTATCATGGGCAACCCGAAAGCACGGGTTGAAACTCCGGACCAGGAAGCGGCCGAGTGGCACGAACGCCTCGGCGCGCGCAGCGTCACGACAGAGACGATCCGGGAGTTTTTCGACTGGCGGAAATCTCCGGCCAACGCGGACGCGTATCGTCGGGTCGAGCTGATCTGGACGGAAAGCCGGAAGCTCGCCGGTCGGCCGGAGATTACCGAAGCGCTCAACGACGCCATGTCGCGTCGCCTCCGCAAGACGTCAGAGGATCGACCGACCAGAAGACTGCTGGGCTTGGCCGCCATCGGCGCAGCTGCGGCACTCGTGATCGGCGGATGGACGTGGTGGCAGGGGCGATCCACCTTCACGACCGGCGTGGGCGAGCAATGGGTCGTACAGTTGGCGGACGGGTCGTCTGTTCGCCTCGACACAGATTCCCGGATGAGGGTCAGGTTCAGCGACGGCCAGCGTCTCGTCGATCTTGAACGCGGACAGGCGATGTTCTCCGTGGCCCATGACGCCCAACGACCATTTGTTGTTGCGGCGGGCGACGCGCGCGTGACGGCCATAGGGACGGTGTTCGACGTCCAGCGGCAAGGCGCCGGCGTCAGCGTCACTCTGGTGAGCGGCGCGGTGGATGTGACCCGTTTGTCCGGGCCGGAAAGGCCGTTACGACTTGCGGCGGGCCAAGAGGCGCGAGTGACCCCGGCCGGCACAGCCAGCCGCTCGGTTGATGTGCCCACGGCCACCAGTTGGACCGAGGGGCGCATCGTGTTCCGAGACACGCCGATGAACGAAGCGGTTGCCGAGGTGAACCGGTACCTCACCGCAAAGGTTGTTTTGGAAGCGAAAGATCTCGCGACCGTGCCAGTCAACGGCGTGTTCAAGACGGGGGATCGTGACGCCTTTGTCGCAGCGGCCTCGGGCGTATTCGGTCTGGAGCCGTCGGCCGGGCCGAACGGCTCGATCCGATTGTCGGAACGCGGCAAATAAATCCGTCGAGTCTCCGGGGTCGCCCGGGGCCTCGATCACCTCCTCTTCGACGTCACGTGGCGTCGAGGGGAGCCCTGAATATGAGACGCTTGAGTCTATTGTCCTGCAGCGCGATCGTCGCCTGCGCCGTATCCATCAGCGCGACGGCCTGCGCCCAGGACGCGCGCCAGTTCACCATTCCGGCGGGTTCGCTGCGGGATGGACTGAATCTTTTCGCGACCCAGTCCGATCAGCAGATCATGTTCGCTGCCGATCTTGTGGCGGGTCGCACGACACCGGGGCTGGTGGGACGATTTGCGCCACGGGATGCGCTGGATCGGCTGCTGGCGGGATCAGGAATCGTCTGGTCGCAAGGACGGCCGGGCGTCATTTTCTTGCGCCGTGGTGAAGTCCTTGCCGACGCCGAGGCCGTGACGGCGCTTGACGATGTCGTTGTCACCGGAACCCTGTTGAGGGGGTCGGGGAACCTGGCGTCCCCGGTTGTGACCCTGAACCGCGACGACCTCGATCGCCGCGCCGCCGCCACGGTGGCTGAGGCGCTCATCTCCCTGCCGCAAAACTACGCGGGCACGTCTACGCCGATCAGCCAGGCCGCTCTGTCCGATGCCGGCGGATCCAACAATGTTTTCGCGACCGGCATCAATCTGCGTGGCCTCGGGGCAGCGTCCACGCTGGTTCTCGTCAACGGCCGTCGCCTGGCGGGTACCGGGTCCCGGGCCGAGTTTGCAGACATCTCCGCCCTGCCGTCCGCCGCAGTGGAGCGTGTGGACGTGCTGTTGGACGGGGCTTCGGCCTTATATGGCGCGGACGCGGTCGCCGGGGTGGTCAACGTGATCATGCGCCGGGCATTCGACGGGCAGGAGTCCCGTTTCCGAGCCTCCGCTGCGAAAGGCGGCGCCGAGGAGATACAGCTCTCGCACCTGGCTGGCCGAAGCTGGTCCTCCGGCGCGGCCTATCTGTCCTACGAATATCAAACCGGAAATGCATTCAGCACTTCTGACCGCCCTTACACACGAGACGGTGACCTCCGTCCCTTCGGCGGCACCGACCATCGCGGCTTCTACAGCGCCCCTGGCAATATCGTCGCGGTCAATCCGGCGACGTCGACGTTCGGGGTCCAGTACGCCATCCGACCGAATGCCAGCGGATCCGCGCAGGGTCCGGCGGATTTCGCGGCCGGTCAGACCAACCTGCAGTCCGGCCTGCTGGGGGTAGACCTACTGCCGGAATTCCAACGCCACAGCGCCTATGGGCGGGTCAGTCAGTCTTTCGGCGGCCGGCTCGAGGTGACGGGCGACGTGCGCTACAGCTACCGCACGACGGACCTGAACACCGCTCCGTCGGCGGGGATATTCACCGTCACGCGCGCCAATCCATGGTTCGTCTCACCGATCGGCGCCGCGTCCCATCAGGTCGCCTATTCCTTCGTCCGCGACATCGGTCCCGCACGCAGCCATACGCAGTCCGAAAGCCTCGGCGCAACGCTTGGAGCACGCTTCGATCTCTCGGCGGACTGGTCGGTCGAGGGCTACTTCGCCGAGGCGACCGAGCGCGCGGATTTCGGCAACAGCAATCGGGTCAACACCCGATATCTGGCCGAGGCGCTCGGCACAATTCCAGACGACCCGAACACGGCGTATCGGGCCGCGGTGGATGGATATTTCAATTTCTTTGGAGGCGGGACCATCAACAGCTCCGCCGTGCTTGATTTCATCGGCAGCGGCTATGGCGAAGTCCATAATCAAAGCCGCACGCGCTCGGCCAACGTCCTCGTCCAGGGGTCGATGATGCGCCTTCCGGGCGGCGACCTATCGATCGCCCTCGGCGCACAGGTTCGCGACGAGACCTTCGACACCCGGGGCGCGACCTTCCTGTCCGCGGCAGCTCCCTTGTCATTCTCAAGCCCGACAGCCGAGCGTTCGATCGCAGCGATCTTTGCAGAGACCCGCATCCCGATTGTGGGTCCCGATAACGCCAGGCCGGGGATCCGTCGCCTTGACCTGTCGATAGCGGGCCGACTTGAGGACTACGACGATTTCGGGACGACCACGAATCCCAAGATCGGGCTGGTCTGGTCGCCGGCAGAGGCCTGGGTCGTGCGATCGTCCTGGGGGACCTCCTTCCGCGCGGGGGCTCTGTCCCAGCTGTTCGATGCGCCCGGGGTGTCTCCAACCTTTCTTAACCGGGCGGGCGGGGTTCAAACCTTGATCCTCATGGTTTACGGCGGCAACGCGGGCCTGAGACCTGAAACCTCCGAGACCTTCACCGCCGGCTTCGACTATCGGCCGAAAGGCGGGCCTTCGTTCAGCATCAACTACTTCGATACCCGGTTTGAAGACCGGATCGCCCAGCCTGTGAACGCGAACTTCAGCGGCGCCTTAATCGATCCGACTTTGAGCCCGTTCGTGACCTTTGTTGATCCGGTGAAACGGCCGGCCGACCGCGCACTCATCGAATCGTATGCTGCGGTTCCCGGCTTCTCCACTTCGTTCCCAGTCACCGCCTACGGCGCCATAGTCGACACCCGTTGGGTCAACACAGGCGCTGTTCGGGTCAACGGCTTGGATGTCACCGGTCGCCATGAATGGTCTGCGGGCGACGGCCGATTTGTGCTCGACGCCAACGCCTCCTGGATCCTGGACTACGAAAACCGGACAACCCCGACCGCGCCGGCCGAAAAGGTCGCTGGTCTCATCGGTTATCCGTCGGAGTTGCGCGCGCGAACCGGGCTGACCTGGTTCCAGGGCGATCTCGAGGTGGGCGGCTACTGGAACCACGTCGCGAACTATAAGGACCGCCTTGGCGCACAAATCGACGCCTGGAACACAATCGACGCCCGCTTCGCGTGGTCGCCAAACCGGCAGAGCGGTTTGCAAATCCAGTTGGCCGTCCAGAACCTCTTGGACCAAGACCCGCCCTTCTACAATGCGTCGACAGGTCTGGGCTTCGACCCGGGCCAGGCCAGCCCACTTGGCCGGGTGGTTTCGCTCCAGCTCACGCGTCGTTGGTGAGTTCGAACCATGCGGAGATTTATTCGACGCCTCGCCGGCGCGATGATGGCGGTTGCCTGGCTTGCAACAGGCGCCATGGCCAGCTCTGGGGATCCAGATCGCAGGCTGACGGTGGAAGACCTGCTCGGACTGGAGGCATTCGGACGTGCAGACATTTCGCCGGACGGCCGTTGGGCGGTCTACGAGAAACGCGCCGGCTACAACACCATGACGGAGGTCCGCCTTGGCGGGCGGTCGACCTGGACGATCATGGACCTTTGGCTCGCGGACCTGAAGGAGCCCGCAACGCCACCGCGGCGCCTTCTTCCCGCTGAAGGACTTGGACTGCAACGCATCGCCTGGTCCCCTGACAGCAAACGCCTTCTTGTTACCCGCCTGCGCGGCCAGACCTTCGAGTACGGGGTCGTCACGATATCGGACGGAGCCGTGACTTGGACAGGGTTGACGCCCGATCTTCCGCTGAATGGCGCAGGGGCGTTCTGGGCGTCCAGCTCCGTCCTCGTCTTCGTCGTTCGGCCGGATGGCAGCCTGCCATTGGTGTTGGGTTATGACGGTGCCGCGACGACGCGGCGAGCCGAAGCCTGGGAGCGGACAGCGGGGGCCCATGAGCCTTCGCGAACCGTGATCGAAGCCCACGGGGGCGTGGTGTCCACGGAGACGCCGGAGCCGATCCAGCGTTTGGTCCGGTACGACACCGTGACGGGCGAGGCCAAAATACTTTTGGAGGCCCGGATCGGTGACTTCGCCCTATCGCCTGACGGGACTAAGGCCGTCGTGATCAGGCGTGCCGAGCAAATGCCGTTGGGTCGGCCGGAGCTTCTACATATGGAGGATGACCGCCGGCATCGGGTGGCGATCATCGATCTTGAAAGCGGACGAGTGGTGGCGTCCCCCGACGATCTGGACGTCGCCTTCCATCTCCTCAGGTGGTCTCCCGATTCCCGAGGCGTGCTGGTGTGGGCCCGCCGGGATGGCGAACGCTGGACCGAGGGCCGGCTGGGCCGAGTCTCGGTCGATGGCGTGGACTGGTTCGTGCGAGACAAGCTGGATGTCGGCACGTCGGCCGAGGTGGCGCTCAGCGGCGTAAAGGCGGACTGGATCGGCGCATCGCCCGTTGTCTACGCCAAGGATGATGAAACCGGAAGCCGCGACTGGCATCTGCTGTCGCCAGACGGACCGCCTCGGGCCTTGACGGAAGAGCTGGCCACGGCGCCGACGCGTATCGCGGCCGCCGGGCCTGACGTCCTCTATGCGTTCGCGGACGGCGCCTATTGGGCGCTCACAGGCTCAGGCGTGCGAAGGCTCATGGAGACGGGGGCCAACGTCCGCGAGGCGCTTGTGTTTGATCCAATCCTCGGACGCCGACTGAAGGGCAATGAGGCGCCGCGGCGGAACTGGTCACCCGCGATCGCAGAAGATGGCGAGAGCCTTATCGTGGGCGAGAATGGCGCGACATCCTTCGGGGGTGTGGCAAGTAAGGATGACAAGGTGGTCGCCGTGTCCGCCGAAGGGCTCCTTATGCTGCGGTCTGAGGGTTTATCGGAGACCCTGATCCGGAGAAGCCTCGCTCCCACCCGGAACCTCGACAGTATCAATCAAAGTCTTTCGGATGTCGTTCTGACCGAGGCTCAGCCGATCGTACATCTGGATATCAACGGGCGACAGACCACCAGCTGGCTGTTCCTGCCCAAGGGCGCGGCTCGTGACATCCGCGGTGTGATCGTCAAGGTCTATCCCGGCTGGGCCGACAACCTCGCCCGCGTCGATCCGTTGGCGATGACCTACAGCACTCGACCCGAGGTGTTCGTCTCCGCAGGCTATGCTGTTTTGAGTCCGTCCATCCCGGGCGACCTTTCCGTTCGGGATCGCGGCGACGCCTACGTCCGGAGCGCCGACCTCGCCGTCGATGCCGCGCGTGTTGCTTTCCCCGAGGCTCCCTTCGACCGCATGGTTCTGTGGGGGCATAGCTTCGGCGGCTATGCGACATTGGAGATCGCCACCCGTTCGGATCGCTACCTGTCTTACATCGCCTCCTCCGGATACAGCGACATGCCGGGCGTATGGGGCGAGTTTGATAGCCAGGGTCGAATCCAGCCGGAAAACGGCATTTTCTTTCGCTTCAACCAAGGCTGGACGGAGGTCGGTCAGGGCGGATTGGCGGCCCCCCCGTGGAGCGATCCGGACCTCTATGTGTCTTCAAGTCCGTACCTGCGCGCCGACCGGATCAAGAGGCCAATTCTGTTCCTGACCGCTGATATGGACTTCGCGCCCATGAGCCAATCGGAGCGGATGTTCAGCGCTGTTCTCAGGAACAGTGGCGACGCCCGGATGGTGACCTACTGGGGCGAGAAACATGTGATCTGGAGCCCCGCCAACATTCGGGACTACTACGCGCAGATCTTCGACTGGCTCGACCGAACCCTTTCGGACCCGGATCGGTTCACGCGGGACGCCCCAGGCGATCTTCCCAAAGACGTGTCCATCCCTCCAGCGCCGCGATCCCCAGGATGACAGAATGCTGGCCACGCCAGATCAGAGCTTCCGGTGTCAGTTCGGTCTCTGCGGTCGCGCGATCGATTAGACCCAGGGCGGCGAGGCGACCGTCGATCAGCCAGGGCCTGAGAATGTCCAGATTGTCGACGATCAAGCGCCCATAAATCCGGGTCATCTCTCCCTTGGATCGCCGGTTGACGATTGTGTCCGGAAGCCCATCTCTGAAGGCTTGCCGCGCCAGTCCGCGATCTCGTCCTCCCGCCGTCAACAACGCGGTGGGAAGCGCGAGGCAGGCCTCCACCACAGGTTGGCTGCAAAGCGGATGTCGGACATCGACGGCTCGGGAGAGAACAGACGGCCCATGGTGGGACACGCTGTCGGCGACCCCGGCGATGTGAAAGGCCTTGCTGGGCCCAAAGGCGTCGAGATCCTGAAGCCAGGGATGGCCGACGAAAGGCTCGGTGAGCGGGGACAGGATTGGGTGAGCTCTGCGCGGCGGCGTTTGACCTGCTGCCGAGTATCGCACCGCCGTCCGGATCATCGACCAGATCGAAATCTCGTTGCCCGCCGCGAGTTCTGCGAGGTCCGGATGTCCCAGTGCTCGCCAGCCCCGCGACTTCCACAGATCCGTAAAGACATCGGTGGTGGCTGCCTGGAAGAGGATGCTGTCGCCCCCCTTGCCGGTCATCAGAGCGCTTGCGCCCCCATCGACGACGTGGCGTGCCCAGGCGACATCTTGGGGATGGTCGAGCCCGTTCAGTCCCGGACGGAAATCTCCGGCCATCGCCGCGAGCCAGTCCGGTGTCATTCTTCCGGTCACGTGCGGAAGCGAAAGAGGCTTAAAGCCGAGCGACTGGCCCAGAATGGCGACGTGGGCGCGCTCATCGGACTCCGGCGTGGAGCCGTAGGCATTGATCCTGAGCCGCTGACCGTCAGGCTTCTGTCGCACGAGACTCGAGGCGATGATGCTGGAATCCAGCCCTCCCGAGACTTCGGCGGCCAAGGCGCCGGGCAGGCTCGCAAATCCAGACACGGCCTCATCGATCGACGAGCGGATAGCTTTCATGGCCGAGTGCGGATCGGGTGAAGTCCAGAGGCTACGGCGAGCGATGTCAGCTGGAGTCCACACGGCCAGGGCCTGCCGCTCAAGCGGGAGCGGTTGAATGGTCCCCGGCTCGAGCGCGGTGGGGCCGTCAATGAGAAGCGCGCCCGTCCCCGTAACGACGGCGTGAAGCTCCTGAGCCAGTCGAGCGCTGTTGATGCGCCACGGAGGACGTAGCGCTTTGATCAACCACTCGAAGGCCGTCGAGGCGACGATGGTCAGCCCCTTTTCGGACCAGGCCACGCATTCCAGAGCACCGGAAGGGTCGCGAAGGAGAGCGGATAGCTGATCTCCGGCGCCGAAGAGAACGCCAACATAGCGGCCCCAGAACCTTGCCATTAACTTCCGTTCGTACCCCCAGGGATCGTCGGGATGCGCATAGGGAATGACGGGTGAGCGGCGATCGAAAACGTCCCCGATAAGCGTCCAGCCACCGACCCGGATCGGCGTGGCAGGCGACGAACTGGGGGCCGCAAGCCAGGCGCGGGGGTTGAGTGCAGAGACTACAAGTCCTTGCGCTGACGCCTTCTTGGCAAGGTCTTCCGACAGCGCTTGGGAAGGGAGGTCATCGGCAGCGCGGCAAACGAGCAGAAACTCTCTCACGGTCAGGCCCGCAGGATCGGTGCGTACCGTCGCACGCGTTCAAGACGATCGCCGACAACAAGGTCGCCGATCTGCAGCCAGCAATGAGCGCTGAAGGGCCAGGTCCGGACGCCGAAAATCCAGTCTGCTGCCACGCCTCTTGATGCGAGGTAGCACCGGAGCTGAAATGAACGCTGCAGACATTCGCCCTCGAACGGTATCCAGGGCCGCACTCGCCGGGCGGCTCCCGCCAAATCCGCGAGCCACGCCTCGTCCTGTTCCTCCGCCCGACCGCGCAGCGCCTTATGGTAGTCGACAAGGACCGATATCGGCTTGCCCCGGAAGATGAGGGTCGCGACGATCCAGGCGAAGGCGGCGCGAACCATCTCTGAGCGAGGCGGGCGCGACGCTGGCGTGAGTTCACGGGTCGGAGGGACAATGGGCCTGCGTGCCGGGTTTGGGGCAAGGTCGCCGGCCAGCCCGGCGGTGCGCAACTCGTCCATGATCGAGACGTCCGCTAACCCGATCCGTCCGTCTGCTTCTGGCTGGAGGAGCGATGCAGCGCCCAGCAGGCAGTCGTAGCGATCGCCCGCCACATCGAGGACGACCACATCTTCGTCCACCACGGTCAAATAGATGTTGGGATGACACCAGAGGTCAGCTGTCATGGCGTTTGCAACAGGGCTTCTTGGTTGTTCAAGCGGGGCGGTGAACGTCAAGGCGGCGGCTAGCGGACGACCGCGTGTATGCGGTCGTCCGCCGTACGCTCAGCCCTCGGTCGGGCGAAGGCCGTTCTTGATGCCGGCTTCCTCGAACACGGTGCCCAGGCCATCACGGGTGAGGGCCTTGGCGCTGCCGAAGCGGACGAGGCGCAGTTTGGTCGTCTTCATCTCAGTCTCCTTTGGTTGATCGCCACGGATGTGGCGCAACCAGTGAGCGCGCAGATCAGCCGGCTGCAAAGCTATATCTGGAGTATATTTGAAAGGGTTCGGGTTGCCTGGTTCGCTGTTTCGGTCCTCTTTGCCGGCGGCCCGACGCGTTCCGCACGATCGTCGCGGAGGTCCGACTGCTGCAGGCCACATTTGACGTCAGACGCAGACCGGCGGCTTCAGCCCGATGCTTGAGACCCCGCTATTTTGGTTTTGGAGCCCCGCTTGGCGGGATCGTTTCCGATGCGCCCACGTCGCGCCGGCCTCGTTTGTGGTGACGAGGCGTGGGCTTCGAGCAATCCGATGGAGACAAGCGGACGACCGCCTGTTGTAGCCGTCGTCCGCCCTTCGCTCAGCCCTCGGTCGGATATTGACCGTTCTTGACGCCGGCTTCCTCGAAGATATTGCCCATGCCGTCGCGGGTCAGGGCCTTGGCGCTGCCGAAGCGAACGATGCGCAGTTTGGTCGTCTTCATTCCAGTCTCTCCTTGGTTGATCGCCACGGATGTGGCTCGCCAAAGGAGCGCTAGGATCGGTCAGCGGCAAAGCTATATCTGGTGTATATTTGAGCTCAACGCCCTGGCTTGGGTCGCTTGGCGCGCAGATTGGCCGAGCCTTTCTCGATCCAGTCCCGGGTCGGATCCCCTTCGCGCAGCGCCTTGGCGAGCTGCTCGAACATTCGCACGATGGCGGCGATGATGGTCCGGCTGTCGAGGTTGCGGATGTCATCGCCAAGAAGGTGGTCGAACTGTTCAAGTCCGATGGTGTAGATTGAGCCCATCTGGTTCTCTGCGCACCGTCTGGCGTGCTCAGGCGATCCAATCGCCACCGCCATCAGGATCGCTTGGGCGTCGCTTTGCGTCGCGGCGGCGAAGCGGTGGATGTAGTCGAGGTTGAGACGGGTTTCTCCGGCCTCAAAGCGGGCATAGGTCCGGATGGCGATCCGCATGGCCGCAGCAGTCTCGGCTTTGGTCATCTTGCGGTAGCGGCGCAAGGATTTGAGAGTCGCCGAAAGCAGCGCGCCATCGTCTGGAAGTTCCGGGTCGTCTCGACTCATCCGCGCATACCCTTCCGTCTTCCGAAGTAGAATCAGTCCGGCTTCTGATCAACGATCACGTGTGTGGCTGGGAAAGAAAACATGACAATCGGCCACAAAGCGGCATGTTTTGCGGCGCGTTCTGACCGAGGGTCGGACGATTTGCGACCGAGCCGGATCGGCCGGGGCTGCAACTCATTGGCGAGGCGTGGGCAGGTGCCATAGTGGGCGTTTGCCCTCGGAGGCCGCCTTGATGCGCAAGCATGATCCATTCACCCTGGCCCTGGAAAGCCTGCGCGCCCGGGCCGAACAGGGTGCCTTTACGCCGGGCGCTCCGGTGGTGATCATCGAGGAGGCGCGCCGTCTGAAACTGTCCGCGACGCCGGTTCGTGAGGCCCTCGGCTGGCTCTGCGGGTTCGGCCTCATCGAACGCGCGCCTTTGGGAGGCTTTCTGGCTCCCCGACTTGACGCTGCTCTTGTCCGCGACAGGTTCGCTTTCCGCCTTCTCTGCCTCACGACCAGCCTGAGAGGCGGTGATCCGGCGTCGCGGTCGTTCGTGCGCGGCGGTGGACAGAGGACATGCCGCAGCCTTTCCGATCACATGCTCAGGGCGGTTAGAACCACAGGCAATGCGGCCTTGGTGGACGCCTATGAACGGATGAACAGCACGCTGTTGCAACTGGCCGAGGCAGAACGTCGGCTGTTCGAGGATTTCGACTATGAGGCGGCCGCGCTGGTGGGTCTGTTCAAACGGTCGTCGGGAACAGATTTGGTCGACGCCTTGACCGCCTATCACCACCGTCGAATGGACGCCGCTCCTTCGCTGATCCTCGAAGCTGAGGCTGGCCGGGATGTCCGGCCTCCGGATTCCTGAGGTGTGGGCCAAGCTGACAGGATTGGGGCTCGGCCTCGCCGTGGGCGCCCAGGCCGCGACGGAGATGTTCGCCTGGACGTACCAGTGGGCCGACGCTCTGGGACCGGCATGGCGCATCGCCCCCGACCTTGCCCTCTATCCGCCCTGGGCCATCTTGCAATGGCGGTCTGCCTTCGGCGCCGAGGCGCAGGCCGTCGTGTTGCGGTGCGCACCGTTGATCCTGGTCTGCGGCGTTGGAGGGCTGGGGTTGGGGACGCTTGCGGGCGACAGGCCCCATCGACGGATCCGGGGCTGGGGAGAGCTCAAAGACGCCAAAGGTGCCGGGCTTACGGCCATCGGCGGATGCATCATCGGCGTTCTCGGACGACGTGTTCTCGCAACGACCGACCTCCGTCCCAGTCTCGTGACCGGCGGCACCCGGTCGGGCAAAGGGCGCGGCCACGTCATGCCGACGCTGTTGTCGTGGAACTCCAGCGTGCTGGTTCATGATCCGAAACGGGAGCTCTGGCGATTGAGCAGCGGTTGGCGCGCCCGGTTCAGCCACGCTTTGTATTTCGATCCGCGTGACCCGCACTCGGCACGCTGGAATCCGCTCGCGGAAATCCTGCCGGGGCCGGGAGAGCTCGCACACGTTCAACGCCTGGTCTCCATCCTGTCTGATCCTGGTGGCGCTCGTGACGACGAGGCGATCTGGGACAAGGCGGCGTCTGAGATCCTCGAGGCCGTGATCCTGCACGTCCTCTACACCGCCGAGGATAACGAAAAGACCCTGCTAAAGGTCCGCGAAATGCTCGCCGACCTCGACAGCGCCGCCGACGTCATGACCAAGACTTTGCACCGTCCGGGTCCAAGCGGCGAACCGGAGACCCATCCGTTCATCGCCACGGCGGTCAAGGGCTATGCGGCGATGCACGACCGCTTCCGGACCTCGGTCCAAGGGACGGCGCGCTCCTACCTCAAATGGCTCGCAGGCGAGGATATCGAGCGTTCGCTGTCCCGATCGGATTTCTCCATGGGGGATCTGATGTGCGCCGAAGCCCCCCTGTCTCTCTACGTTCAGGTCGCGCCGGCTGACAGCGCCGCGCTGAGGCCTTTGGTGCGTCTTTTTTTCTACGCCGCAGCCCAGTCCCTGACGGTTCGGGAGACCGAAGCCGCCGATGGGCGGCCCAAGCGCCACAGCCTTCTCATGCTGATGGACGAGTTTCCGTTGCTCGGCCGCGTCAGCTTTTTCGAGAAGTCCCTGCGTCTGCTCAGCGGCTACGGGGTGAAAGTGATGTTCGTCGCCCAGTCTCTCAACGATATCGTTGAGACCTACGGCGCCAACAACACCATTCTCGACAACCTGCATATCTATACCGCCTTCAGCGCGCTTGATCCTCTGACGCAGGACAAGGTGTCGAAGCTGACTGGGTCCGTGCTGGAGACCCGAACCAGCCGCAGTTCACCGGCGTGGCTGGCAGCTGGCCGCAGTTCGGTGTCCCGGTCTCAGATCGAGCGGCCGCTGCTGGAGCCGGGCGAGATCCGCGCCCTTCCGGACGACATCCAGTTGGTGTTCGCCGCCGGTGCCCGACCGCTGCGGACGACCAAGCTCCTCTATGACGTCCGCGAACCGTTTCGGACGCGTGCGCAGGACGTCGCGCCCGATCAGGCCGCGCGGCTGGATTCGCCGCCCGGAGCTCCGCACCCATGGGCGGGTCGCCGCAGCCTGGGCGAGGACGCAGACGCGTCGCTGCCGCTGTTCAAGGAAGTGGCCGCAGCGATGGACGACAAGAAGGTCGCAGCGCGGGTGGCCGATATCTACGGGCGGGTGGCGCAGGAAATGGCCGCGCAGGATGCGGCGCTCGATCATTTGCGAGGTCTAGGCGATGGCTAGGAAAGAAGCGGCGAGTGCCCGCGTGCAGGTTTATTTGACCGATCCCAAGGTCGTGTCCGGTCTCAACCGGGAGGCCCGTAGCGGCAAGATGCCGCTCAGTCAGGCGGCCGGGCGTGCCATAGCCCGTGGACTGCAGAAGAGCCCCCAGGCCGATCCCGAGGATCGCCTGCTGCAGCTCGAACGGTCCCTTCGCGACCATATGCGATCCACGGCCCGCGACATGCAGATCGTTCAGGAGCTATTGATCGAGGTGGCCAGAGCCTTCTTCGTCCGGCTCCCCGACGCAATCGTCGACGAGGACCCCACGGTTCAGGCAGCCGTCGATCGGCGGATCGAACGCCTTCTGGACGCCACAGCGGCACGCATAGTCGCCGGACGGACGGAACGCCCTCTTCCTGACGAAGACCGTTCGTTCGGCCAGACCAACTGATGGTCGCCCATCCCATCATCGCTGAACGCAAGCTCGAGGCGCTGCGCCATGCATTGGGCGACACCATTCTGGCGGCCCTGGTCGAGCCGGCGGTCGTCGAGATCCTCGCCAATCCCGACGGCCGTCTAATCCTCGACTGCAGCGGCGAAGGGCGACGGGACACGGGCGCGACCCTGTCGGCCGAGTCGCGGGAGCGGGTCATTCGTCTGATCGCGGACTATGTCGGCGAGACCGTTACGCGCGACGATCCCCGGCTCGCTGGAGTCCTGCCTGGGACAGGTGAACGGTTTCAAGGAATGCTGCCGCCAGTTACGAGTGCGCCTGCATTCTCGATCCGCAAACGGCCCTCGGTGATCTGGAGTCTGGAAGACTATGTCCGCGACGGAGCCATGACCCACCAACAGGCCGCCGTGTTGCGTGGCGCTGCGGAGCAGCGGCTCAATGTCCTCATTTCGGGAGGCACCGGATCTGGCAAGACCACGCTCGCCAACGCCGTGCTCGCTGAGCCGGCCTTCGCCCGGGATCGGGTCTTCCTTGTCGAGGATACGCCAGAGCTTCAGTGTTCAGCTTGGGACACCGTTTCGGTGCTGACGCGCCGTCAGCCGATCTCGATCGGCGTGGTCGACCTGGTTCGGGACGCGCTGCGGATGCGACCCGATCGGATCGTCGTCGGTGAAATGCGCGACGGGGCGGCGGCGCTGGAGACTCTCAAGAGCTGGAACACGGGCCATCCCGGCGGCCTGTCGACCCTTCACGCCAACTCGGCCGACGACGTTCTGCGTCGCGTCGAGGACTTGATTGCCGAGGTTTCCTCGCGCACCCCGCGTCGAGCGATCGCTCAGGCCGTCGATAGGATTGTCCACATCCGACGCACCGCCTCCGGACGGCAGGTCCAGGCCGTACTCGGTGTCGAGCCTTTGGGCGACGACGGCTACGCGATCAGTATCCTGGCCTGATTTTAGTCGAGCTTGAAACTACAAAGTCTGAGTTTTGTTGCGCACTGGGAAGGTCGGCTTTCGGGAAGTCACGTCTAGAAATGGCACTCGGGCGGCTCCAACTAGGTCGTGCTACGACCTCGTCCCGCAGCAAGAAGTCGACCGCACGTAGCTCAAATCGTCCAAAATTACGCAATCAGGTCCGGGGCCGCCGACACAGGCTGCGTCGCAGTCGGTCACGAGCTTGGTGAGATCGGCTTCCAGCTGTTTGAGCTCCGAGAGCTTGGTCTGGACGTCCTCCAGATTCCGTCGCGCGAGGTCGCGGGCGTCCACACACGAGCGGTCGCCGTTCTCGAGCAGGTCGACCAGGCTCCGCACCTGATCGATAGGAAAGCCCAACTCCCTGCAGCGGCGGATGAAGGTCAGTCGCTTAAGGTCCGTATCGCCATAGGTCCGGTGGCCGCCGTCGCGGCGATCGGCGCGGCGCACCAAGCCTATCTCTTCGTAATAGCGGATCGTCGGCGGGTTGGTCCCGCTGCGCTTGGCGAGAGCTCCGATAGAGAGAGCACGGTCCATGTCGTCATCCGTAAAATAGGGCTTGAAGCTAAAGTTACTTGAAGTCCTACAAGGCGTCCAATGGAACGGTGCATCGGACCCGTTCAGGAGCGTGAGACATGGCAGCCAAGGACGTTCCGATCGCCTGCACTCTGGGCGCCGGCGACTATCAGGAGAGAGTTCGGTGGATCGCCGATCTCAACCAGCGCAGCCTTCAGAGCCATCGCCGGGACGACCTGACGCTGCACATCGACTACGAAGCCGGCGCGCTCGTGGATGTCGAAGAACTCGTCCGTAAGGAAACCGCCTGCTGCGCCTTCCTGACCTTCGAGATCGAGCCGCGGCTGGGGTCCGTCCGTCTCGTGGTCACGGCGCCGGAAGACGCCCGTCTCGCCGCCGACGCCCTGTTCGAAGACTTTATCGCCTCGGGTCCGTCGACCCGGGCCCAAACCTGTGGATGCTGCTGATCATGACCTCTCTGACCCCCGGCGCGCCGTTGAACGCCAAGCCCGCCAAGGGCGACCCGAACCAGAAGGCGGTCGGCGTCGGCTCCATCGTCGCGACTACGGGCGCCGTTCTCGGATGTGCGGCCTGCTGCGTCGTGCCCCTGGCCTTCCCGGTGCTGGCTCTGGGCGCCTCAGGTGCCGTCCTGGCCTGGTTCGCGGGAGCCCATATGTGGATCACGGGCGTCGCCTTCATGATCGTGCTCGCTGCTTGGGGTTGGTTGGCGTGGCGGACTTTCCGCCGCGGTCATCCGCTGGCGCGATCGACCGTAATCATGATGGCTCTTTCAACTGTCATGCTCGCCCTGGCCCTCGTCTGGCCCCGGATCGAACCCGCGCTGATGGCGATGCTGCGATGACCCTCGAAACGACACCGAAGAAGATCAGACCGCTTCGGGTCGTTCTCGGTCTGGCGGGTGCCTGCGCGGCCTGCTGCGCCGTGCCGATCGCGGCGCTAGTAATGGGCGGTGCGACCCTGGCCGCCGCAGGCGTCGCCCTGAGCCAGAGCTGGGAAGCGATCGCCTGCGGGGCGCTGATGCTGATCGTTCTGGGCGCCGCTCTTTTGCTGATGCGGCCCAAGCGCCCGGTCCCATCCTGCAGCGTGGACGGGTCCTGCGGCTGCAAAGAAAAGGCATGAGCATCGCGGGAGTGGCTTGGCTGTGAATGCGACAAGGCCTAAACATTTGCGAATGATAACCGCTCTTAAGAACCGTCTCCGCGCCTTGGTATTCGGGCTGCTCGCTCTCGGTCTGGTCGGAGCGGCTCCGACGATTGCGTCCGCCCAAGAAGCGGCGTCGTCACAGACGGCGTGGCGTCTTCTCGACTATCTCGCGGTGGACTACAGCGAAGCGGTCCAGAACGGCGAGATCATCAGTCCGCCCGAATACGCGGAAATGAATGAGTTCGCGGCCCAAGTGCGTGACCGGATCTCAGCCCTCCCGGTCCATCCGGCCCAGCCGGGTCTGGTCAGCAAGGCCCGCGCCCTCGAAGTGGCGATCGTAGCCAAGCAAGATCCCACGGTCGTGGCCGGTCAGGCGCATGCTTTGGCCGCTGAGTTGCTTGTCGCCTATCCCACGCCCCTGGCGCCCATCCGGACGCCGGATCTTCCCCGTGGGGCGGCGCTCTACGCGCAAAACTGCGCCGCCTGCCACGGCGCGACGGGCGGCGGCGACGGGCCTTTGGCGGCCGATCTCGACCCGCCGGCCATCGCCTTTGCAGACGTCGATCGGGCGCGTCAGCGCAGTGCGTTCGGCCTGTATCAGGTTATTAATCAGGGTCTGGACGGCACGGCGATGGCGAGCTTCGCCCATCTGTCGATCGACGAGCAGTGGGACCTGGCCTTCTACGTCGGGCGTTTCGCTTTTACAGAGGAACAGGCCGCGGCCGGCGAAAACCTCTGGAACGAGGATGCGGCGGTCCGCGCCCGCTTCCCTGACCTGAAGGCGCTGTCGCAGACTACGCCGGCCGCCCTGGCCGCCGCCGTGGGGCAGTCCAAGGCTGACGCCTTGACCGCTTATCTGAGGCGGCATCCCGAGGCCGTCGTCCAACAGACGACGGGCTCGCTCGATATCGCACGTCAGAAGCTTCGCGAGAGCCTGGCGGCCTATGAGGCGGGCGACAAGCGCAAGGCGACGGATCTCGCGCTTGCCGCCTATCTCGACGGCTTCGAGCCGGTCGAACCGTCGCTGACGGCGCGCAACAACGCCCTCATGCTGCGCATCGAAACGGCCATGGGCCAGGTGCGCGGCGCGATCAGCCGAAACGCGCCCGTCGCCGAAGTGCGAGGCGAGATCGAGACACTGGACGGATTGTTCGCCGACGCCGCTCGCGCCCTTGCGCCCGATCAGGCCAGCAACGCGTCGAGCTTCGTGGGCGCGTTCGCGGTCCTCCTGCGCGAGGGGCTGGAAGCCTTGCTGATCGTGGTGGCGATGATCGCCTTTCTCCGCAAAGCGGAGCGCACCGATGTGCTTCCTTATGTGCATGGCGGCTGGGTGGCGGCGCTGCTCACCGGCGGACTGACCTGGGCAGCGGCGACCTATCTCATCACTATCAGCGGTGCCAGCCGCGAGCTGACGGAGGGTTTCGGCTCGTTGATCGCCTCGGTGGTGCTGATCTCCGTGGGCCTTTGGATGCACGGCAAGGCGCAGGCCGACGCCTGGCAGGTTTACATCCGAGAGAAGCTGTCGACGGCCCTGTCGAAGAAGTCGGCCTGGTTCCTGTTCCTGCTCGCCTTCGTCGTGGTCTACCGCGAAGTGTTCGAGACAATCCTCTTCCTGACCGCCCTGTGGACCCAGGGCGGCGGTGCGGCGATGCTGGCCGGCATCGGCGCAGCGGCCATGGTTCTCATGGTCGTGACCTGGATCATGCTGCGCCTCAGCCGCAGCCTGCCGATCGCGAAATTCTTCCAGTACAGCGCGATCCTGATGGCGGCCCTCGCGGTGGTTCTCGCCGGCAAGGGGGTAGCGGCCTTGCAGGAAGCCGGGCTGATCGGCCTGCATCCATTGGCCTTGCCGCGTTTCGACTGGCTGGGCTTCTATCCGACCCTTGAAGGCATCCTCGCCCAACTCCTGGCCATCGCTGCGCTAGCGTTCGGCTTCATCATGGCGACACGAAAAACCAGGTATCTGAAATGACGACTGCCGAATTGCGCGAAGCTCTGGAAGCGCGACAGGTCTGGATCTACTTCGCCGCCGTGCTGGCGGCCGTAGCGGTCGGCCTGTTGATCCCAGGCACGGAGGCCCTGGAAGGCGCAATCAATCCGGCCTTGGCCCTGATGCTGTTCGTCACCTTCCTTCAGGTGCCGGTCGCGGCGCTCGGCCGGGCGCTTCGCGAACTGCGGTTCATGGGCGCCTTGCTGGCCGTCAACTTCATCGCGGTGCCCTTGCTGGTCCTGGCCCTCGTCCAGTTCCTGCCGGCCGATCCTCTGATCCGTCTTGGCGTGCTGATGGTGTTGCTCTGCCCCTGCATCGACTACGTCGTTACCTTTGCCCACCTGGGGAAGGCAGACGCCCGGCTGCTGCTGGCTTCGACACCGGTTCTGCTGATAGCGCAGATGGTGCTGTTGCCGATCTATCTGCGCCTGTTCCTAGGGGCCGAGGCGGCGGCCTACGTCCAGCCCGGCCCGTTCGTTCATGCTTTCATCTGGCTGATCGTCATACCTTTCGTTCTGGCGGCTCTGGTTCAGGCCTGGGCCGCGCGGAGTGCGACGGGCGAGCGGGTCTCGTCGGGGCTGGGCCTCGCGCCGGTGCCGGCTACAGCCCTCGTGTTGTTCATCGTCGTCGCCGCCGTCGTGCCGCAACTCGGGCAAACCCTCGACAAAACCCTGAGTGTGGTGCCGGTCTACATCGCCTTTGCCGTGCTGGCGCCGCTGATTGGCTGGGTGGTGGCGCGTGTCGCGCGCTTGACCCCCAAGGCCGGTCGAGCAGTCGCCTTTTGCGCAGGCACCCGCAATTCGCTGGTGGTCTTGCCGCTGGCGCTCGTCGTGCCCGGGGCCATCCCCCTGGTCCCCGCCATCATCGTCACCCAAACCTTGATCGAGCTGCTGGCAGAACTGGTCTACATCCGCATTATGCCTCGACTGGGTGGCGACACCGACGCTTGAACCAAGCTGCGGCGAGGAGATCCTGCCGGGATTGCGGGATCAACCGCGCAATCTGATCAAACCCCATTCAATGGCCCGAAGCCGTCGTCGATGACGCCGTTATGGGATTGTCGCGAGAACGACATTTCACCGTGACCCATCTCCGGCATCAGCTTGCCATGGTCCAGGTGATCGAGCAGGTCGAGAACAAGGATGGTCGATCCAGGGAGATCGATAGGACGGACGACTTCGCGGCGCTCGTTCGGCGACTGCGTCTGCCCCTGCTCAACTTCTTCGCACGACGATCCGGCTCCCGAACAGACGCCGAGGAAATGGTCCAGGATCTGTTCGTGCGTCTGCTGCGCCGGGCCGATCTGCTGACCCTGGACAACGTCGATGGCTATGTCTTCGAGGCCGCCGCCAACATCGCGCGCGACCGAGGACGCTATGAGCTTTCACGCGGAGGAGGGCGACATGTCGATATCGATACCCTGTCTGCCGAGAGCGAAGAGCCGGGCGCTGAGCGTATTGTCGCCGGCCGTCAGAGGCTGACACGGATGCTTGCCGCCCTCGACGCCCTGCCGCCCCGCGCCCGGACGATCGTTATCCTGCGCCGGTTCGAAAACCTGACCTACGCCCAGATCGCCGAAAGGCTGGGGATTTCCGTGAGCGCGGTAGAGAAGCATATGGTGCGCTCGATGTCGGCGCTGCGACAGGACCTGGGAAAGATTTCCGATTGATGTCTCCCGCCTCGCCGACCCCCGACAACGATGACTATGACGACCCCGCCGCCTTCTGGTTCGCGCGGATGAACAGCGGTGCGCGACCCGGCCAGGCCGACGAAGAGGGTTTTCGCGCCTGGATCGAGGCGGACCCTGACAACAGGCAGGCGTATCGCCAGTGCCAGGTCGCCTGGGGCGCGCTGGGCGTTGAAGCGGGCGCGCCGGATGTTCTGGCCCTTCGCGCGAGGGCGTTGAAACCTGAATCCGGCGCCGTGACGCGCAGGCGAGCCCTGTTCGGCCTGACCGGAGGTGCCGTCGCTGCGGCGGGGGCCGGTGTCTGGGTCCTGTCCGCGTCGTCCCCAGCGAGTGCCCTGATCGTCACCGGGGCGGGGCAGAGAATGACCGCGCCCCTGCCAGACGGATCGGAGGTGACCTTGGCGCCCCTGACCCGTCTGCGGCTCGACTATGCCTCTGATCGCCGTCGCGTTCGCCTCGAGGAAGGGCAGGCCTACTTCAATGTCCTCGCCGATGGCGATCGTCCGTTGACGGTAATCGCGGGGGATCGGGCGATGAGCGCCGGGGCCAGCCGGTTCCAGGTCAGCCTGTTGGACGAGGGGCCTGACATCGTCGTGGAGGAGGGCGCCGTGACGGTCGCCGACCGGCGCAACGGCTCCCGCATAGTGGCCAATCTCGCGGCCGGACAGCGGGGCACCGGAGAGGGTGCCGAATTGCGCATTGCTTCTGTCGACGTCGAGAGCGCCACGGCATGGCGCCTGGGGCGTTTGGTCGTTCGCGATAAGCCCTTGAGCGAGGTGGTCGAGACCTTCAATCGCTACTCCTCCGATCATCTGGTGATCGGCGACGACAGGGCCGGCAAGGTGCGGATTTCCGGGTCTTTCCGCTACGACGGAGGGCGGGAGTTCGCCCAGGGTCTGGCCAGCGGTTTCGATCTAGACGTTGTTCAGACCCCGGACGGAACATGGCGGATCGACGCCTCTGACTGAACGGCGACGCTTCGATGAAATTTCCAAGACGGGGTGGGGATCAGGGCAGTGCCTTCCGTTCCTGGGAGTGAGCCGGCGCACGTCCGGCACTGCATCTCATGGGGCTACAATGACCAACACCACTCCGCTCGCCGGCGCCCTCAGGCGCGGCCTCCTCGCCTGTGTCGCCGTCGCCGCGCTAGGTGTCTCGGCGCCCGCCATGGCCCAGACAGCCGCCAATCAGCCGGTCGCCTTCTCAATCGAAAGCCAGCCGCTTGAAACGGCTCTGACGAGCTTTGCGCGCACTGCCGACGTTCAGGTGCTGTTCGCGCCTGAACTGGTTCGTGGAAAGCGCGCAAACCGACTCTCGGGATTGATGTCGCCGTCCCAAGCTCTCGGCCAGATCCTCGCCGGATCCGGCCTGGTCGCGACGCCGGTGGGCGAGCGCACCTTTTCTGTTTCAGCGGGCGGAACCGAGACGAGCGACGCGGCCCAACTCGACGATGTGATCGTCACGGCGCAGAAGCGCGAACAACGCATCCAAGACGTGCCTCTGGCGGTGACGGTCATCGATGGCGATGACGCCGCACGGCGCGGCATCGACAGCGTCACCGGCCTGGTCGATGAGGTTCCGGGCGTCTCAGTCAACTACGCCTTCGGCGGAACGAACTACGGCCTGATCTCCATCCGCGGCATCGGCGGCGCCGATGACTATAAGCCGAACGGCAACCCCTCGGTCGCCCTGCACATCGACGGCGTCTACCAGACCTCCAACGCCTATCTGGGCATGCCTCTCTTCGACCTGGAGCGCGTGGAAGTCCTGAAGGGGCCTCAAGGCACTCTGTATGGCCGCAACACCACGGCCGGCGTCATCAACGCCATCACCCGCGGTCCGACCGACGTGCGGGAGGGAGGCGCCCGGGTCGAGTACGGCAGCTATGACTACACCGCCTTCGAAACCGCCTTCGGCGGCCCGGTGACGGAAAGGGTCGGCGTGCGGGTGGCGATCCTGGCCGAGCAGGGCGGCGGCTTCATGGACGGCGCCGGGGCCGGCGATCTTGCGGGCTTCCGCCTCTCGGTCGGCGGGGTGGTGCAGAACCAGATGCCGCCGATCCTCCATCCCGGCCGTCGCGAAGGCTTCGGCGACAAGGACCTCGTCGCTGGTCGTGCAACGGTGGCGATCGAACTCGCGCCCCAGACGGATCTGACCATCAAACTGTTCGGCAGTCGGGATCGTGGCGAGACGCGCCAGTACGACCGGATCTCGGCGGCGCTCGACACCAACATCGCCAACGCCGGCGAGAACGATGACCCCTACGAGTTCTATTCGGCCGAATATCCAACGCAGGACATCGACATCTACGGTCTGTCGGCGACCCTGGAGCATGAGCTCGGCGATAACCTCAACCTCACGATCGTTGCGGGTGCCCAAGCCACCACGCGATCGGTCCAAGGCAACGGCGACGGCTCGCCCTATCCCGCGTCCCGCTTCGACGCCGACGAAGAGCTGAGCCAGGCCTCGTTGGAGGTCCGGCTGGGCGACGATACAGGCGGCCGGTTCGACTGGATCGTCGGCGGGTTCCTCGTCTCCGACGAGATCGACTTCGACACCCGCTGGACCAGCTATACGGCGCGAACGATCTACGACAACCTGCACAAGCAGACCCGCGACAGCGTCGCCGCGTTCGGCCAGATCGACTTCCACGTCACCGACCGGCTGCAACTGTCCGGCGGCCTGCGCTACACTCGGGATGAATCGACGTTCAGCGGCCGCAACGACGACCTCAACCCGTGGGGGATCTCGACCTTCACGACCACCTTCGCCACCACCAACCCCTTCATCTGGAATCGCGAGTTCGAGGACGACAACGTCTCGGGCCGGATCACGGCCAAGTACGACGTCACCTCGAACCTCAACGTCTTCGTCTCGGCCGGCACCGGGTATCGGGCTGGCGGTTTCGACGGCACTTCGATCTTCACCCAGGCCGAGACCCTGCCGTTCGATTCCGAGACGGTAACCGCTTATGAGGCGGGTCTGCGCTGGACCACCGGTCGTCTGCGCGTGTCGCTGGACGCCTTCGCTTATGAGTTCGAGGAGTTGCAGGCGACGACTCGTTTGGCCAACGACACCAACGGCCGAGCCAACGTCGGCGAGGCCGAGACCTCGGGCATCGATTTCGCCATTAATGCCGTGCTGTTCGAGACTGATTCCCAGACCTTGGATGTCGATCTGTCGGCGGCCTTCCTGGACTCCGAGATCATCTCGTTCAGCTCGGCGCGTGTGGCCGATGTCCTGGCCACGGTGGGCGACCCCTTGCCGGGCGCCCCGGACGTCACCGCCACTTTGTCGTTCAACCACGGCCTGACCCTGTCGAACGGCTGGAGGATCAACTCGCGCCTGGGCGTCTCGCACCACGGCGAGGAGTCCAACCGTCTGAACGCCATCCCCGGCAATACGGCGGAGGCCTATACACTGCTGAACGCACGGGTCGAGCTGGCGTCGACGGCTGACTGGGCGGTCTACGCTTACGGCCGCAACATCACCGACGAGGTCTATTTCCCGGAGTTGAACGGCGCATCGCGTCTGGTCGGCGCACCGGCGACGTATGGCGTCGGATTGCGCTACGCCTTCTGACGACCCTCCGCGCCGCCTCGATCATTTCCGGCGGCGGCGCGGACCCACCTTCGCGCGACAGGACGCCTCATGCCGCCACTGAACCGCCGTACCCTGATGGGCGCGAGCTTTCTCGCCCTTTCGCCCGCCGTCGCGGCCGCCCAGTCAAACCTCGACTGGGTCGGCATCAAGCGTCTCATGCAGGGGCCTGTGCTCGGCTGGGCGCGCGGCGGGGAGGCTGTCGTCTGGACGCGGGCCAGCGGCCCTTGGCCGATCTGCATCGAATACGACGTCGATCCCCAGTTCCCGGACCCACGTCGCAGCCCGGTCCTGGCCGCCGATGTCGTGGAGGACTTCATCCAGGTTCATCAGCTTGAAGGGCTGGAGCCTGGCCGTACCTACGCCTACCGCATCATTGTCGATGGCAAACCCAATCCGGACGACCAGGGACTGGAGCCTTGGACATTGACGGCGGCGCCCGAACAGGCGGCCCGGTTCAGGCTGGCTTTCGGATCCTGCGCCCGCCGCGCCCGCTATCCTGTCCAGCCGATCTGGCGCGCAGTCGAAACTGCCCGACCCGACCTCTTTGTCTGGGCCGGAGACGCGGTCTATGCCGACAGCCTGGACCCGGAGATCCTCGCCGAGGAATATCGCCGCCAGCGCGATCTGCCTGAGATCCGGCGCTTCATGGCGACCACGCCCCAGTTCTGCATCTGGGACGACCACGACTACGGGCTGAACGACCAGGATCGTCGGCATCCCGGCAAGGTCGCCGCCCTGGAGACGTTCGCACGTTATTGGCCCAACCCGTCCGCCGGCCTGCTTGGAACGCCAGGCGCCTTCTTCCGCTGGTCGCAGGGTGGTGTCGATTTCTTCTTTCTTGACGTCCGCTATCACCGCGACCCTAACATGGACCCGGATGTCGCCGGCAAGACGATGCTCGGCGAGGCGCAGCGCGACTGGCTGATGGCCGGGCTCAGCGCTAGCCGTGCGCCATTCAAGGTGTTGATCTCCGGTTCCGGCTGGAATGACGGCAAGGCCGAGGGTGCGGATTCGTGGTCCTCGTTCACCCATGAGCGGGACGCCATCTTCGAACACATCATGGCAGAGAGGATCCCCGGCGTCCTGCTGCTCTCGGGCGATACGCATTTCGGCGAGATGAACTGCCTGCCCTGGTCGGACCGCGGCGGCTACGATCTGTACGAATTCGTCAGTTCGCCGCTGGCTCAGGATACCGTTGACCTCTACCTGACGGGCCGCCCGGTCATGCGGGTGCGCCAGGCGTTCTCCAACGACGTCAATTTCGGCGTCGTTGACTTCGATTTGACCTTGCCGGATCCCACGGTCCGGTTCGAACTGCGTGACGAGGCCGGACAGTCGGTTTGGCCCGCAGTAGTCGTGAAGGCATCGGAATTGCGGACCGGCGTGAGCTCTTGGCTGGACAAGCTTGACGCCACCTCGAAGCGACGTTGGGCTGACGTGGCCGCTGGGCTCGGCTATTATTCCTCTCGCTGACGACTTGGCTGACTGATCGGCTGACGCGTCAGATTGTCGTCTAGAACTCGGTAGTGATTGCTTCGATCAATAATTCCGTTAATCTAGAAATATGGAATCCGAAGACGCAATGCTGGCGCTTGCCGCCCTCGCCCAATCGACTCGGCTGGAAACCTTCCGCCTTCTGGTGCGCCACGAACCGGCGGGGGCGCCGGCCGGCGAGATCGCCCAGACTTTGGCCGTGCCGGCCAACACCCTGTCGGCGCACTTGGGCGTCCTGACCCGTGCGGGGCTGATCAAGTCGGAGCGGCGCAGCCGGTCGATCATCTATCGGGCCGACCTGGACCGGTCCCGCGACTTGGTACTGTTCCTGCTCAAGGACTGCTGCGGGGGGAGGGCGGACCTTTGCGAGCCCCTGCTGGCCGAACTCGCGCCCTGCTGCCCCTGAGGATCCCGTGGACATCGTGATCTATCACAACCCCGCCTGCGGGACGTCGCGCAACGCGCTGGAGCTCATTCGCCACGTCGGCACCGAGCCGCATGTCGTCGAGTATCTGAAGACGCCGCCGTCGCGCGCCATGGTCGGCTGGTTGGCCAAGCGGGCCGGCAAGCCGCTGCGCGACCTGTTGCGCGAGAAGGGCACGCCCTTCGCCGAACTGGGCCTTGGGGACCCGGGCCTGACGGACGATCAGTTGCTCGATGCGATCGAAGCCCATCCGATCCAGCTCAATCGCCCGATCGTCGTCAGTCCGCTCGGTGTCGGCCTGTGCCGACCGTCGGAGGCCGTCCTCGATCTTCTGCCCGCCGACAGTCTCAAGCCCTTCACCAAGGAGGACGGCGAGGTCGTCATCGACGCAGCCGGGCAGCGGGTGAAACGATGATGGACACCCCGGTGGCGGACGATGCGCCGCGTCGCCTGTCCTTTCTCGACCGCTGGCTGACGCTGTGGATTTTCGTGGCTATGGCGCTGGGCGTCGCCCTGGGGGCGCTGGTTCCCGGCCTTCCGGCGTGGGTGGACAGCCTGTCGATCGGCTCGACCAACATCCCGATCGCCATCGGCCTGATCCTGATGATGTACCCGCCCTTGGCCAAGGTCCGCTACGAGGAGCTGCCGCGCGTCTTCGCCGACAAGCGGGTCCTGGCCTTGTCCCTGTTCCAGAACTGGGTGCTGGGCCCGGTCCTCATGTTCGCCCTGGCGGTGATCTTCCTGCGCGATCAGCCGGAATACATGGCCGGCGTCATCCTGATCGGCCTGGCCCGCTGCATCGCCATGGTGCTGGTCTGGAACAGCTGGCGCGGGGCGACAACCAGTATGTCGCCGGCTTGGTGGCGTTCAACTCGATCTTCCAGATCCTGTTCTTCAGCCTCTACGCCTGGATCTTCCTCACGGTCCTGCCGCCCCTGTTCGGCCTGCAGGGCAGTGTGGTGGACATCAGCGTCTGGACCATCGCAGGCGCGGTGCTCGTCTACCTTGGCCTGCCGTTCCTGGCCGGCTTCCTGACCCGTCGCGGCCTGATCGCCCGCCGGGGCGCCGACTGGTACGAGCGGCGCTTTCTGCCGCGCATCGGACCGATCACCCTGATCGCCCTGCTGTTCACCATCGTTGTCATGTTCAGCCTCAAGGGCGGCGAGGTGGTGGCTCTTCCGCCGGACGCCCTGCGCATCGCCATTCCCCTGACGATCTACTTCCTCGTCATGTTCGTGGTCAGCTTCCTCATGGGCAAGCTGATCGAGGCCGACTATCCGCGCACCACCGCCCTGGCCTTCACCGCGGCCTCGAACAATTTCGAGCTGGCCATCGCCGTGGCCATCGCGGCCTTCGGGCTGACCTCGCCCGTCGCCTTCGCGGCCGTCATAGGCCCGCTGGTCGAGGTGCCGGTGCTGATCCTACTGGTATCCGTCGCGCTGCGGATGGGCCGACGCTGGTTTCCTGACACCGCGCCGCCGGCGGACGCCGCCTGATGGTCGTCCTGCATCTCCTGGACGCGGATGACGCCGGCCTGATCGCAACCCTACGCGGCGAGGGCCTGCCGGAGCCCGGCGCCGGCCGCTACTTCACCGCCCGCGAATACGGAGCCCTCGCCGGATACGTCGGCCTGGAGGGGGGGCGGGATTTGATGCTGCGTTCCCTGGTCGTGCTCGCCGACCTGAAGGCCCAAGGGCTCGGGAGCCGCAGCCTGACCGCCGCCGAGGCAGTGGCGAGGGATCTGGGCGGAGAACGGCTTCACCTGCTCACGACGACGGCCGAGCCCTTCTTCGCCGGGCGCGGCTTTGTCGCCGCCGATCGGGCGTCTGTGCCGCCCGCGATCCGCGAACCCGCGAGTTCGCGGATCTCTGCCCCGCGTCGGCCGCCTATCTGACCAAGGACCTGTGATGACCTTCGCCCGCCTGCGTTCGCTGCCGTATCCAGATCACCTGCCGGCTCTGGACGCGGCCTATCTCTCTGCCGAGCCCGCCCGTGGACTGGGCCCGGCAGACCCGGCGCCGCGTATCCTTCTCTTGTACGGATCGCTGCGCGAGCGGTCCTATTCGCGGCTCTGCGTCGAGGAAGCAGCCCGCCTGCTGCAGCGAATGGGATGCGAGACCCGCATCTTCGACCCCTCCGACCTCCCCCTGCCGGGCGCGCCCGGCGACGACGACCACCCGGCGGTGCGCGAGTTGCGCGAGCACGCTTTCTGGTCGGAGGGCATGGTCTGGTGCAGTCCGGAACGGCACGGCCAGGTCTCCGGAGTGATGAAGCTGCAGATCGATCACCTGCCGCTCAGCCTGGGCGGGATGCGCCCGACCCAGGGCCGGACGCTCGCCGTCATGCAGGTGTCGGGCGGGTCCCAGAGCTTCAACGCCGTCAACACCCTGCGCCTTCTGGGCCGCTGGATGCGGATGGTCACCATCCCCAACCAGTCCAGCGTGGCCAAGGCCTTCCAGGAGTTCGACGAGGCCGGTCGAATGAAGCCCTCGGTCTACTATGAGCGGATCGTCGATGTGATGGAGGAGCTGGTGCGCTTCACCATCCTGATCCGGCCGCACGCCGTTCAGCTCGTGGACCGCTATTCCGAACGGAAGGCCGCCGGGGTTCCGGTCGAGATCACCTCGGATCTCTCCGCAATCGCGATCGCACCCCCCTGAAGGGCGCGGGGCGTTCGATACCAGAAAGCTAAGCTCCGTACCCCGTCCCAGTGCAACCTGTAATTTTCGAGGTTACCCGAATATCTGCTTGTGGCGGATTTCAGACCTCAGCCGCATCTCCGACCTCTCGATTCAAGCTGCCGCTGGCTCACCGCGAAAGGGCCGTTCGGGGCGGCAGTCGGCCAAAACTTTCTCCTGGACACCCCGCCGCCCGATCATCCACGGATCGATTGGATGTCCACATCTGGCGGACCGCCACCGGACGGAAGGTCCAGGCTGTGCTCGGTGTCGAGCCGTTGGACGACGACGGCTATGCGATAACCGTCCTGGCCGTAAGCTAATCTTTCACCTGAAATTGTGGCGGCGTCGTTTGGCAACGCGCGCTGTCGGGGACGAAACGCAAGTCGTGGGAAGTCGCCATCGAAGTCAGGGCGACTTTCGGACCGCAAGTCATCACAAGTTATATTTTGAGTCGTTGCGAGTTGTCTTACAGTCGTTTGTAAGTCGCGCAAAATAATCGATCCACAGAGTTGACAACCTGTGGATACATTTGCTTGCTATGTGGTGCATCGCGCTGAGACGCGCTGAACACAGGAAGCAAGACATGCGTGGAAGACTTGGGCGCCGCCTGTTGGGCGCGATGATGACGTGCGGCCTGATGATGGCCGGGCCGGCCCTGGCCGGAGGTTCGGGGATGCCCTGGGAAGGGCCGCTCCAGCAGGTGGTCCAGTCCATCACCGGGCCCGTGGTCCAGGCTGCAGCAGTCGTTGCGGTGGTCGTCTTCGGCGCCGGGATCGCGATGAGCGAGAACGGATCCTCGATGCGGCGCGGTCTGGGCATCATGTTCGGCCTTTGCATCGCCTTCGCGGCCTCGACCTTCTTCCTCGACTTCTTCGGCTTCGCCGGCGGGGCGGAGATCGGATGATGGCCGGCTCCCTCCAAGACGGCCGACCGGAGGGCTGGGATCTTCCGGTCGCCCAGGCCCTGACCGAGCCGGTCCTCATGGCCGGGATGCCTCGGGACTACGCCATCGCCATGGGGACGATCGCGGTGGTGCTCGGCCTTGCCCTGCGGATCTGGTGGCTCGGCCTTCTGTGGTGGGCCGCCGCCCACGCGATCGGCCTGTGGGCGGCCAGAGCGGACCGCCGGTTCTTCGATGTGCTGCGGCGACACCTCGCCCTGCCTGGCCATCTGGACGCGTGAGGGGCCGATGCGCTTTCTCGAAGAACATCGCAGACGCCCGGCCGCTCTCGCCGACCATCTGCCCTGGGCCGCTCTTGTCGCGCCGGGCGTGGTCCTGAACAAGGACGGCTCGTTCACAACGGCTTTCCGGTTCCGGGGGCCGGACCTGGAATCCTCGACCGAGGACGAGCTGATGGCCGTCCGTGCGCGTCTGAACAATGCGCTGAAGCGTCTCGGGACGGGCTGGTGCCTGCATATGGAGGCGCGCCGCCGCGAGGCCGCCCCCTATCCGGAGAGCGCGTTCGACCTGGATGTCGCCTGGCTTCTCGATGAGGAGCGCCGAAGCCGGTTCGAGGCGGGCGACCCCGCCTTCGAAACGGATTTTCACCTGGCCCTGACCTGGCTGCCCCCGGCCGACGAGACGCGGATAATGGAGCGCTGGCTGTTCGACGGCCTGGCCAAGGGCGGCGCGGACTGGCGCCAGGCCCTGGCGGTTTTTACCCGGGAGGCGGCGACCACGCTCGACCTCCTGTCGGACGCCCTGCCCGAGATCGCTCCGCTCGACGACACGGAGCTGCTGACCTGGTTGCACGACTGCGTGTCGCCGAGGAGCTTCCCGGTCGCCGCGCCGGATTCGCCCATGTATCTCGACGCCTGGCTGACGGATGCCGACCTCTCCGGCGGCATCGCCCCGCGTCTCGGTGATCGCTGGCTCAAGGTCGTGTCCGTGCGCGGCCTGCCGTCGGTGACGCGGCCCGGCCTGCTGGATGCGCTTGGCGCCCTTCCTTTTCCCTACCGCTGGACGGCCCGCTGGATCGGTCTCGACAAGCCGGAGGCCGAGCGTGAGATCGTCAAGCTGAGGAAGCGCTGGTTCGCCAAGCGCAAGGGTGTCGGTGTTCTCCTGCGTGAAGCCATCACCAAGGAGGAGGTGCCGCTGCTCGATACCGACGCGGCCTCCAAGACCGAGGAGTGCGACGGCGCCCTGGCCGCCTTGGGGGCCGAGGCCTGCGCTTTCGGCTATCTGACCCTGACGGTGACCGTGCTTGACGCGACGGAGGCCGGCGCCGCCGCCAAGGCGCGGGCCATCGAGGCCGCATTGAACGCTCAGGGGCTGTTGGCTCGGATCGAGGACCTCAATGCCGTGGAGGCCTGGCTTGGCTCCCTGCCGGGCGAGCCCTATGCCGACGTCCGCCGACCGCTCGTCTCGACCCTGAATCTGGCCGATCTGCTGCCGGTGTCGGCGGTCTGGGCCGGGCCGTCCCTGGACCTCAATCTGGATGGCCCCCCGCTGGCGACGGCCCGGACGACAGGGTCGACCCCCTTTCGCTTGGTGCTGCACGTCGGCGATGTCGGCCACGCGATGGTCGTCGGGCCAACGGGCTCGGGCAAGAGCGCGCTTCTTTCTTTCCTGGCCCTGCAGTGGTTCCGCTACCCAGACGCCCGGGTGGTCTTCTTCGACAAGGGCCGTTCGGCCCGGGCCGCGACACTCGCCGCCGGCGGCTGCTGGCGCGCGTTGGAGCCCGCCGCGCGGTTCTCGCTACAGCCTCTGGCGCGCATCGACCAGGAGATCGAACGGGCCTGGGCGTCGGAATGGATCGCAGAGACCGTCCGGCTCGCGGGGCTGGAGCCTGTGCCAAGGATCCGTGAAGAGATCTGGGCGGCGCTCGAGGCCCTGGCCGACACCCCCGTGGCGCAGCGCACCCTGACGGTCTTCTGCGCCCTGGTGCAGGACAAGGCGGTCGCCGCCGCGCTGGAGCCCCTGACACTCAAAGGTCCGCACGGCGCCCTGCTCGACGGAGAGGGCGAGGCGCTCGTTCCCAGCCGGTTCGACACCTTCGAGCTCGAAAGCCTGATGGCCACGCCCTCGGCCGTAGCTCCGGTTCTCTCGGCGCTCTTCCATCACCTCGAACGCAGCTTCGACGGTCGACCCACACTTCTGGTGCTCGACGAGGCCTGGCTCTTCCTCGGCGAGACCGCCTTTGCCGCCAAGATCAGGGAGTGGCTCAAGACGCTGCGCAAGAAGCGGGTCGCCGTCGTGTTCGCGACCCAGAGCTTGGACGACGTGGCCGCCTCGCCGATCGCGACCAGTCTGATCGAGAGCTGTCCGACCCAGGTCTTCCTGCCCAACCCCCGCGCGCTCGAACCGTCTTCGGCCCGCCTCTATCAGGGGTTCGGCTTGAACCGGCGCCAGCTCGAGCTGATCGCCTTCGCCACGCCCAAGCGGGCCTATTACTGGCGCCAGCCGCGCGGCCGTCGTCTGTTCGACCTGCGTCTGACCGGCGTGGCCCTCGCCCTGTGCGGGGCCAGCGCACCGGAAGACCAGACCCTCATCGACGACATTCTCGCTGCCTCCGGAGAGGCCGGATTTGCGCGGGAATTTCTCACAGCCAAGGGAGTACACAATGTTGATGCTGTTTTCGACGCCTTCGCCCGACCGCTCGCGGCCGAATAGGCCGGTCCAGATCGTGGCCGTCGGCCTCGTGGCCGTCAGCCTGCTGGCGACCGCGACCCCGGCGCCTGCACAACAGGTCGTCTTCGACCCCCGCAACCACATCGAAAATGCGCTTCAGGCGGCGCGTCAGCTGGAGAGCCTAGCCAACGAGGCCAAGAGCCTTGCGGCCTCGCCTTACAGCCATCTGACCGGCAACAGCCAGTCGTTGCGCGATATGGCCGAACTGGCCCGCACGGCGCGCGGGATCGCCAGTTCGGTCAGCGGCTTGGAGCAGCAGTTCCAGAGCCTCTATCCCGATGACCTGTCCGGCTCAGACATGCTGCGGCTGCTCGAGCAGGGCCAGGCC